>CAYFXN010000017.1:0-27309 GCA_964347065.1 uncultured bacterium | reverse complement strand
GTGGGGGCAAATCTTTTCCAGTCTGCGTTCACGGGGTTTTGCCCGATGGAGAAGATCCTGCACAATCTGGCCCTTTGCAGGGGTTGAGAGAAATGAGCCGGTCTACAATTCACTATGGAGGAATAAACATTGCCGATTTACGAGTACAAATGCAGTAAATGCAAGAGAGTCTTTGAAGCATACAAGAGGATTACGGAGGAAAAGGAGCTTGAGAAGTGCCCTCACTGCAACGGCGAAGGGAAAAAGCTCGGTTTCAGCGTATTCAGCACGAAATTATCGGGAAAGGGCGCTGGCTCCTGTGGGCCGAAAGGCTCACCCTTCGGGTGAGCGTAAGGCCGAATCCGGCAGGTGCCGGATAGGTTTGGGGGATCGAAGGAATGTCGAAAGGGGATTTGCTCTACATTTTTCTCATCGCCCTTTTCGTAATCGTCTATTTCGGTTTCGGAAAGGGCGGTGGGTGAGGAACCCGTTGATTCCGGCAGTTGCCGGAAGAATTTGAGCGTTGCCACCGAAAGGAGGGAACCTTGAACTGATTTTCCTCTGGACTATTTCTCCCGTATCTCGAAGAAATACCGGTAGAGGGCATGCTTCTCTTCGGGGGTGAAGTCCCGATGCCACTCCATTCCCATGAACCGCTCTCTCCTCTTATCGGGCGGAAGCTTCCGGAGCTTCCGCATGTTATTTTTGATCGCCTGCTTCTTTCCCCGAGAGAAACTCCTGAATTTCCCCACGCCGGCCTTCAGGTGGCCCCGCTCATCGGGAGAGAGCTTCTTCATCATCATCCACCTTTTTTTCAACCGCCTCTGCTTTTCGGGTGGGAGGTTCTTGAACTTGCGATATCGTTTGAGGATCTTCCTCCTCTTCTCGGGAGGGAACTTCTCCCACTTTCTGTATCTCTTTATTATTTTCTCTTTCCTCTCGGGGGGCAGGTTCCTCCATCTCTCGAGCTTTTCGGGGTCCGCTATTTTACCCCGCATCCCCGTTTCGGGCGATGGGCCGTCTCTGCCACCCCTCCTCGCGCTGGCGGTGCCGCTGCAAACGAAGAGGATGAGCGCTGCGGCTAGGGAAAAAGCGAGAGTCGATTTCCAGGCACCAACTTTGCTCTTCATCACATTTCCGTCCTCCCGTCGGTGAATAGTTTTTCCATCTCGTCGAGATCCTCTAACATTTGCAGGTAGTCTTCTTCACCCTCGCCGTTACTATCTTCCAGGAAAAAGAGAAGCTCCCTCTCCTCCTCGGAAAGAGTTTGTATCACCCGCTCATCGTTGCTGGCCAGGTAAAGGGTTTTCATCCTTTCCTTGTTGCTTAAAAAGACGATCGCCGAGATCAGGACGAGGCCGCAGATTCCCGCGAGCACCGGTTTGAGGGACGGGGAGAAGATCCAACCCCAGAATGCTTCTCGCTCACGGGCGGGATGGATTTTTCTCAGCCTCTCTTCTATCTCTCCCGGTGCCGCCAAGGGCACATCTCTCACTTTCTCCTGGAAGAGTCTCTGGATCTCGTGATACTTATGGCATTCCCCGCAGGCATTCAGATGCTCCTCCATCTTTGTTTGCTCCCCGCCTGCGGCTTCCCCGTCCAGGGACCTGCTGATAATTTCTCTTATTGCCGTGCAATCGACTGTCAAAGTATTCCTCCGATAGTATTAAACCCCGTTCCTGCCCTCCGGTTTCAGATCTTTTTCCCCGATGATGGCAATAATCATCTCCCGTGCCCTGAATACTCTCAACTTCACGGCGCCGGTTGATATCCCCAGAACCCCGGAAATCTCCTGATACGACAGGCCCGTTACCTGGGAGAGCACGAAGGGTGTTTTCAATGATTCCGGAAGGGTATCCACCGCCTCCTCGACAATTTTGCCAAGCTCCCTTGCCTGGGCGATATCCGACGGATCCGGCAGCGTCGATGGGTAGCGCTCGATCCTGTGCTCGTAGAGGCTCTCCTCCTTGATGGTTCCGTTTACCGCGTGATTCGTCTTTTTGCTGTCCCTGAAGTAGTTCAATAGCGTGTTCCGGGCTATCGTAAAAAGCCAGGTGGTGAACTTGGCCCGTTCTTCGTACTTTTCGGAGGCGCGAAATATTTTCAAAAAAACTTCCTGGGCCAGGTCCTTCGAGGCCTCCTCGTCATGGATCGACCGGTAAAAGAAGGAGACGAGCCGATGAAAGTGCCGCCGGAAGAGCACATCGAAAGCCCCCTCCTTCCCCCGCGAGAGGAGTTTCATCAACGTCTCATCGCTTCTTTTTTCGAGCGAGAAAACCATCAATTAACTATAACCCCAATAAATCGTTTCCGTTTCAATAAGATTACCAATGAATTGTTTGTTCAGAGTTCAGAGTTCATAGTTCATAGGAAAACGGGTTTTCAGTTCACAGCTTCCCGTTTCAGGACCAGGCCGCTCTGCAGTTTCTGGTTTTTCATTCCGCAATCCGCCCGCATGTGCTGCTGTTCTGCTTTCTGAATTTCTGATCATCGGCGCTTTTTAAAACGAACTATGAACTCTCAACCCTGAACTCCAAACGGTCTTTCTTGTTTGACTAACGGAACCGAGGACATTACATTAAGTATGCGAGGAAAAAGTGAAGGATTGAGAGATGAAGGAGTTGATCGAGAGGATAATCCGGGAAATAGGTGAGGACCCGTCCCGTGAGGGTCTCAAGGAGACACCGGAGAGGACGGAGAAGGCCTTCAAGTATCTCACCTCCGGCTACCGGTTGGACCCGCGGGATGTGCTCAGGAGAGCCCTTTTCGCGGAAGAGTACGACGAGATGGTCATCGTGAAGGATATCGATATTTTCAGTCTCTGCGAGCACCACATCCTTCCGTTTCTGGGGAAGTGCCACGTGGCGTATCTGCCGAAAAAGAATATCGTCGGCCTCTCAAAAATTGTCCGGGTTGTGGAGATATACAGCCGCAGGCTGCAGGTTCAGGAAAGGCTCACGCAGGAGATCGCTTCTGCGATTCAAGAGACCCTCGAGCCCCACGGAACGGCCGTGATCATCGAGGCATATCACCTCTGCATGATGATGCGGGGGGTTGAAAAACAGCACGCAAAGGCTGTCACGTCGGCCATGCTGGGGGTGTTCAGAACCAGGTATGCCACAAGGATGGAGCTTCTCGACCTGCTTCGCTCCGGCGACTCTCTTTTGCGGTGAGTGCCTCGTTTTCCCACCCTCTTTGCGGCCAAAGCTGCGGTGCGGGAGAGGCCTTCCGGGCGTTGCGACTATTGACAATAGCCCTTAATTTCTGGTATTTTAAATTTTAGCACTCAAGACAAAAGAGTGCTAAACAGGGTGTTTGGAAAACACAGATGAACAGGCTGGATCGGAGAGAGGACATAATACTGAAGGCGATCGTCGAGGAGTACGTTCGGGTTGTTGGTCCCGTGGGGTCCCGTACTATAACGAAGAAGATTCCCCTGAATTTGAGTTCGGCCAGCATCAGGAACGTCATGTCGGACCTCGAGGATATGGGCTACCTGTATCAGCCCCACACCTCTTCCGGAAGGGTACCCACCACAGCGGGATTCCGTTACTATGTTGAGAGGTTGATGGAACTGAAGTATCTCAAGAAGGAAGAGATGGATACCATCAGCGACAAGGTAGACCAGTTCAAAACCGACATGATCGAGATGTTGATAGAAACGAGCAGGATCCTGTCTGACAGCATTCAGCATGCCTGCCTCATCCTTGCTCCGGGTCCGGGCCATCTTGTCCTCCGTCACATCGGCTTCGTTTTACTGAGCAGGAGGAGGATCCTCGTGCTACTCGTGGGGAAGTCTGGCCTGGTCCAGAACAGGGTGTTCGACCACGACGAGGACATCTCCCAGGATGAGCTCGACAGGATCTCCCATTACCTGAATCAGGAGATCGTGGAAAACAGGACCATCGAAGAGACGAGAAAGATCATCATGAAGGAGCTTCGTCGGGAGAAGGCACGGTACAACCGCCTGGTCAAGAAGGCACTCAATCTTGGTGACAAGGCCCTCGAGATCAGCGAGGCGAAGGTTATCGTCGAGGGACAGTCGAAGATCCTCGACCAGCCGGAGTTTGCGGAAAACCTGGGTAAACTCAAACAGGTCATAACGAGTTTCGAGCAGAAAGCGACCCTTTTGAAGCTCATAGACAACACCATGTCCTCAGAGGGGTTGCAGATAACCATCGGAGCGGAAAATCCTCTCGATGAGTTCAAAGATATGTCTGTAATTTCGGCAGGATATCGCAGGTCTGATTCCACGATAGGAAAGGTTGGCGTGATCGGGCCGATGAGAATGGATTATGGGGCCATAATCCCCTTTGTAGAATTTACGGCTTCGCTGCTGAGCGGAAAATTCGAAGACAACTAATCAGTAACTGAGGTGGAAGATATGTCCGGAAAAAAGAAAGACCGGGAGTATGACGATATGGTCGAGAAAGAGGGGAACGAGATAGCGCCTGCAGAAGAAGCGACTCCGGAGGGAGTTCCGGTGGAGGGAATTGAGGGGCAAAAAACCGAGGAGCCCCTCGAAGAGGCGAACGAACGGCTATTGCGAGAGAATGAAGAGCTTTCGA
The DNA here is from genome assembly GCA_964347065.1 of uncultured bacterium. GTDB lineage: Bacteria > Desulfobacterota > Deferrimicrobia > J040 > J040 > WVXK01. The sequence goes on along the minus strand of CAYFXN010000017.1, from coordinate 22,762 downwards.
ACCGTATACTCTATCTCCACGCCGAACTGGACAACTTCAGGAAACGGACTGCCAAGGAGAAGGAACAGCTCATCGCCTTTGGAAACGAGAGACTGATCAGGGAACTGCTCTCGGTTCTGGACAACCTGGAGCTTGGCATGATCCACGGAAGAGAGGACGAGGGAAACAGCCAGCTGCTCTCCGGTGTCGAGCTGACCTACAACGAGTTTCTTAAGGTCCTCAAAAAATTCGGCGTCGAGCAGCTCGACGACAAAGATGACCGCTTTGACCCGAGCGTCCACGAGGCAATTTCGAGCGTTTCCGTTCCTACCATGGAACCCGGGACAATCTATCAGGTCCTCAGGAAGGGGTATATGCTCAACGGCAGGCTCATCCGACCCGTCCAGGTGGTGGTGGTTGCCGAACGGGAAAAAAGTGAAATCGATGACCCGGGGTCTTCGGACACGACGGTTAATTGATTCGCCTCGTGCTTTTGCAGGTTTTTTCCGAAAAACGATATATAATGAATAAACCCTGATGAAATAAACCTTTGCTGAACGAATAGAGCGGTGGCCGATTTGAGAGAAGGAAAGGATTTTTACACGATACTCGGCGTTGCGAGAAACGCCTCGGAAGAAGAAATAAAGAGTGCCTTTCGCAGGCTTGCCCTGAAATATCATCCCGACAGGAACCCCGGCGACAAGGATGCCGAGGAGAGGTTCAAGGAGATCAACGAGGCATACTCTGTTCTCTCCGACCTGGAAAAGCGGAGGATGTATGATCTCTATGGGACCTCGATGGGTTCGGCGAGTTCCGAAGGTTACGGTTTCAGCGATTTTGGCTTCCACATGGGAGGGTTTGAGGATATATTCTCCGAGTTCTTTGGCGACGTATTCGGAAGGGGAACGAGAACGAGGGCCCAGAAGGGAGCAGATTTACGGTATAACCTGGAGATCGAATTTGATGAAGCGGTTTTCGGGGCGGAGAAACGGATAAAGTACCCGACCCACCAGGCCTGCGTTGACTGCGGGGGTACAGGGGCCAAGGGTGGAACATCCATAGATAAATGTCCCGATTGTAACGGAAGCGGCCAGATGTCATATCAGCAGGGTTTTTTCAGTGTCACCAGAACCTGCGGGCGGTGCAAAGGCCAGGGAAGGATGATCCGTGAATACTGTCCCAAGTGCCGGGGGACGGGGTCGGTGCGGAAAGATAAAAAGGTGAGCGTCAAGGTACCCGCCGGTGTGGACAACGGCACGCGGATGAAACTGCGCGGGGAAGGCGAGCAGGGCAAGCACGGAGGCCCGCCCGGTGACCTCTACGTTATCGTATCCGTGAAGCCTCATCCACTCTTTCAGCGGGTGGGTAACAACATAATCTGTGAGATACCCCTCTCTTTTCCTCAGGCTGCTCTCGGGGTGGAGCTCGAAGCCCCTACCCTGGAAGGAAAGGAGAAATTGAAGATTCCTTCGGGAACGCAGTCGGGAACCGAGTTTATTCTCAAGAGGAAGGGAGTGCCCGTTCTGAACGGTTACGGGAGGGGTGACTTTATCGTTCGCGTTCTCATTGAAGTTCCCCGGAAGCTCACGAAGGATCAGAAGGAGCTTTTGCGGGAGTTCCAAAAGCTGTCGGGAGGGGAAGCGGGACCCCTCGGAAAGAGCTTCCTCGAGAAAGTAAAGGAGATCTTCGGGTGAGGGAGGCGCATTTTTGTCAAATCCCCACGCTGCCTTAAAGAAAACGGTGCTGTCAGCGCTGATCTTATTCGTTTCTCTTCTTTTCGCCATGCAAGCCAACCCACAGGCAGAAGGCGATGCCAAGACGCTTCAAACGGACCGGATCGGGCAAGAAGCGGAGCCGGTGAGAGTGTCGGCCGTGGACCTCATTCGCGGCGAGAATATCATCAGAAGACAGGGTGCGAGAAGCGCACTGCGTTTTTACGAATCCCTCACGAAGTTGCCGGTCGATGATGAGAGGAAGGGGTTCGTTTACTATCGCATGGCGAAAATATATTACGCCTTCGGAGATTACCAGAGGGCCTACGAAGCGGTGGAAAAATCGCTCCCCATGCTGAAGGCGCGGTACAATCTCTATTCGGCGATGCACCTCCGAATGAAGTTGTTCGTCGAGATGGGATGGTACCGCGAGGCGAAGCAGGTGGCGGAATTTCTCACCGATTCGCAGTTCATTGGTTTTGACGAAATGGAGATGTATATCTTCATGGCAGATACCGATGTGAGGCTCGAAAATCCGGTGGACGCATCGGTGGAGTTCGAGAAAGCTTTCGTTCTGGGTGATTACGAGAACAGGATCCAGATCTACCAGAGCGCTACCGAACAGCTCACGGGTCTTTTTGAAAGGATTTCCAATCCCTTCGTTTTTCGAAGAGCCCTGGAGAGCACCAATACGCTCCATTTCAGGTCGCTCATCTCCTATCTTGCGGCGAAGCGATGTCTCGAAGAGCGAATGTTCGGTTTCTGCCGCTATTTCCTAACGAAATATTTAGATATTTCTGATTTTACCGGCGACGAGAAGAGAGGGCTCGAGATAGCGGAAAGGCTGAACGAAGAGAAAGGGGTGAAACCCGTAATAGCCGTCTATCTTCCCTTCAACGGACCCTATTCCGATTTCAGCTTGATGGTTCTCTCCGGGCTCGAGATGGTCTTTTTGAAGAACAGCTACCAGAGGGGACTGTCCGAGGACTCCTTTTTTATCGATGTCTACGACACCTACGGGGACGCGTCGATGCTTGCACGCCACCTCGAGGGAGGGAGGGTTGATCGCCAGGTTGTGGCCCTCATCGGTCCTCTGTCGGGGCGAGAGGGATATTTCCTGAGCCCGAGAGATAATTATCCCCTGATCTTTTATCTCGGGCAGAAGTATCTTCCCCGGGGAACGGGTCTGGTCAATTTCGGCCTGAAACCGGCCCAGGAGGCCATGAAACTGGTGAACTACGCTTTTTCCTCGGGGGTCTTCAAAGTTGCTCTCCTCTATCCCGAAAATGGTTACGGCAGGGCCTACAGGAAAGAAGTGCTCAAAGCGGCTGGGATGCAGGGTATCGATATCGTAGTCGACAAGCCGTACGCACCGGAGATCAAGGAATTTGTCGGACTCATAAAGAGTGTCGTGAGGGAGAAGAACTTCGAGGAGTACGCCAGCGTAGAGGAGAAGGATGTCGTCATGCCTGTTCCCTTCGACGGGGTGTTCTTGCTCGACGTTCCCCAAAGGGGGTTTGCTCTCCACGCACAGATGGTCTACTACAATGTCAAGGTGCCCTATTTTGTCTTTTCTTCGTGGGCAGATGCAGCTTTTTTGAATGAGGGAAAGGCAGATCTGAAGGACCTTTATTGTATCACTGACTTTAACCCCTATTCCTCGTCGGAAAAGATCCAGGCATTCGTTGAGGGTTTTCAGGGCCACTTCGGGCAGATGCCGGACAGGTTCGCTGCATACGGCTATGACCTGGGCGAAATGTTCGATTCCTATCTCCGGAGGGTTTCGATTCTGGGGCTTGATTATTCCTCTCTCAGGGAGCGTTTCAAGAGAGAACTCTACAGCCAGGAGAGATATTACGGGGTGAGCGGAAAGGTCGAATTCACCGTAGCCAGCAGGGCGATAAGAAACCTGACCATATTGCGAGCAGACAGGGGAAGCGTGATGGAAACGGCGGTTCCTGTCTATTGATCGGGCGATACTTTATGAAGAGGAGGAGCCAAATGGGAGTGAAAAAGGCGGTATTCCCGGCTGCGGGACAGGGGACGAGATTTCTTCCCGCCACCAAGTCCTCGCCGAAGGAGATGCTACCCCTGGTGGACAAGCCTTTGATCCAGCACTGCGTTGAGGAAGCGGTGAAATCAGGGATCAGGGGGATCATAATCGTGACGGGGAGGGGAAAGCATGCAATCGAGGATCATTTTGACATTTCCTTCGAGCTGGAAGAGTTTCTGAGGAAGAAGAAGAAAAAGGAGGAACTCAAGGAGATACGGGAAATCAGTGAAATGGCGAAATATTACTACGTGCGGCAAAACATGCCCCTTGGCCTCGGCCATGCCGTGCTGCAGGCGAGGGACCTCGTGGGGGGAGAGGACTTCGCCGTAATTCTCGGAGATGATATCATAGACGCAAAGGTGCCGGTGACTGCCCAGATGATAGAAGCCCGCAGGAAGCATGGTCCGGGTGTGTATGTGGCCGTTGAAAGAGTTGACCCGAAGGAAGTCTCACGGTACGGTATAATTAGCCCCGGACCGGGAAGAGGAAACGTTGTCGAAGTCCTTGATATGATTGAAAAACCGGAGGCTTCGCGGGCTCCTTCGAACATGGCGATAATCGGAAGATATATATTGCCCTATGGGATATTCGAAGCCCTTTCGAAGACGAAGGCGGGCTCCGGCGGAGAGATACAGCTCACCGATGCGATGCGGAGCATGATCGGGAAAACGGGGGTATACGCCGTTTTGTTCGAGGGCAAAAGGTACGATGCCGGCAACAAAGTCGGCTTCCTGGAAGCGAACATCGCCTATGCATTGAAAAGGCCCGACATGAAAAACGAGGTGAGACGTTACATCAGAAAAATCGTCGAGCAAAATTTCAGGTTCTGAGGAGCGGTACTTTAGACGTGAACGATTTTGGGAAGAGCACATTTTTTCTGGATCTTTCAGGGAAGAAGGAAGAGGCAGAAACATTTGCGAGGGAGAGATCGAGGGTCTTTTCGCCCAAAACGGATATTTTCGAGACGGCAGCGGGTGTCCATATCGTGATCGAGCTTCCCGGAGTCGACGTGGGGACCCTGGCTGTCGATGTTGCCGGCAATCGGCTGATCGTTCAGGGATCGAAGAGAGAAAACAAGAGCGGGGAGGGGACGATATTTCTCTGCATGGAGAGGCACTACGGGATGTTCCGGAAAGTATTCGAATTCATGGGCCCTGTCAATATGCTGGCGACGAAAGCTTCTTACCGGGACGGTATACTGAAGCTTTACGTGGAAAAGTGCGAAGAGAAGAGAGGGAAAGGGAAAAAAGTTGCTGTTGAAATCGAAGAGAATTGAGAAAGGGGGACCTGCATTGAAAGGACATGAAACTCTCGGAAAACGAGCGGATCAGACGGAGGAAATAGCGGAAGGGGAAGAGAAGGATGTGAGCGAATACAGCGAGATTCCCGATCTCCTCCCGCTTCTTCCCGTGCGCGATATCGTTATCTTTCCCTACATGACCCTGCCTCTGTTCGTTGGAAGGGAGGCCTCCATCGCGGCCGTTGACAAGGCCCTCGCCGGTAACCGGTACATCTTTCTGGCGGCGCAGAAGGACGCGTCCGTCGAGGAGCCGAAGACCGATGAGATTTACAGCTTCGGTACGGTTGCTATGATTATGCGGATGCTGAAACTCCCCGACGGGAGAATAAAGATTTTGATCCAGGGCATCGTGAAGGGGGAGATCAGCAAATATTCTCCGGTGAAGTCCCACATGATGGTGCGGATAAGGAAGATACCCGAGCCGGAGGTCAAGGAGATTACCCTCGAGACCGAGGCGCTCATGAGGTCGGTGAAAGAGAAGATCGAGAAGATCCTCAACCTGAAGAACCTTCCCTCCGAGATTTCCATGGTCATGGAGAACATCAACAGCCCGGGAATACTGGCGGACCTGGTGGCGTCGAACCTGCGCCTGAAGATCGAGGAGGCCCAATCCGTCCTGGAAGTGGTCGATCCCGTGGAGCGGCTCGGCAAGGTAAACAGCCTGCTCTCCCGGGAGCTGCAGGTGGCCGAAATGCAGACGATGATACAGGATCAGGCGAAGGAGGAGATGAGCAAGACGCAGCGTGAGTATTTCCTGAGGGAGCAGCTCAAGGCGATAAAACACGAACTGGGCGATATCGACGGGAAAGGGGAGGAAATCGATGAGCTCAGGCTAAAAATCAAGGAATCGGGTATACACAAGGAGGGCAGAAAAGAGGCGGAGAAACAGCTGCGTCGGCTCGAGTTGATGCACCCCGACTCCGCCGAGGCTGCCACCGTGCGGACCTATCTCGACTGGATCGTGGAATTGCCCTGGAGCAAGTCGACGAAGGACAACCTCAACCTGAAGACGGGGAAACGGATCCTTGACGAGGACCACTTCGATCTCGATCAGGTCAAGGAGAGGATACTCGAGTACCTCGCAGTCAGGAAGATGAAGAGAAACATGCGGGGGCCTATCCTCTGCTTCGTGGGCCCCCCCGGCGTGGGTAAGACAAGCCTGGGCAAGTCCATCGCAAGGGCCATAGGGCGTAAATTTATCCGAATGTCGCTCGGCGGGATCCGAGACGAAGCCGAGATCAGGGGGCACAGGAGGACTTACGTGGGAGCGCTTCCCGGAAGAATCATTCAGGGGATAAAGCAGGCGGGAACCAACAACCCGGTGTTCATGCTCGATGAAATAGACAAGCTCGGCATGGATTTCAGAGGAGACCCTTCCGCAGCGCTTCTGGAGGTTCTCGACCCCGAGCAGAACTTCATGTTCTCGGACCATTACCTCAACCTCGCCTTCGACCTCTCGAAGGTTATGTTTATCACGACGGCCAACCTCGCCGATCCCATACCCCCGGCGCTCAGGGACCGGATGGAGGTCATCAACATACACGGCTACACGGACATCGAGAAGCTCGAGATTGCGAGGAAATATCTTGTCCCAAGGCAGATGGACGAGAACGGCCTGAAGGAGGAAAAAATACACTTCACCGACGGTGCCCTCCTCGGGATAATCAATCAGTATACGAAAGAGGCCGGTCTTCGGAACCTCGAGAGGGAAATAGCCAACGTCTGCCGGAAGCTTGCTAGGAGGATCGCCGAGGGGGAGAAAAAAACGTTCAAAATCAGCGCCAATACGATACACAAGTTTCTCGGTCCTCCCAAGTTTATCCCCGAGAGCGAGGCAGCAGAGGACCAGCTCGGAGTCGCCACGGGCCTGGCCTGGACCATGGCAGGAGGGGATCTCCTGTTCATGGAGGTTTCCCTGGTCAGGGGGAAGGGGAGAATTACCATAACGGGCCACCTGGGCGAGATCATGAAGGAGTCGGCGCAGGCAGCCGTTACCTACGCCCGGTCCAGGGCTACGGCTATCGGCATCAGGGAGGACTTCCCGGGGACGACGGATATGCACATCCACGTGCCAGCTGGGGCGATCCCGAAGGATGGCCCATCTGCGGGTATCACGATCGCAACCGCTCTCGTTTCCGCGCTGACCGAGGTACCGGTAAGGAAGGATGTGGCCATGACTGGGGAGATAACTTTGAAGGGGAAGGTTCTCCCCGTAGGAGGGTTGAAGGAAAAGTCCCTCGCGGCGCTCCGGGCCGGGATGAGGGTCGTGATATTGCCCGAGCCCAACAGGAAGGATTTGGACGATCTCCCCCCCTACATCAGAAAGAAACTGAGATTCGAACTCGTTTCGAACATGGACCAGGTACTCGCGATCGCCCTGAGGGAGGATCCTTTCAAGAAAAGCGAGAAACGGGCGAAAAGGAGCACCCGAAAAAAGATCGCACGTGTCGGCTCGAAAAGAGGGAGTGAGTCCGGATGAGTCCCGGGAAAGACGAAGATTCTTCGTTAGGGGAAATTGGCGAAAGAAAAATAATTCGAGAGATTTTTCTGAAAAATATCCCCTCATCCGCTGCCTTCGATGTTGGTCCGGGCGACGACGCGGCTGTGCTGAGGCCGGTGCGCGGAAAGACGGTCGTCACCACCGACATGCTGGTAGAGGATGTCCATTTCGACCTGACCTACTTCCCGGCGGACCTCGTGGGGGAAAAATCCATTCTGGTAAATCTCAGCGATATCGCCGCAATGGGGGCCCGTCCCCTGGCAGCCTTCGTCGGCATCGGTCTCCCGGAAGGGGCAGGGACCTCTTTTGTCAGGCAATTTGCCCGGGGAATGAAGCGGGCTCTTCGGCGATACGGTGTCTCTCTCGGCGGCGGCGACACGGTCCGGGCCGAGAAATTCGTCATTGCGGTGACGCTGATCGGTGTCCTCAAAGGGCCTCCGGTGAACCGCAGCGGCGCGAGAATGGGGGACCAGATCTACCTCTCGGGCATTCCGGGGCTGTCTCACCTCGGCCTGTCCCTCCTCAGGGACGGCTGTTCACGAAAGAAGGCCTCGCGAACGGAAAAAAAGGCGTTTGACCGGCACCTTCGCCCGGAGGTGGACATAGAGCTCGGCTGTTTTATCAGAGAACGGAAGGTTGCCACCGCGATGATCGACACCAGTGACGGCATCTTCGCCGACCTGGGTCACATGCTGAGAGCCTCGAAAGCGGGAGCCACAATCGACCTGTCCGAGGTTCCGGTATCGGCGGGATTGAAAAAAGCTGCCCTCAGGTTCGGATATGAGTGGGAGGATGCGGCTCTTTTCGGGGGCGAGGACTATCACCTCCTCTTCACGGCGAGCCCGAAAAAAGTGGGAATCCTCTCCGGGTGGACGGGAAAGTCGAGAATCCACAGAATCGGGTCGATCGACAGGAAGAGGGGGATCTACCTGCAAAGAAAGGGCCGCACCGTGAAGCTGCCGGGCCGGGCAAAGCCGTTTTTTAATCATTTTGCCGTGAGGGAGATCAAGGATCATTGAGTGTACTCATTTATCTTCTCATTCTCTTTTGCATGTCGGCGTTTTTCTCCGCTTCCGAGACGGCGTTTTTTTCCGTCTCTGTGCCGGAGCTGAACATCATCAAGGAAACGGGACCGTCCCACTATTCCCGGATCTCATATCTGAGGGCTGATCCGCGGCGCCTCATCATCACAATCCTGATCGGGGGCGAGATAGCGAACATTGCAATCTCATCGATCATCACCGGTCTGTTTACCCGGGCCCTTTACACGGGCAGTGAAATATACTCGCTCATCATATCGACATTCGCCATCTTGATGTTCGGCGACCTTATCCCCAAGAGCATCGCCTTTGCCCATTCGTCCAAATACGTGAAATTTGCCTCCTTCCCCCTCAAGTATTTTATGAGAATCATCGGTCCCTTTCGATATCTCGTTGAGAAAATAGCAGGGGGGTTCCTCTTCCTCTTCGGGTTCAAAGAATCGGAAGATCTTCTCTATTTTTCCGAGAGCAAGTTCAGAACCCTCGTTGACGAGGGAGAGAAAATTGGCGAGCTGGACCGCGCGGAATCATCGCTGATACACAATATATTCGATCTCGGAGACAAGACTGCATACGAAGTTATGACACCGGTCAACGACGTGTTTATGATCGAGTCGTCGGCACGATTCGTCGATGTCGTTTCTCAGATAAAGCTGTACCGCCATTCACGAATACCGGTATACAGGGAAGAGAGAAACAACATCATCGGAATTCTCTATTTCAAGGAGATTCTGGAACACGCCGAAGACCAGACAACGGATGTGGACTGGCACCAGTATCTGCGCGAGCCCTATTTCGTCCCCGAGACGAAGAGACTTTCCGATCTATTGAGCGATTTGAGAAAAAGGAAGACCCATATGTCCGTCATCATCGATGAGTTCGGTGACGTTTCGGGAATCGCGACGATGGAGGATATCCTCGAGGAGCTGTTCGGAGAAATACGGGACGAATACGATAGGGAAGAAGACGAATTACGGGATATCGATGAGATGACGAATGTCATCAGCGGCAAGATGGCAATCGATAAGTTCAATCAGATTTTCGGCACGGAGATCGAAGATGAAGAGTTTGAAACCATCGCCGGCTTTATCCTCCACCTGTTCGGATACCTGCCCAAACGGGGGGAGAAGGTTTTCCACGGCGATATTGAATTCACTGTCGAAAAGCTCAAGGGAATACGAATCCTTGACGTGAAAGTCCAGAAGATGCAAGCAGAGGGAGGGGATGATGGGTTTTGAGGGTATCGCCCTGATAATACTGTTCCTCTTTATCGAAGGGCTCTTCACCGGCTCCGAGATTGCAATAATATCCGTGGACCGGTCTTTTTTGAAGGACGAGGCGGGAAAGGGGAAGCGCTATGCCCGGTTAGCCCTGGACAAACTGGAAAAACCGGAAAAGGTCTTTGCGACCTCCCTGACGGGCACGGATATGGCCGTCGTGGCGAACACGATTCTTGTGACCACCTTTTTTATATCCAAGTATGGAAAATATGGTGAGATCCTGTCGGTTGCACTTTTGGTCCCTCTCGTTTCGATCTTCGGAGAGATATTGCCGAAATCGATATTTCAGGCTCACGCCCGAAGACTGGCTCCCTTTGCCATATACTTCATTCACTTTTTCAGCTTCATATTCGCCCCCTTTGTTGCACTCGTATCATCCTTATCTGAGGTTTTTCTCAAGGTTTTCAAAGTGGACGTACCGGCGAAGCTGGGTGTGACGAGGGAGGAACTGATTCATATGGCCACCAAGTACAAAAGGGGTGAGGATGTTGAGGAACTGGAGCAGAAGATGGTCGGGAGGGTTTTCGAATACTCGGAAAAGAAAGTGAAAGACGTCATGGTCCCGCTTATCGATGTCATATTATTCAGGGAAGACAGAACGATCAGGGAAGCCGTTAAGGTCGCATCGGTCAGGGGATTTTCACGGTACCCGGTTTTCAGCGGCAGGACCGACAACGTCACGGGTTTCATCAATATACTCGACGCGTTCACCGTCGAATCTATCGATCTGCCCGTTTCGTCCATCATGAGGAAGGCCCTGTTTGTGCCCGAGTCTGCTCCCATCGACGAATTGCTGGAACTTCTCAAGAAAGGGAGCATGCCCCTGAGCATCGTGGTGGATGAACATGGCGGTGTGACGGGTATCATCACGATCGAGGACATTCTCGAAGAGGTGGTGGGTGAGATCGAGGACGAATTCGACAAGTCCAAGTTCTATTCCCGGAAGGAGTCAGAAGGCGTATACGTGGTTTCCGGGAAAGCTCCCATAAGCGTGGTCGAGAACCTCCTGCGTTTGGATTTCACAAGGGGGGACTTTACCACCATATCAGGTTATATAATGGACAAGTGCGGCTGCATTCCGAGGCCCGGCGAGTTTATCCAAGACGAGGGCATCGAGATAAAAGTCATCGGCACCTCGGAAAAAACGATAGATCTCGTGAGGATCAGGAGGATTGATGACGGGGATAGGGAAGGAGATTGAGCAGATACTCGATGCCTACAAATCGGGAAAACTCACCCTGAACGATGCTATGGAGAGGATGCGCCTCTTTGTGTACGAGAGCATCGAATATGCCACCATCGATCACCACCGGGATCTCCGGGTCGGCTTTCCTGAAGTGGTGTTCGGTGAGGGAAAGTCGGCGGACCAGATAGTAGAAATCGTTCGAAGGATATGCAAAAAGAGCGGGAACGCCCTGGTGACGAGGGTTTCTGGGGAAAAGGGTTCCCTGATTGAACGGGAGGTGCCGGGTGCCCGCTACAGAAGCGAGGGGCTCATCGTTACGGTGGGAGCCGGGCTCGATACAAAGGGAAGTCGCGATCCCATTCTGGTAGTTTCTGCCGGCACGTCCGATGTCACCGTTGCGGAGGAAGCGGGCCTGACCGCCGAGTTTTTGGGAAACAGGGTGGAGAGGATGTATGACGTGGGGGTTGCGGGGATTCACCGGCTCTTCTACAACAGGGATGTCATAGACCGGGCTGGCATCATCATCGTTGCGGCGGGGATGGAGGGGGCCCTCGCGTCGGTGGTGGGAGGAGTGTCGGGAAAACCTGTCATTGCGGTGCCGACGAGCGTTGGGTACGGGGCATCCTTCGGGGGCATATCTGCCCTTCTGGGAATGCTGAACTCCTGTGCCCCCGGCGTCGTCGTCGTGAACATCGATAACGGCTTCGGGGCGGCCTACTTTGCGGCTCTGCTCAACAGAATCGGTCCGGGGAGGGGGAATGAAACCGAAGAGAAACCCTGATATCAAGTGGCGCCTGGAGGAGGGGTTGTACGAGGTGGCGAAAGAGAAGGCAAAAAAAGGAGAAGCGTTCGAAGATATGGGTGTGCTCACTCTCATGGCGGGTGGTGCGATTCACCAGCTCAACCTGGTGGGAGCAGAAATCTGGCTCCGGATTAACGGCATCAACCGGGTGGACAAAGTGGTCGAGGAGATTTCGGTGCTTTTCGAGGTTGAAGCGAAAAAGACGAAGGAAGACATTGAGGCATTTTTAGATTCAATAAAAAAACGCGGCTGGATCACCATTGAATAGGATGCCTTCGGGGAAAAAGATCCTCTACTTCGATTGTTTCTCCGGTATCAGCGGGGATATGGCCTGCGGGGCCCTGGCGGATCTCACAGGAAGGGAAGATGTGGGTTCGCAGGCGGCGCGTGCCCTCGGGCTCGACGGCGTCAGGGTTGTGGTGGCCGGCGCGACATCCTTCGGGATACGGGGGAAGAGGTTCGAGGTGGCCTGCGTTGAGGCGGAAACGGCCCCCAGGAATCTTGAAACCATAAGGAGTCTTTTTGAGGATTCAGCCCTTCCCGGAGAGGTGATCTCCGATTCCGTACGGACCTTCACGGTACTCGCCGAAGCTGAATCGCGGGTTCACGGAATCGTTCCCGATAAGGTTCACTTCCATGAGATCGGAGCGATAGACTCGATCGTGGATATCGCCACGTTCTTCTCTCACCTGCATATGCTGAAACCGGATATCATATATTGCTCGGAGCTTCCCCCGGGGATGGGGTCTGTGACAACTGACCATGGTACCTATCCGATTCCGGCGCCTGCAACCCTCGAGATAGTGAAGGGGACGGGTGCTGTTTTCAAACAGGCCGAGTTTCAGGGGGAAGCGGTGACCCCGACTGGTGCTGCTCTCATCGTCTCAGCCGGCGCCAGGTTTGAGCCCGTGCCACCCTTCACCGTTGCCGGGGCAGGATACGGTGTCGGACAGATGGTCATACCGGAAAGGCCGAATGTCCTGCGCGCCATATGGGGGGAGGCGCATTTCTCTCCCTCGGGTGACCGGGCCGTGGTCGTGGAGACGAACGTTGATGACATGAGCCCCCAGCATGTGGAGATGTTGATGGAGCGGATGTTCGAGATGGGAGCCCTCGATTTTTACATCACCCCGGTGCAGATGAAAAAAAACAGGCCGGGGTGGGTGTTCACCGCCATCGCAGGCGAGCAGGACATAGGGGGAGTTGTCTCTGCCCTCTTCTCGCTCTCGACGACCACGGGGATCAGGATCGCCGAGGCAAGGAGGGTGAAACTGCGCAGGGAGAGAGAGTTGGTAGAGACGAGCTATGGCTCCGTGGCGGTCAAGGTCATTGAATTTCCCGATGGGTGGGAGCGGGCCGTTCCTGAATACGATGATGTAAAGAGGATCGCCGCTGAAAAAGCGGCCCCCGTTGCCAAGATCTTACAAGAGGTGGACAGCGCGTGGCGAAAAGGAAAGTAAACTTCGAATGTGTCGAGTGCGGTTACGTGTCTCCCGGATGGCTGGGCAGGTGCCCGCAGTGCGAGACCTGGGGGAGCCTTCACGAAGTCAGGGTGGAAAAACCCGGCAGGAGCCCGCGAAGAAGGGGTTCCCCGGAGGGGAAGGCTGCTCCCCTGGCCGCCATATCGGCCGATGAAGCGGACAGGATGCGGTCCACCATAGATGAGTTCGACAGGGTTCTGGGGGGAGGAATGGTGAGCGGGGCCTGTGTCCTCGTGGCGGGAGACCCCGGGATCGGGAAGTCGACCCTCCTCCTTCAGGCATCTTCAGCCCTGGAAAAATCGGGCCACACGGTTCTTTACGTCTCCGGTGAAGAATCAGATGGGCAGGTGAAGATGAGGGCAAGGAGGCTTGGGGTCAGCGGGGAGACCCTTTTTTTTCTTTCCGAGACGAACGTGGATTCCATCATCGATGCTGTGGAAATAATAGACCCGAAAATGGTCGTGGTGGATTCCATACAGACCCTTTTTACCGAGACGGCCCCGGGGGTTCCCGGTTCAGTATCTCAGGTGAGGGAGTCCTCGGCCCTCCTCATCAGTTATGCCAAGGCGAAAAACATACCTCTTTTGCTGGTGGGGCACGTCACCAAGGAGGGAGCCATAGCCGGACCGAAGCTGCTGGAGCACATGGTCGATGTCGTTCTCTACTTCGAGGGGGAAAAGGAACATCAATACAGGATTCTCCGGTCTGTGAAAAACCGGTTCGGCTCCGTTTCGGAAGTGGGGATTTTCGAAATGAAAGAGGAGGGGCTGAAGGAAGTACAGGACCCCTCCGGCGTCTTTTCCGGTCGTAATCACGGCGAGATTCCCGGCATGGCGGTGTACCCCGCCCTCCACGGGTCGAGGACGATCATGGTGGAGGTTCAGGCGCTCGTTTCCCGAAGCTACCTTCCCGTCCCGCGCAGGGTTGTCGTCGGACTCGACCACTCGCGCTCACAGATTCTCTCCACCATTGTTGAGAAGCACTGCGGGGTGAAGCTCTTCAACTCGGACCTCTACCTGAACGTGACGGGTGGATTTAAAATAATCGATACGGGCTCAGACCTCGCTGTGGTTCTGGCCATACTTTCCGGTGGGATGGAGGTTCCCATACCGCCGAACATGACAGCATTCGGCGAGGTGGGTCTTGGCGGGGAGGTGAGGGGTGTCCGGCTCCCTGCCCGGAGAATCGGCGAGGCTGTGAGAATGGGGTTTCAGAGGGTTCTCGTTCCGGACTCGCAGTTTAAGACGATTGACAGAGAGGTGAAAGGGATCGAGCTGATCGCCACCTCCGATGTTCGAAATCTTTTAAGGATATTTCAGTGAAATTCGTCAAAATAGCCCTCGTAACGCTCTTTCTTTGCGCCCTGCAACCGGCGTCACCGGGGAAGAACATCGACCTCTCCATCTACTTTACCCAGAATGTGAGGGGAGAACTTTACCCCTGCGGGTGAAAGGAAGGTCGCCTTGGCGGTCTCGCCAGGAGAGCATACGCGCTCGGCAGGGAAGGCGGAAAGGGAGAGAGCATTCTGCTCATCGAGGGGGGAGACATGCTCCTTTCACCCGGCAGAGATACCGCAGTTTCACATTCCCACCTGAAGTTGCGGGGAGAACTCTTTTTCCGCGCCCTTTCCGCGATGGGGTACCACCTGTTCGTTCCCGGTGAGCTGGACCTGAAAGTGGGGAGTGAGACGCTTCAGGAGCTCTCCCGTTCTCTCGGTGTGGCTGCTGTACAGCTCAATGTCTACCGGAATGGAGAGAGGGTTTTTGCGGGATACCGGGAAATAGAGAAGTCCGGCATGAACGTTCTGGTAACGGGTGTAATTGCGGAAGAGTTCATACAAAAGGAGTACCGGGAATGGTCAGGCTACGAGGTGAGAGACCCGCGGCATGAGCTGGAAAAACTGCTGGGTGAAAGAAACAAAGACGCAGACCTGCTCATCATCGTGAGCCACCTGCCTCACCGGACAGAGCGAAAGCTCGCCCTTGCGTTCCCCTTCCCCGCCCTGTTTTTGAGCGTCCACTCAGGGTACTTCCACAAACCCGCTGTTTTGGGTAAAAGCATCATCGTGTCACTGCCCGACAGGGGCCGGTATATCGGCAAGCTCACGCTCCGGGGAGAGCGGGGGGATACTCCCGCGGTTTTGCGCTATGTTTTAGATCCGACAGGCGAGACAGCGGAAAAAGGGCGGACGCGAAACGATGTGAAGAAGGCACCGGTAGAAGAGAGAATATCCTCCGGGGAGGGCCGGGCGGAGTCGGGGGTGCCGGAAATCAGCGTGCGGTTCGAAAAGATACTTCTTGGTGAAGCGATACCCGAAGATGGGGGAATGGAATCCCTCCTCCGGGATTACCGGGAAAAGATCGGGAAGCTGCAATATGATTCCGGCAGCGATGGAAACTATGTAGGGGCATCTCACTGTAAGAAGTGCCATCCGGAACGGGTCGAGCACTGGCTGGCCGGGAGCCATTCACGGGCATACGAGACCCTGATAACCCGAAGGGAGGAGATGAACCCCGACTGCTTGATCTGTCATACTACCGGATTCGGAAGAGGAGGCTACCGTCCCCGGGCACCCCGCGGCCAGAAACTCGAGGGTGTCGGGTGCGAGGAATGCCACGGTCCGGGAAAGGGGCATCCCGACGGGAAACTCTCCATCCCCGAAGAAAAAGATTGCCGGCAGTGCCACAACCGGGAAGATATCTGGAACTATTCGGGGGCGAGAAAGAAAATAGGGTGTGATAAAGAGTGAGCCACTACCGGAGAAAAGATCACTATTACCGCAAGGCAAAGGGGGAAGGTTACCGCTCACGGGCCGCCTATAAGCTGATCCAGATCAATGGGAAGGAGAAAATCATAAAGCGGGGAGATGTCCTGGTGGATGTGGGTTGCTGTCCGGGCGGGTGGTCTCAGGTGGCCCTTCAGGTTGTGGGTAAGAAGGGAAAGGTCATCGGGATCGATCTTCTCGATGCATGCAGCCTCATTGGTGAAAACTTTCACTTTTTGTGCCGTGACGTTCTGGATGAGGGATGTGCCGATTCGGTCCTTTCGTTATCGGGCGGCAGGGTCGACGTAGTGATATCCGATGCTGCCCCGAACACGACGGGGGTGAAATTTGCCGACCAGGCCAGGTCTGCCGCCCTCGTGACCGATATTCTGGCTTTTGCGAAAAAAGTTCTCCGCAGGGGCGGGAACTTTCTCGCCAAGGTCTTCGACGGCCCCGAAACCGCGGCCCTTGTCAGCGGGATGAAGGGGCACTTCGATTCGGTTTCGAAGGAGCGGCCAGGGGCGACGCGGAAGGAATCCTTCGAAGTGTACGTTATCGGAAAAGGGTTCAAACTGCCAAACGGCGGCGGTGATTGACAGAGGTGTTATTTGACATATACTAACCTGAAGAGCAATGAGTATGAATGTTTTCGACGTTTACTCCTACATAAGCAGGGATATGGAAAGGGTCGAGAAGGCCCTGGTCAAGAACCTCGCCTCGAACGCGTCTCTCGTTCCGCTCGTGGGACAGTACATAACCGATTCCGGGGGAAAGAGGTTCCGGCCGGCCATCCTCATCCTGTGCTCACGGGCCCTCAACTATCGCGGCAGGAGGGCGATTGATTACGCCTGCGTCACCGAGTATATGCACACGGCGTCTCTTCTCCACGACGACGTGGTAGACGAAGCGAAGATGAGAAGGGGGAGGGAAAGCGCCAACTCCCTGTTTGGAAACAAGATAAGCATCCTCGTGGGGGACTTTCTCTTCGCGAGGGCTTCGGAGATCATGGTGAGAGACGGTGACCTGGATATTCTTGCCATTTTCGCCAGGACCCTCGTTCAGCTCTCGGAGGGTGAGGTCCTCCAGTTGAGCATGAGCACCTCCCCCGATATTACCGAAAAAGATTACCTGGAGATCGTTTTTAACAAGACCGCCTCCCTCATATCGGCGGCGAGCGAGACGGCTGCGGCAATAGCAAAGGTTGACGGAAGAATGCGAAAGTCTCTCTACGAGTACGGAAAGAACGCGGGGATAGCTTTTCAGCTCATGGACGATATAATCGATTACCTCGGATACGCCGGCGAAACGGGAAAGAATAGGGGGCAGGACCTGGTTGAGGGGAAGATTACCCTTCCCCTGATTCATGCCCTCGCCACCTGCTCCAGCAGGGAGCGGGACCGGACCGTGAGGCTGCTGAGACAGAAAAAGACCGACCATGTGATAAACAGGATCATCGAAATGGCCGTGCGAAACGGCGGGATCGATTACACGAGAGAGCGGGCCTGCTTCTACGTCGAGCGGGCAATTTTCCACCTGGAGGCGATACCGGCCTCGAAGGCGAGGTCTGCCCTGATCGCCCTTACGCAGTACATCGTCGAAAGAAACCGGTGATGACCTTCACCGTCAAAATCCACCCCGGCGAAATGGAAATCGATGCGGAGGAGGGGCACACTCTCCTTGATGTCGTCATTCGAAGCGGTCTGTTTATCGAGTCCATCTGTTCCGGGAGAGGGTTGTGCGGCAGGTGCATCGTGTCGGTTCAAAGTGGCGCTTCGTCGCCCCTGGAGGCGGAAGAGAAAATTCTGGGAAAAGAAGCCACAACCGCGGGACTCCGCCTCGCCTGCGTCACGAAGGTTGCGACCGATATGGAGATATCCGTTCCGGCGGATACAATTCGGCTTGCGGGCGTAGCGGAACTCTCCCCCGTTCCCGAAAGGACTTCCTTTCCTCTCTCATCGATCGAAGAGGGAAACTACGTCTTCAAGGTGGGGGAAAGCAGGGTGTTTCTCGGCAGGGTTCCGGATCCCGTTTGCGGCGTTGCCCTGGACGCCGGCACCACGACTATCGAGTCCCTGCTCGTCGACATGAAGGATGGCTCGATAAAGGCGGAATCGCGGGAGTTGAACCGGCAGATAAGCATCGGGACGGATATCATCTCGAGAATTTCTTACGGCATCAAAAGCGACGGCAACAGGGAAATTCTCCGGAAAGCACTGTTTCGGAGCATAGAGAAATCGCTGTCTGACCTCTTTCGTTTCGCCGGGGTAAAGAGGGAGAACGTCGTCGCCCTGGCCATATCGGGAAATGTCTTCATCATGCACTCTCTCCTCGGTAAATCGTTGACGGGCCTGGCAAAGTTTCCTTTCAGCCCTCCCCTCACGGACACCCTCCTGCTCAGCGATTCCCTTCCCCTTCCGGTACACGGAAGCGGCTGCATCATCCTCTACCCGGCGCCCGGTGCTTTTGTCGGTGGCGACCTCGTTGCGGGTGCCATTTCGCTTTCCCTCGATGTGGAGGGAACGCCTGCCGTCTTCGTCGATATCGGCACCAACACGGAAATTCTGATCCGCAAGGGGGACAGGTGGATCGTTACGTCTGCACCCAGCGGTGGGGCATTTGAAGGTGCCGAGATGAAGTGCGGAAAACTCGCAATTCCGGGAGCCGTGACGAACTGTGAGTATGATACGGAAATCGTGCTGCAGGTAATTGGCGGTGGCGAGCCTGACGGTATCTCGGGGAGCGGCATCGTGTCGCTCGTTTGCCTTCTTCTCTCGATAAAGGTGATGACACCTGATGGAAGGATTCTGTCCCCCGCCGAGGCGAGAGGCCTGGTGCCTCCCTCGGTGCTTTGGAGGCTTTCGGAGATCGATGGGGAAAACGCGTTCCTCCTCTATCTCCCCGAGCGGGGAGGCAGGCCTGTGTACCTTGGTCAGGGCGATGTGAGGAACTTTCAAACGGCAAAAGGAGCTATACGGGCGGGGCTGGAAACGGCCCTCGCGGAGCTCGATCTTGCTCCGGAAGACGTGGAAAGTGTCTATGTTTCGGGCGCATTCGGGAGGGGAGTGGATGAGGAGGCTCTGATCGTAACGGGTATATTTCCCCCCGGCTTCAGAGGGAAGGTGATCAAAGCCGGAAATACGGCGCTTTCGGGAGCTTATCTCAGCCTCGTTATGAGAGAGGCAATGATGAGAGCGGAGGATTTTTCCGGGAAAGTTTCAGTCCTTCACCTGGGAGGAAACAGGCTCTTTTCCGAAAAATTCATTGAACACATGAATTTTTAACCACCATCCTTCTCTTCCGCTTCGATTTCCGCGTTCAATTTGTCGAGCCGTGTTCCGAGAAATACGATGAGAAAAACGCAAATGAGAGCGACGAAGCCGAGCCCGACGGACAGAAGAGGAGTCAGACCTTTGGGTTCATCCCAGTATATAAGGATGCCGTAAACCGATATCCCGATGAATACAGATGCGGCCAGATGCAAGAAAAACTGCACGAACCCCCTCTTCGTGTTTGGCGTCATGTTCATCTCGAGAGAAAGTTATCGTTGGATTCTATCCTTTTTCCCCCTCTCTGTAAAGGACCCCATCTGCGGCCCGGCGCTTATTTATTCGTGGAACATTTGGAAAATCTGTGATTTAAAATAAAAATAGCCATCCTCACTCGGATCCGCCCGTTGAGTCGTCATGATGCGACTGGCAACGCGGGCCTCTTCGGAGGGCGGTGATTAACGTTCCGTGCATCCCGATATGACGAGATCGAGACACCTTCTCCTGCTGCTTATCCTTCTTTTCGGATTCGGCAGTGGCATTCCCCGTGTTGAAGGGGAGACATATGTGCAGGATGTTCGGGGGAAATCAGTCCGGTGCGGTTCCTTCAGCCGTATCGTTTCCCTCGCTCCGAACATAACGGAGATCCTGTTCTTTACCAAGGCCGGACCTCTCCTGAAGGGAGTTACCCGGTTCTGTAACTATCCCGCGGAGGCGAATTTGATAGAGCAAATCGGGGGGATATACGACCCCGATATGGAGAAGATCATCTCCCTCGACCCCGACCTCGTTATCGCAACGAAAGACGGCAATCCGCGGCAAGCGGTGGATTTTCTCGAGGGAGCGGGAATCCCCGGTTTTGTCATAAACCCACGGAATATGGAGGAAATTTTGGCCACCATGGAAAATATCGCCTGTCTTACGGGCGCGCCCGGAGATATATTCAATCGGATCGATTCCCTGAGAGCGGAGTTGAAACGGGGAAATGGGCGTCGGGGGGAGAAAAAAGCCCGGGTTCTCTTTCTCGTCTCTCAACGTCCACTGATCGCTGCAGGCAAAAGGACCTTCATCGACGAAATGATTGAGCGGGCCGGCGGGGTCAATGTTGCCGCACGGTACGACCTTTCTTATCCCCGCCTGGGGGTGGAAGACATTTTGTCCCTGTCGCCGGATCTGATCTTCTGGGTGCCCTCGATGGGGGAGCAGTCGGGCGAGGGTCAACTGGACAGGTTGAGGAGCATACTTAAGAGCGATGCGATCGAACTGATTCCCGTGGACTCGGACATCTACACGAGGCCCGGTCCACGGTTATTTGAGGGGATGGTTGAGATGGAGAAGATCATCAACAGGCCGCGGTGATGGGTAGGGAGCGACAGCGTATCTTTTTTCTCATGGCATTTTTGCTGTTTGTCTTCACGGGGTTTCTCTCTCTTTTCGTCGGGCCGTACGGGGTAGGCCCGGGTGAGGTGTGGAGGGGCCTCGTCTCTTTTCTCACTTTTTCGAAGGGGGAGACGCCCGGAGTCAGGGTGATCCTTGAACTCCGGATACCGAGGACCCTGCTCGCCGTTCTTGCCGGCGGATCGCTCGCCGTCGGCGGCTCCATATTTCAGACCGTTCTCGGGAATCCTCTCGCCGATCCCTACATCCTCGGCGTCTCGGGAGGGGCGGCTGCCGGTGCCGTCCTTTCTTTTCTCGTCGCAGAGGGGATGACGGGTGGAATTTTGCTGCCCCTTTTCTCTTTTCTCGGGGCAACAGCGTCGGCTTTTACCGTCTTCGCTCTGGCCGGTGTTTCCGGCAAGCGGTCCGGAGGGAGGCTCATCCTCACCGGCGTCATAGTTGCAGCCTTCATGAACGCGATAATCCTTCTTTTTATATCGGTGATCCCCCCGGGGAAAATTCCCGGTGCCCTCTTCTGGCTCATGGGAGATCTTTCATACGCCACCGCCGGCAGCGTGCGGCTCCTCATTCCCCTCGTCGTCGGTTCGACGCTCCTTTTGCTCTTTATGGCACGGGGCCTGGATGTCATGCTTCTCGGAGATGAAACCGCCCTTCAGAGCGGGCTCGATGTGGAGAAGTTCAAAGCTGTCCTTTTCATCATCGTGTCATTCTTGACGGGTGCCGTGGTATCCATTTCCGGTCTCATAGGGTTCGTGGGTCTCATCATCCCCCACATGGTGAGGAAATTTACCGGGTCCCTTCACAGAAGCGTCATATCCGGTTCGTTTCTTCTCGGCGCCGCCTTTCTGGCCCTGTCAGATGTCATTTCCCGATCCGTCCTCTCCACGGGGTCGCTGCCGATCGGTGCGATTACGGCCCTCGTAGGGGCGCCCTTCTTCATATACATCCTTCGCAGGAGGCTCTGATGACGGATCCGGTGGTTTCTCTGAAAAACGCCGCTTTCAGTTACGGGTCGACGCCCCTCTTCGCGGGTTTGAATCTCTCCTTTAGCGGAGAGGACATGGTATTCGTCCTGGGAGAGAACGGTTCGGGTAAAACGACCCTGCTGAAGATGATCTGCGGCATTCTCGCGCCCACATCGGGTACCGTCTCCGTTGCCGGGAGGGAAATCTCCTCCTTCGGGCGAAGAGAGCTGGCTTCTCTGATATCCTTCGCGGGAGACGAAATGCCCGCCGATTTTCCACTGACTGTTTTCGATTTCGTTTCACTGGGGCGGTTTCCTCACAGGGGATTTTTCGGCTCTTTGGGGACCGAAGATCGTTCCATTGTGGAAAAAGCGATGGTGATGATGGAAGTTTCTCCGCTGAGGGGAAGGTACCTGCACGAGCTTTCGGCAGGTGAGAGGCAGCGTGTTTTCCTTGCCCGCGCCGTTGCCCAGGATGGAACTCTGATGGTCCTGGACGAGCCCGCTGCCCACCTCGACATGCGGTCAACGGAAAAGATATTTGGCATTCTCAAAAACCTCACCTCGCAGGGGAAAACCGTCATCGTTTCCTCCCACGACGTGAACCTGACGGCGCGGCACAGCAAATCCGTGTTGATCCTGAAAGGAGGGAAGCTTATCGCAAGCGGGACTAAAAGGGACGTGATCACCGGAGAGAAGATCAGGGATGCTTTCGACGTGGAGGTTCTGGTGGATGTTCACCCCGCCGACGGGACGCCGAGGGTTACCATCATCGGCTGATTTGCAGCCGCACCGTATCGTTATAATGGAGCCGGCTGCCTACCACCCCATGGAGAAAGGACCCGTTCGGGCCAAATTCCTGACCCCTGACCGCATTTCGTTCCGTGTCCGAAGGAATCGACGGGTTTGCGGCATCACATTTATGTTATTCTTGAAACGATAAAGGGATAGTATAATGATACGTTAAGCCGACGTGTGAGGGCGGAATGAAACAGGAACAACTCGATTACATTCGCGGGGTGCTTGAGAGCCAGTTG
>CAYFXN010000016.1:0-28843 GCA_964347065.1 uncultured bacterium | reverse complement strand
GCGTATTTCAAGGTCGTAGACACCAGGCCCCTCCTGTGAATGCATTTTCGTGATTTTTCCGATGGGGGAACGGAAACTCCGCGTCTTTTCCGTTCCTTTTTTCAATATGGGAGATTCCATTCGTGGCCATGGCAGATGATAGACTTCCGAAGTTGCGACAGGACATTCAGGTGTTCCCCGCCTCATTGAGGGACCAGAGGGTCTTCGTAGTAAACGACCCGCTTCATCTCTCGGGCGAGTCAGCGGTCATCCCGGAGGGAAATGCCGCATTTCTCCACATGTTTGACGGCGAAAACACGGTGCGCGACCTTCAGCTGAGGATGATGCAGCTGCGCGGGAACGTGCTCGTTATGGAGGAAGAGGCCAGAAAGTTTATCGACACCCTCGACTCCTTTTACCTCCTTGATACCGAGCGGTTCAGGCAGGCAAGGGAAAAGGTATATGCGGAATTTGCGGCGCTTCCAACTCGTCCCCCCCACCATGCCGGGAAGTCGTATCCCGCAAAGCCCCAGGAACTGGTGGATTTCATGGATGACCTGTTTCGGGCCTCGGGAAATGGGGATGGCGCACGTTTCCAAAACC
This sequence comes from uncultured bacterium, assembly GCA_964347065.1. Taxonomy (GTDB): domain Bacteria; phylum Desulfobacterota; class Deferrimicrobia; order J040; family J040; genus WVXK01. Next base: position 28,261 of record CAYFXN010000016.1, on the reverse strand, counting down.
TGCGGGCCCTCATCGTTCCCCACATAGACTTGAGGATAGGAAAAAAGGCATACTGCCTGGGGTACTCCACCATTCGGGACCTCAAATTCGACAGGGTTCTTTTCCTGTGCACCGGCCACTACATGGGAGATTTCTTTTTTTCGCTTACGGAGAAAGATTACGAGACGCCGCTTGGGCCTGTCCCGACCGATGTGGACTCGGTCCGTTTTTTGAAAAAAGGCATGGGAAAGGGGATGTGTCCCCTGGACTTCCCGCACCAGATGGAGCATTCCGCCGAGTTTCAGGCAATATTCCTGCGGTACCTTTTTCCCGATAAGGTTTTCTCGGCCGTCCCGGTGCTCTGCGGCTCTTTGGGACGGGTACTGAAAATCGCGTCGAAGCCTTCCGAAATTCCCGGTATAAAGCTCTTCATCGATCGGGTGAGAGATCTCCTCGCCGATTCCGAGCGAAGGTGGCTCGTCGTGGCGGGAGTCGATCTCTCCCACGTGGGGCCCAAATTTGGTCATGACAGCCCGGCGCGGCACATGGACAGCCAGTTCAGGGAGCACGACCGGATCCTTCTCGAGAACGTGTCCGATGGGGACCCCGGAGGCTTCTTCTCGGAGCTTAAAAAGGTGGAGGACCGCTACAACGTATGCGGAGCATCTCCCGTCGCCATTCTCCTCGAGCTCTTCGAGGGAAAGAAGGCGACGGTTCTTCATTACGATGTTTGGTACGACGAACCGACGTCGTCGGCCGTGAGCTTCGCTTCGGCGGTCCTTGGCGAGGCATGAAATTGCCTTCCGGGAAACTCTCTGCGGCAAGCAAGCCCCTCAGGCCATTGCGCTTGAAGGGGCCTTGACGGAAATGATTTCCCGAAATATAAAACGAATCCGGAGGACGAATTGAGCGCTGCTTTTCCTTTCTACTACGAACTGAAGGTTCGGTTCAGGGACGTGGACATGATGCGGCACGTGAACAACGCCGTCTACCTCACCTATCTCGAGGAGGGCCGCACGGGGTTTGGCGAGTGGATATTCAAAGGCCGTCCCGAGTTCAGGACGATTAGCTACATCGTCGCTTCCGTTACCATAAACTACAGGGCTCCCGCCAATTATCGGGAATATCTTCGGATTTACCTGCGGGTGAAGGAGATGGGAAACACGAGTTTTATCTTCCAGTATGAAATCCGGAAGAGGGACTCGGGCGAACTGGTTGCCGATGCCGAGTCCGTCCAGGTCATGTACGACTACCGCCAGGAGAAGAAATACCCTATCCCGGATGAGATGCGGAAACTCTTCCAGGAAAAGGGGATGTGAAAAAACAGTCCAGAGTTCCAAGTCCAGAGTCCAGAGGAGAAACAGAAGAGCAGAACATCAGAAGTTCAGAGGGTCAAAAATTCAGCAATTCCCGCTTCTCAATTTCTCACCTGCTTGATTTGCGGAACTTCGGAGTTTCGGATGCTTGGCTGTTCGAACCATTGGAACAGTTTCTGTTTTCTGGTTTCTAATTTCTTGTTTTTAATTTTTCTGTTTTCTGATTTCTGACATTCTGTTGTTCTGATGTTCCCGGGTTTTATTCCGCATTCCGAACTCCACACTCCCCATTACCCTTCTTGCCGATTTCATGCTCTCTACCGTTCTCCATTTTCCGTTCCAAAATACTGTGGTTCCCACAAGTCACCGGATTATCAGCGGGAATCGTGGAAGATGTGTGATACATTAGAATTCAAGACCAAACGAAGGAGGAGCTTTTCTGTGTTGCGGTCGCTTTTGAAAAAAAAGACCCTCACCGGCCTTTCCAGGACCTGCGGTTGAGCGGCGAAGATATCTCCGGCGGTCCTGTCGGATATACTTCGCAAGCTTCCCGCTTTTACCGACGAGTCGCTGATCGTGGGGTTTGACTCGGCCGACGACGCTGCGGTGTACCGGATCGACGATCGGCGGGCTGTGGTAACGACCGTGGACTTCATAACACCGCCTGTCGACGACCCCTACTGGTTCGGACAGATAGCAGCAGCGAACTCCCTTTCTGACATTTACGCCATGGGGGCCAGGCCGCTTTTCGCGCTCAACCTGGTCATGTTCCCCGCCGGCAAACTTTCCGAGGAAGTACTCGAAGAGATTCTCCGGGGGGCGGCGGACAAGGTAAAAGAGGCCGGTGCGGTGCTTGCGGGAGGACATTCCGTCGATGACGAGGAGCCGAAATTCGGCCTCTGTGTTACCGGAATCGTGAACATCGACGAAATATTGAAAAACCAGGGAGCCAGGCCCGGAGACGTTATCGTGCTCACCAAGTTTCTGGGGACGGGCGTGCTCTTCAACGCGGCGAAGGCGAAAAAGTACCCTTACGGGGAACTGGAGAAGATTCTCCCCCAGGTGGCAAAACTAAACGGCGACGCTCTCGATGTGTTGAGAGAGCACGGCGTCAGGGCGCTGACCGACGTGACCGGTTTCGGGTTCTCGGGTCATCTGAGCGAAATGGCCAGGTCAAGCGGCGTGACGATCAGGGTTAAATTTTCCGATCTCCCCGTTTATCCGGCGGCCCCGAAGATGTACGGCATCGGAGAGACAACGGGCAGCAACGGCCCCAACCGGGAGAACGTTTCGGGAGATATCAGCATATCGGCCTCCCTGTCGCGTGCTGACGAGGAAATCCTCTTCGATCCCCAGACTTCGGGGGGACTTCTTGCTGCACTTCCGGCAGAGCGATCCCGGGAGGCGGTATCGGCACTGCGCGAGAGGGGCTATCCGGCCAGCTCAGTGGTTGGCGAAGTCATTTCGAAAGGCCAGTATCACATAATTGTCGAATAGCAATTTACCGGAGCGGTTGATCGTCTTCCCCGGTGCCCTGTTTCTGCATCTGTTGGGGTAGGATATCTCGTGAAAATCTGGTATGGTGAGAAGGTTCTTCATATTTTATTTCTCTTAAAGTAGCGCGATATGCCGCAAAAAAACGTGTTGGTCATAGGGGTTGACACGGGGGGCACCTTTACCGATTTCGTCTACATCGAGAGCGGGAAGGTGGGAGTCTACAAGACCCTTTCCACGCCCGATAACCCCGCCGAAGCTGTAATCGGAGGCCTCGGGGAATTTGCGGGGGGAGCGGTGAAGCAGATCGTTCACGGTTCCACCGTGGCCACCAACGCGGTGCTCGAGAGAAAAGGGGTAAGGACCGCCCTGATAACCAACAGGGGTTTCGAGGACATCATCGAGATCGGGAGGCAGTCGAGGGAGCAACTCTATGAGCTCCGGTACGTCAAACCGCCGCCCCTCGTTTCCGAGAAACTCCGCTTCGGCATCGGAGGGAGGCTTCTCTATACCGGTTTCGTGAAAGAAGAGATAAACCTCGAGGAGATCGAAAGCCTCGTTGACATCATAGCAAACAGCGGCGCTAAATCCGTTGCCGTGTCGCTCCTTTTCTCCTATGCCAATCCCTCCCACGAGAGGGAGGTGGAAAAACTCTGTTCGGATCGCGGGCTCTCCGTCTCGGCATCCCACAGAATACTTCCCGAGTTCCGGGAATATGAGAGGACTTCCACGACGGTGCTGAACGCCTACGTGTCCCCGATAATGAAAAAGTATCTCGTCCACCTCGCTGGCAACCTTGATGAAGGTGACCAGCTGCGGGTGATGCAGTCTAACGGTGGTTCCATCTCCAGCGGCACGGCCATGACCGAGTCAATCCGGACCGTCCTTTCAGGGCCCGCAGGGGGCGTCGTCGGCGCTTTCGAGATCGGGAAGATGGCGGGCTACGACAGTCTCATCACCTTCGACATGGGCGGCACGTCCACGGATGTTTCCCTTATCGATGGTGACGTGTCTCTCACCACGGAGTCCAGGATATCGGGCTGGCCAATAAAGGTGCCCATGATAGATATCCACACGGTGGGCGCCGGCGGCGGGTCCATCGCACGTGTGGACGCGGGGGGCTCACTCCGGGTGGGGCCCGAAAGCGCGGGGGCAAATCCCGGGCCCATCTGTTATGGCAAGGGCGACAGGGTTACCGTCACCGATGCAAACCTCTACCTCGGCAGGCTCGTGGCGGAGCACTTTCTCGGCGGAAGGATGCGGCTCGAGACCGGCAACCTGGGAGGGTTCTTTGAAGAGCTCTCGAAGGAGGCGGGGTTGAAGCCCGTTGAACTGGCAGAGGGGATCTGCGAGGTTGCAAACGCCACCATGGAGAAGGCGATACGGGTCATCTCCGTGGAGAGGGGATATAACCCCCAGGAGTTCACGCTCCTCTCCTTCGGCGGTGCGGGGGGGCTCCACGCTGTTTTCCTGGCCGACCTCCTCTCCATACCGAGGGTACTCGTCCCGGAAAATCCCGGGCTCCTCTCCGCCTACGGGATGCTCCTGGCCGATATCCTTAAGGATTATTCCCTGACCGTCATGCTCGGTGGGGAGGGCACCTCCTCGCGGGAGATCGGGGAGCTGTTTCTGCCCATCGAGAAAAGGGGAGAGGAGGAGCTCGTCGAAGAGGGGCTCGGCAGGGATACGATAGCCCTCGAGAGATACCTCGACATGAGATACAGGGGTCAGTCCCACGAGATCGTCGTACCGTTCACCGATGACTACATCGGCAGTTTTCACGAGCATCACGAGCGGCTCTTCGGCTATAAAAACCCGGGCAGAGAGGTGGAGATCGTAAATATACGGCTGAGGGCAAGGGGAGTTCCCGAAAAGCCGAAAGTCGTTCCCCTTTCCGATTCCGGACCGGAACTTGTAACCGGCGCCACGCTCGGCGAGAGGGAGGTTGTATTTCGCTCGAGAGCTGTGCGGTCCAGAGTTGTCTTGAGGGAAAAACTGCTTCCGGGAAACCTGATCAGGAGCCCCGCAGTCCTGGTCGAGTACAGCGCCACCACCGTCATCCCGCCGGGGTGGCTGGCGAGGGTTGACGGCTACAGAAATCTCGTCATAGAACGGGAGGGCTGATATGGGTCCGAATCCGGTCCTGCTCGAGGTCTTTAAAAACAGGTTCTCGTCTATTGCCGAAGAGATGGGCTCTGCTTTGAACAGGACCTCTTTTTCGCCGAACATAAAGGAGCGCAGGGATTACTCATGCGCCATCTTCGACAGCGAGGGGAACATGGTGGCCCAGGCGGCCCACATCCCGGTTCACCTGGGGTCCATGCCCCTTTCCGTGAAATCGGCGATATCAGAGGTGAGGCTCGGAGAGGGAGACATGGCGATTTTGAACGACCCTTTCCGGGGGGGGACCCATCTCCCCGACATCACGCTCGTCGCCCCCGTCTACCTCGAGGGGAAGGATCCCCGGTTTTTCGTGGCCAACAGGGCCCACCACGCCGATATCGGCGGGATATCCCCGGGTTCCATGCCCCTTTCGACATCGCTTTTCCAGGAGGGCGTGATAATCCCTCCGCTCAAGTTCGTGTCGGGCGGACAGATCGATGAGAAACTCATGCGGCTCATCCTCGTAAACGTGCGGACGCCCACCGAGAGGGAGGGCGATTTTACCGCCCAGATAATGGCCAACATGACGGGCATACGGAGGCTCGTCGAGCTCTCCGGGAAGCATGGTAGGGACGCGCTCCTCTTCTACTCTTCGGAGCTGCAGAACTATACGGAGAGGGTGACGAGGGAGACGATCCGAGCGATTCCCGACGGGACCTTCGCCTTCGAAGACCACATGGATGACGATGGTATCACGGGCGACGCGATCCCGATCAAGGTGAAGGTCACTGTGTCCGGCGATAACCTCCGGGTTGATTTCTCGGGTTCGGCCGGCCAGGTATCGGGGAGCGTGAACGCCGTCTACGCGATCACGCTGTCGGCTGTCCTCTATGTCGTCCGGGCTCTCATGCCCGAGGATATACCGACCAACGGCGGGGTTCTGAGGCCCCTGTCTGTCGTTACCGATAAGGGTACCATCGTCGATGCCACCTTTCCCGCAGCCGTTGCCGGGGGAAACGTGGAAACCTCCCAGAGGATCGTCGACGTTTTGCTCGGCGCATTCGGGAAGGCCGTTCCGGCACGGATCACAGCCGCGTCCCAGGGAACGATGAACAACGTCACTATCGGCGGGATCGACGAGAGAACGGGCGAACCTTTCGCCTACTATGAAACCATCGGTGGGGGCATGGGCGCAGGAGAGGGTGTTCACGGGGCAAGTGCGGTCCACTCGAACATGACGAACACCTTGAATACGCCCGTAGAAGCCATCGAGTACAGTTACCCCTTTCTGGTGAAAGAGTATTCCGTGAGGAGAAAATCGGGGGGAGAGGGAAGGTTTCGAGGGGGAGACGGCATCGTGAGGGAAATCGAGCTTCTATCGGACGCCGATGTTACGGTCCTCTCCGAGAGGAGGAGGTTCCTTCCCTACGGCATTCTCGGTGGGCAGCCGGGTTCTCCGGGGAAAAACCTGGTCACCTCGGGGGGGAATACGACCGACATGGGCGGGAAGTTTTACTCCCGGCTAAAAAAGGGTGATATCCTCAGGATTGAGACGCCGGGAGGAGGCGGTTATGGAAGCATTAACTCACCGGGCCGGCTGCCACCACCGGCAAGGAGCTCGCTGATGCGATCAAGCTTGCCCAGGAAATAATCAACAACAAACATGATTTCAATCTTCCCCTCGCGAAAGATGAGGGGCTTCCCAACCTCAAGGGAGCCAAGATCGAGGTCATCGTTGCTGACCATCAGGGAAAACCCGATGTGGGCCTTTCCGAGGCCGAGCGCCTCATAACGGAGGAGAACGTTGTTGCCCTCATCGGCTGCTATTACAGCTCCGTGACGAAGACGGCCTCCCTTGCTGCTCAACGGCATGAGACCATTTCTCAATCCGGAATCGACTGCCGCTACCCTCACCGAGCGTGGCTTCAAGTGGTTTTTCCGGACGACTCCCAACGACGACACGTTTTCCGAGAACTTCTTCCAGTTTCTCGACGAAAGGTGAGAAATTGATATGGGGGAATTGCTGAAGTTCTGATCCTCTGAACTTCTGATGTTCTGCTCTTTTGTTATTCCTCTGGACGCTGAACTATGGACTGGTTTTTGCCTCCCCACGATCTTTCCGTTCATTCATTCTCTCTCACGACCGGTTCCTGTGAGGTTAGGCTGAATTCACCTTCGCCTATCTTCAAGTCGCCTGCGTAGATTTCCACTTTCCAGCTTCCCTCGGCGCCCGAAAACAGGTTTTTCATGGACCATGTTCTCCACTGCGCGGATTTGACGGGCAATCGCACCACCTGGTCGAATTTGCCGTTGTGATGCCATATGTGCTGTATCTCCAGGTACGTCATCGCTCCGTGGACAACGGTGTGGCAGAAAATCCTGGCGTCGTCGATGCTGAAAGAGGTTGCCGCATCCACACAATTCTTTTCGGTTATTTCACGGCAGAAGGCCACGTCAGCCTTGAGCAGGCGGCCTCCCTTGCCGCTTCTCTCTATTATCACGGACGATTCGGAAGAGGGGCTGTTCAATCTTATCTGGGCGGTTTCCTGGGCATTTGCATTTACCTCGATCAAGAGAGAGGCGATGAAAATAAAGGAAAATAAAAGTGGCTTACTTCCTCGTATCATAGGGTTCTCCCTGGTCTTCCCTCACAATTCCTCCTCGTCAAAGTGGAACCCCATTTCCTGGAGCTTGTTCTGATAGGTGATGAATATATCCCTTCTCCCCAGAAAGCCGATAACCTTATTGCCGTCCGAGGCATCCACAACGGGAATTTCCTCCAGGTTCTTGATAAGAAATTTCTTCATGACCGAGTTCAGGTTCTCGTCGAGAGTCGTAGTGATGATGTTGTGGGTCGTCCCCAGGTCTTTGGCGATGAGAAGGTCGCAGAGGAACTCGTCGTCGCCCAGGCATTTTCTCATGTCTTCCATTGAAAAGATTCCAACCATCTCACCCTTATCGTTGACCACGGGGAAGTAGGGATTCGTTGAGTCACTGACAATCTTCAAAATCTGCCCGTAATACATGTTTTCCGGTATTGCGATGACCTCGTGGTGATAGGTGATGACGTCTTTCACCTTCAGGTCTTCCATGATGTCGAAGAAGAACCTTCTCCGGTGAATCGGCGATTTGAACCTTCCGCTCACCTGCGATTCGTACAGGGAGAGCCCCCCCGAAGCTATGTAGGAGACCACCGCGACCAGGAGCATGGGGACGATGAGTTTGTAGCTGCCCGTCATCTCGGTCACCATCAGGAAGGCCGCGAGCGGGGTGTTGGCCACGCAGGAGAGCATCCCCCCCATACCGAGTATGACAAAGCTTGCCTCGTTTGCGATGAGTCCCGGAAAGTACTGGGAGACGAATCTGCCGAAGAGACCCCCCAGGATAGCGCCGGTGACGACCGATGGTGCGAAGACACCCCCGCTCCCGCCGGATCCTATGGTGAACGATGTAGCCAGGATTTTCAGAACCACGAAGGCCATCATAACGGTAATGGTGAGGTTCGTGTTGATCGCTTCCTGGATCCAACCGTATCCGGGCCCGAGGATGTGGGGAAAGAACAGGGCCAGGATGCCCACGAGAAATCCGCCGATGGCGGGTTTGTAAGTGTTGGGGATGTTCAATTTCTTGAAGAAATCCCTGATGAAGATGAATGTCTTGATGTACCCGATCCCGACCAGGGCGATAAATATCGAGAAGACAGCGCATACGGGGAGTTCGATGGGCCTGCTGAAAAACAGTTCGGGGATTGCGAAGAGGGAAACCCAGCCGTAAATTGTTCCGAAGAGGGAATAGGCTACGACGGAGCTGGTGATACACATGAGAAGGACTTCCAGTTCCATGTCGATGCCCCGGTAGAGGACCTCGGCGGCGAACACTGCCCCGCCGAGGGGAGTTTTGAATATTGCCCCGATCGCAGACCCGACAGCGGAGAGGTAAACGATCCTCTTGAACCGGGGGGTGAGCTCGACCCATCCGGCGAAAATGTTCGACATTCCGGCAGCGACCTGTGCTATCGGACCCTCTTTTCCGGCCGAGCCCCCCGATCCTATGGTTATCACGGAAGATACGCCCTTGATGAGGGGGACAATCTTCCTGATGTGGGTATCTTTGAAGTGGTACGCCTCTATGACAGCGTCGGTGCCGTGCCCCTCTGCCTCGGGGGCGTATTTGTAAACGATGAATCCCGATAGGAGCCCGCCGAGGGTTGTCAGGACAGGTATCAGGTAGGACCGCAGGGGGAAGACGATTTCCGATCCGGCCGCTTCACCCCCCGCTTGTGGCTGAACATAACCCCAGATCGCGTCGGTGTGGTTGATGAGGTAGTTAAGGGCGAAATTGAATATGATCGCCGTTGCCCCGGAAATGAGGCCGACGATGACGCCGATTACCAGGATCTTCCCTGTGGCTCGAAGGTTCAGCTCTTTGAGGAATATGTCGACGATTGCGAAGAGAAATCCCTCGATTTTAGACGGGAGGTTTAAACGGGCGATAAAAGATTTGATTTTTTTTTCCATACGTTAAAAATACCGTGTGGCGTTCATCCCTGTCACCAGTCACTATTTTACCTGACTCTTCCTTCCTGTAAATTGAAATCGGTCAGGTCTTTCAGAACTTTAGACTACGCTTATGACGGGGATGCTCAGGGTTTTAAGTGCCCGGCGGATCGTGAACCGCAAGGAGGGTCCGGGTGGTTTTTCCTTTCAGGCCGGAAGAGCTCACCGGGAAAGAGAGGGGAAATCAAAAGTTGAGAGAGGAAAAAAAAGGAGGGCCGGGAGCCCTCCTTTGGTACCTTGCTGCATGCCTGGTTTTACTTCTTGATTCCTGCCGCCTCCTCGAGCATGTCGGTGGTGACGGATTTCGGCCGCTCGATTGGATAGCCGAGAGCCCTGTCCCATATGATGTTGGCAAGGACCCCGAGGGACCTGCCGATTCCGAAGAGAACCGTGTAAAAATCGTATTCCGTAACACCATAGTACCACTGGATTACGCCGGAATGGGCGTCCACGTTCGGCCAGGGATTCTTCGCCTTCCCGTGCTTCTGGAGAACATCGGGCACCACTTCAAAGAGGGCACTTACCATCTTGAAAATCGGGTCGTCGGGAAGGTGCTTGAGCGCGAACTCCCTCTGGGCCATGTACCTCGGGTCGGTCTTTCTGAGCACGGCGTGGCCGTAGCCGGGAATGACCTGGCCGCTGTTGAGCGTGTCCCAGCAGAACTTTTCCAGCTCCTCGTTGCTCGGGACCTGTCCGCCCATCTTCTCAAGGACTTCCTGGATCCACCCGAGAACCTCCTGATTGGCGAGACCGTGGAGGGGGCCGGCGAGGCCATTTATACCCGCCGAGAGGGCATAATACGGATCAGAGAGGGCCGATGCGACGAGGTGGACGGTGTGGGCGGAGACGTTTCCGCTCTCGTGGTCGGAGTGAAGATTGAAGTACATCCTCATCACGTCATCGTAGGGCTTGTCGATGCCCATCATGTGGGCGAAATCGCCCCCGAAGTCGAGTTTTGGATTGGATGGAATAATGTTATCTTTGAACTTGTACCGGTAGATGAAGGCGCCGATCTCGGGGAGCTTCGCAAGGAGATTCATGCAGTCTTCGTAAAAGAACTCCCAGTAGTTCATCCGGTTGGCTGATCCATCGTTGTAGGCTTTCACGAAAAGCGATTCTTTCTGCATGGTTAGGATGGCAGCCGAAAACATGGTCATGGGGTGGCTGTCTTTCCCCATCGCTTTCAGGGTGTCGAATACGTACTGCGGGACCTTCTTCCTGGCCTGAAACTCGCTAACCACTACCTCGATCTCCGCATCAGTGGGGACCTCTCCCGTCAGTAGAAGATAAAAGTGTCCTTCTACAAAAGGCATTTCCGCCCCGGCAGGCTTCGGCAGCATTGCCATGGTTTCAGGGATGGTGAATCCCCTGAACCTGATTCCCTCGAAGGGGTCAAGGTAGGAGATGTCAGTTACAAGGGATTTTATGCCCCTCATCCCCCCGATAGCCTGAGCGATGGTGACTTCGTCAATCTTGACTTTTCCGAACTCCTTCAATAGCCTCGTTGTCCTTGGCCGATGTTCTTCGATCTTCTTGGCCAGCTTTTCTTTCAGTGTAGCCATAGTTTCCCTCCCTTTTGGTTTGGTCGGTGAAAGTTTGTCATAAAGGAAATACTTTCCCGTGTTTTTTCAAGAAAAGGCCTTCCTATCGTCCAGCTATGTATGGGACCTGTAAAGTGTATACGGTATACAGTTTATGATACATACATACCAGTATTCACGAATGGGTGTCAAGAATAAATCAACTGCCGGGTGAAACAAAATAACCGGGTGTGGAGAAAGATGCCCGATATCCGTGCGGGAACCTCGAAATATTTAATTATCGGGAGGACGTTGGGAGCGTGTAAAGCTGCATGCCGTCGGGTATTACCGCTTATGTCGAGACTTATTACCGGAAAATAGTTCCCTTGAAGCGCTTATACCTTTTTCGGGTCGTTTAATTTCGGGTCGTGCATTTACTGTCGGTCAATCCGCCGTGCCGCCGACGGTAATGTAAGGCTCCCCGATGCGCAACGTGGGCTGTGCGTCTGCCACAGGGACACCCTGGCCGTCTTTGCCGCAGGTTCCGATGCCGAATCCCAGATCGGTGCCGACGAGGTCAATCATTTTCAAAACCTCCGGCCCGTTTCCGGTAAGCGTCGCTCCTCTCACGGGCTCGCCGATTTTACCATTTGTTATCAAATACCCTTCCGATACCTCGAAGACAAAATCTCCCGTGACCGTGTTGACCTGGCCGCCGCCCATCTTTTTGACGAGGAGCCCGCGGGTGACGGACCGAATGATCTTTCCCGGAGAGGTTTCACCCGGAGAGATTATCGTATTGCTCATCCTCGGTATCGGGCGCTGACGGTACGATTCCCTCCTGCCGTTTCCCGTTGACCGGGAGCCGCTTTTTATGGCCTGGAGCCTGTCGAAGAGGTAGTTTTTCAATATTCCTTTTTCCACCAGGACCGTTTCTCCGGTAAAAATCCCTTCATCATCAATGGCATAGGATCCTCTTTTTCCCGGAATCGTCGGGTTGTCAACCACCGAAACCAGGGGTGATGCAATCTGCTCGCCGATCTTTCCGCTGTAGACCGAGAGGCCTCCCGTTGCAAGGTCCGCCTCGAGGCCATGCCCGACAGCCTCGTGAATCATCGTTCCGCCCGCTTCGCTGGAGAGGACAACGGGCATCCTGCCCCCCGGTGCCTTTTGTGCCTCGAGCATGAGCAGCGCCCTCTTCCCGGCTCTTTCCCCGATCAAGCGGGGAGCATCCCCCATATAAATTTCGATACCCATCGTGCCGCCTTCCGTTTCATACCCCATCTGAAGTCTGCCGTTTCGTGACAGGACGACCTGGACAGCCAGGAGTACGTAAGTCTGCGGGTTTTCGAAAAACTCCCCGTCGCAGTTGGCTATCTGGATAGTTCTCGACGACTCCTGGTAGTTCACGCGTATTTGGCTCACGTTATTTGCAACGTGCGCCCCCTCTTTTGCCTGGAGTACTTTCTCTATCTTTTTTTTGAACTCGTACGATTCGGGTGATATCTTCACTTCCGTTAAGGGCGGGACCTTCTTCAGTTCTGTGATGGAGGCGCTCGGAAGAGCGTCTGATTTCGATAGCTCGGATAGACGTGTGGCGAGGTTAAGGAGAGTCTTTTCTTCTGGGCTGTTCGTCCAGGCATAGAGGGTCCGGAAATTTTTTATGAGCCGGACACCCACACCAGTATCCGTTCCGGTGACGATCTTTTCGAGCCGGTTATCCTCGTGGGAAATTCTCGTTACGGAGGTTTTTTCGTAAAAGAGGTCCCCCCACTCTCCCCCGTTCATCATGAGCCGTTGCATGATTCTATCCACATTTATCCTTTGAAGCATATCGCCTCCGTGATATTTGTGTTTCATTCATTGTATAATAAGAAAATTATCAACCAGTGTATTGGAGAAGAAATGAAAAAGAAAAGATTTCTGATTTCTGTCCTCGCGTTGACTCTGGCTCTTTCGTTTTCCTGGTCATCAGCATTTCACGGGTTCGGAGCGGCACGGTCCAAAATTAAAGGGAAGGGCTACTACTACTTTATCCTCGGTCACCTGAGTTACCGGCAGGGATCGTATGACGACGCGGCAGAGCACTACCTGAAAGCCCTTAAGTTCGATGACACGCAGCCAACGATATACACGGAGCTCGCAAACGTCTATCTCAAGAAGGGGGAGCTCGAAAAGGCGCGGGGCTATCTCGAGACGGCAATGGAGCTGGATCCCGGGGATAAAAGGGCCACCGAGCTGCTTGCGGGAATATACGCTGCCACAGGGAAAAAAGAGAAGGCCGTTGAACTCTACAAAGAGCTCATAACCAACTATCCAGATTATGAGGAAGCGTACCTGCAGCTCTCGACCCTTTTCGCCGAAGAGAAAAATTTCCAGGATGCTGAGAGGGTGGTGAAGGAGCTCGTGGAGAAAAACCCGGGGTACTTCCTCGGTTACTTTTATCTCGGCCGCATCCAGGCAGCACAGAAAAAATATGAAGAAGCTCTTATAAATTACGCAAAGGCTCTGGAAATACACCCCTCCTTCGACAGCGCTATCATAGATACCGCCTGGATACTCGACCTTCAGGGGAAAAGCGACGAGGCGGCAGACATGTACAAGAAGGCCATCAAGCTGAACCCCTCGAACCGCCTGATACGGGAAAGGCTCGGCCAGATTTACATCGTCAAGAAAGAGTATGACAAGGCCGTTGACCAGTACGAGACGCTCAAGTCCTTCGACATGAACAATGTTACCCTTCGCACAAAGCTCGGCCTTCTCTACTTCGAAAGCGGGGAGATTGACAAGGCGATCGAGGAATTCAACTTTGTTTTGACGATGAAGCCCGATGATTACCGGGCCAGGATGTTTCTCGGAGGAGCATATCAGGAGAAGGGATTGCTCCCGCGAGCAGAGGAGGAGTTCTCGAAAGTTCCCGAAGACAGCGATTACTACCGGGATTCAATTTTTCATCTTGCCTATCTCTACTCGAAAAAGGAAGAGATAGAAAAGGCAGTCACGTCGCTGAGGATGCTGAAGGAAAAGTTCCCGGATGATGTGGAAGTCATGCTCTTTCTCGGCGAAGTCCTCTACGAGGGAAAGATGCACACAGAAGCCGCTGAGGTTCTCAATGAGGCCGTGGGCAAGGCTCCGGATAACGAGCGGGCGCATTTTCTTCTCGGAGTCGTATACGATAAGCTCGGCAAATTCGAACTTCTCGAGAAGGAGATGAAGAGGGCCATCGAAATAAATCCCGATGATGCCACGGCACTGAACTACCTCGGTTATACCTATGCAGATAAGAACATCAAGCTCGACGAGGCAGAGGTCATGATAAAGCGGGCCCTCGATATAAAGCCGGATGATGGCTACTTCATAGACAGCCTCGCCTGGGTATTTTACCGGCAGGGCAAGCTGGAAATGGCTCTCCATGAGCTCGAGCGGGCGATGAAGTTCGTCCCCGATGACCCGGTTATCCTCGAGCACATGGGAGATGTGCTGAGAGCCCTCTCGAAAAAGGAAGAGGCAGCTCAGTATTACGAGAGAGCCTTGAAGAACAACCATGAGAACCCTGAGGTTGTTCAGAATAAACTGAAGGAGATAGAAAAATAACTACTCCTTATCGGGGAGGCAGGATCCTTTGGTTGCTGCTTTTCCTTCTCCTTGCTGCCGGTTGTGCAGGCTTCCCCGTGAAAAGGCCTGATAGAGAGGTTTTACGCCTTTTTTTTCTTAAGACGTCTCCTCACAGCGGCTTCGACGGATACGTCGTCTATAACGGTGAGATGACGTGCGGCGACTCGGGCTTCCCCTTCATCATAGGCGCATCGGTTAACGGATCGGCTGTGACCCTGAATTTTTATGCATATTCGGGTGATCTTCTTTTCAGGGCCCACCAGGTGGGTTTTGGCTCCGAGTATCAGATCACCATCGAAGAGCCGGGCACGAGGGGGCGAAGCGTGGATGACAGGGTGTACCGTTTTTTGAAGGTCATGGGCGGGGCGCTGTCCGTCAAGGGACTGGTCTCGGGGAGGTTGCCCTTCGAGAAAAGGGAAGGGGAGCTATTTCGGACGCGGAAGGGGTTTCTCTACAAAGGGGATGATTTTCGCGTGGTGGCCGATATTTTCATGCGGTTGCTTTCCGTGGAATACCGGCTTAAAGATTTTTCCGTCGAGGTGTCGTACGCTTACGCAGGAGAGGAAGAAGAGATGCCGTCGGCTCTTGAGATTTTTTCCCGCGGATGTTCTTTTCGCCTCGAGGTAGAACAAATTTTCAAGGGGGCTGGTCGAAATGGGTAGGGTGAAATCGAATGTTCTGGTTCTAGTTTCTTTGCTTCTCCTCGTTGCAGGGTGCGGGGAAAAGGGAGGAAAGAATGCGAACATGCCGCCAAAAGACACCGTGGAGATAGCTGTGGGCAGCGCCACCGGAACACCCGCCTACGGGGATGCCATCGTTATAGGCACGATCGGAGACATATCGGGACTAATCCCCAATATCACTTCAGATTCTGCTTCCCATGAGGTCGGGTCGCTCATTTATAACGGCCTCGTGCGGTACGATAAAAACCTCGAACTGGAGGGTGAGCTTGCCGAGTCGTGGGAAATAAAAGAGGGGGGACAGAAGATTATCTTCCATCTCAGGAAAGGTGTCTCCTGGCACGACGGCGAACCCTTCACGTCCGATGACGTCCTCTTCACGTACAAGCTGATGATCGATCCGAGCACGCCGACGGCATACGCGGAAGATTTTCTCCAGGTCAAGAGTGCCTCCGCTCCCGACCTCTACACCTTCGTTGTGGAATACGAAGAACCTTTCGCTCCCGCCCTCAGTTCCTGGGGGTTGTCGATACTCCCGAAGCACAAGCTGGAGAAGGAGAAGGATATCGTCAAGAGCGAGCAGAACGCTCATCCCGTCGGTACGGGACCGTATCGATTCGTGGAGTGGAAGCCGGGGGAAAAGATCGTCCTCGATGTGAATCCCGGTTATTATGAGGGGAGCCCCTACATTAAGAAGGTCATATACCGGATAATTCCCGACCAGGCCACCATGTTCCTTGAGCTGAAAGCCGGGGGGGTCGACTTCATGGGGCTCACTCCTCCCCAGTATACGAGGCAGACCGAAACCCCGGAATTTAAGAAAAATTATAACAAATACCGGTACCTCTCCTTCGGCTACACCTACCTCGGGTACAACCTTAAAAACCCTCTCTTTCGGGACAGGCAGGTCAGGCAGGCGCTGTCCTATGCCATAAACCGGAAAGATATCATTAAGGGTGTACTCTTCGGCCTTGGTGTCGAGTCGGTGGGGCCGTACAAGCCGGGAACCTGGATGCACAATCCGGGCGTGAAGAAGTACGAGTATAATCCCGAGCTGGCAAAGAAGCTCCTCGCTGATTCGGGTTGGATCGACAGGGATGGAGACGGCATTCTCGACAGGGAGGGGAAGAAGCTCAGTTTCACTATTATGACGAATCACGGGAATGAGGCGCGGAGAAAAACGGCGGTTATCATACAGAGGTTTTTTAAAAATGTCGGGGTGGAGGTGACCATCCGTGAGATCGAATGGGCAGCATTCATCAACGAGTTTATCGACAAGAGGAAGTTTGAGGCAGTGATTCTCGGCTGGTCGATAGGGCAGGATCCCGATCAGTACGAGATCTGGCATTCGGGCAAGACAGGGGAGAAGGAGCTCAACTTCATCAGCTACGAGAACAGCGAAGTGGACGAACTCCTGGAAAGGGGGAGACGTACCTTCGACAGGGAGGAGAGGAAAAAATTCTACTGGCGGTTCCAGGAAATTCTGGCTGAGGAGCAGCCATACAACTTTCTGTACGTTGCCGAAGCCCTCCCCGCCATACATGCGCGGTTCAGGAACATCGAGCCTGCACCGGCAGGGATACGGTACAACTTCATAAAGTGGTACGTGCCCGAGAATGAGTTCAAATACGAGAAGTTTTGAAGGGGGCCCCTGAGTGGGAAGGTACATAGCAAAGAGGCTGGTCCTCATGATACCCCTCCTGATAGGAATCACGATCATCACCTTTACCGTCATTCACCTCGCTCCTGGCTCACCGACGGATCTTGCCACCGACTTGAACCCCAAAGCCGGGGCGGAGGCGAGGGAACGGCTCATCGCATATTACGGCCTCGATAAACCCCTCCACATCCAGTACATCACCTGGCTGAAACGACTCATCACCCTCGATTTCGGGCAGAGTTTCCAGCCCGACGGAAGACCGGTGATCCGAAAGATAAAGGAGCACATTCCCATCACCATAGAGATCAACGTCCTCTCCATGATCGTTATCCTCGCCGTTGCGCTTCCCCTGGGAGTCCTTGCCGCTGTAAAAAAAGACTCGGTTTTCGACAAGGGAACCACCGTCTTCGTATTCGTCGGTTTTGCCACGCCTACCTTCTGGCTGGCCCTTCTCTGCATGATCCTCTTCGGGGTAAAGCTCGGATGGCTCCCCATATCGGGAATAAACTCCTTTGATTACGAAAAGCTCTCTTTGCTGGGGAAATTAGCCGACCGGGGAAAACATCTCGTCATGCCCGTGCTGCTCGGTGCCTTCGGCGGTCTTGCGGGACTGTCCAGGTATATGCGGTCGAACATGCTCGAGGTGGTGAGACAGGAGTACATTCAAACGGCACGGGCCAAGGGCCTCCCGGAAAGCAGAGTGATATACAAACATGCCATGAGAAATGCCCTGCTTCCCGTGATAACCATCCTCGGTTTATCCGTGCCGAGCCTGATCGGGGGTTCGGTCATATTCGAGACTATCTTTGCCATCCCGGGCATGGGGAGGCTTTTTTACCAGGGAGTGCTGTCGCGGGACTATCCTCTCGTTATGGGTATCCTGGTCATAGGGGCTGTGCTCACCCTAATTGGCAACCTCCTCGCCGATGTTGGCTACGCGATGGTTGACCCTCGCATCAGAGAGGGAAACTGATGATGAAGGTTTTTGAAAAGTCGGATTTTATGAGGCGGTTCATGAGGAATCGCCTCGCTCTCTCCGGTCTCCTGCTTATTCTCGTCTTTTTTTTCGTGTCGTTTTTTTCCGCCTATCTATCACCCCACGATCCCAATCATTTCGATGTAAACGTCATATTTTCCCCGCCATCCCCGGATCACCTGATGGGTACGGACGAGCTGGGCAGGGATGTGTTTTCACGGATGATACACGGGGCAAGGATATCCCTGAAGGTTGGCTTTGTCGCGATGGGTATAGCGGTACTCATCGGCATTAGCATCGGTCTTGCTGCGGGATATTTCGGCGGTGTCGTCGATACGCTCATGATGCGCTTTGTCGACATCATGCTCTGTTTTCCCACCTTTTTTCTGATCCTGGCAGTCATCGCTTTTCTGGAGCCCTCCATCTGGAATATTATGATCGTTATAGGGTTGACGGGCTGGATGGGAGTGGCCCGGCTCGTGCGGGCAGAGACATTGTCGCTCAAGAGCAGGGATTTCGTACAGGCTGCGAAAGCCCTCGGCGAATCGGATGTAAAAATTATGGTAAAACACATTCTGCCGAACACACTTGCTCCGATCCTCGTTGCGGCCACTCTCGGTGTGGCCGGGGCGATACTGACGGAATCCGCCCTCTCTTTTCTGGGTCTCGGGGTGCAACCTCCCACTCCTTCGTGGGGAAATATTCTCACAGCAGGGAAGGATAACATAGAGTTTGCCTGGTGGCTTTCCCTTTTCCCCGGCATCGCCATTCTCGTAACGGTTCTGGGGTATAATCTCTTGGGCGAGGGGATCAGGGATTCCATCGATCCAAGGTTGAAGTGATCGTACCGATCCCGGATGAGGTGAACGCTTGTGGACACCATATCGGTGGAAAATATCGTATCCGGTTTCGAGGTAGAGAAACGAAGGCTCTACGCGGTGAGGGACATCTCTTTCGCGATACGTGAGAGGGAGACATTTGCCCTCGTGGGGGAGTCGGGCTGCGGGAAGACCCTGACAGCCCTCACCATCTTGCGTCTCCTTCCCCAGCCGGGAGGATTCATAGAATCGGGAAAGATTCATTTCGCCAGCAGGGACCTTCTCACCCTCACCGATGAGGAGATGAGGGGAGTCAGGGGGAAAGAGATCAGCATGATCTTTCAGGAACCCATGACGTCTCTGAACCCCGTTTTCACCATCGGTTATCAGATCGCGGAGGTTTACACGGCCCACGGTGTATGTGGCTGGAAGGAGGGAATGGAAAGGGCGGGGACGATGCTCGAGCGGGTGAAGATCCCCGATGCCGCACGTCGGATTCGGGACTACCCCCATCAGCTCAGCGGGGGAATGAGGCAGCGCGTGATGATCGCGATGGCCCTGGCGCTGAACCCCTCCCTCCTCATAGCCGACGAGCCGACAACGGCCCTCGATGTGACCGTTCAGGCTCAGATACTCCAGCTCATCGAGGAGATAAAGGAGGCATTCGGAATGACCGTTCTGCTCATCACGCACGATCTGGGCATCGTGGCCGAGGTGGCTGACCGGGTGGCGATCATGTATCTTGGCAAAGTCGTCGAAGTCGGAGGAGTGAGTGAGCTATTTGGAGATCCGCTCCATCCTTATACGAAAGGGCTCCTGATGTCCCTTCCCTCAATCGGAGATGGGAAGAAGCGGCTTTCCCCGATACCGGGAATAGTCCCTGACCTGACATCTGTGCCCCCGGGGTGTCCTTTTTACGAGAGGTGCCCTGAAAGGATCGACGGGGTCTGCAACGTAGAATTTCCGGAAGCGATCGATTATGGCAACGGGCACGTATGTGCCTGTTACTGGGTGGAGAGAGCACGAAGCAGGTGAGCGATGGGAGAGGAAGCACGGCAGGAAATACTGGGACTGACCAACATCCACAAGCGGTTCCGCGTTAAATCGGCCTTCTTCGACAAGGGCGGTGTCGTTCACGCAGTTTCAGGATTAACCATGTCCATAGCCAAGGGCGACTCCTTCGGGCTCGTGGGAGAGTCGGGGTGCGGGAAGACTACGCTCGGGAGGGTGGCGCTGCGGCTTCTCCGCCCGGAAGAGGGAAGGGTCGTTTTCGACGGGCTTGACATCACCGACGTTCCCGAAAGGGAACTGAGGCCTCTTCGGCGGAGGATGCAGATTATCTTTCAGGATCCCTATTCTTCGCTGAACCCCAGGATGAATGTCGAGTCTATAATCGGCGAGGGAATGCTCATCCATAAGATCGTCGACAGGAGGGGATTGAGGGATGCAGTGGAGGACGTGCTGAAGAGGGTCGGGCTTACGCCGGATGCAATGGACCGGTATCCCCACGAGTTCAGCGGCGGACAGCGCCAGCGGGTGTGCATCGCCCGTGCCATTGCGCTGAAGCCCGACTTGGTTGTCGCCGATGAGCCGCTCTCTGCGCTGGACGTGTCGATCCAGGCCCAGATCCTCAATCTCCTGATGGAAATCAGGGAGGAAATGGGTGTGGCCTACCTGTTTATTTCCCACGACCTGAGGGTCGTGAGCCTGCTGTGCAACAAAGTTGCGGTTATGTATCTCGGGAAGATTGTAGAGACGGGTGAAAGGGAACTCATCTACAACGATCCCAAACATCCTTACACGAAGGCCCTCCTCGAAGCCATTCCAAAGCCGGTTGCGGGGAAAAAGGGCGATAAAATAATCCTCGCCGGAGATATTCCATCCCCCTTTTTACCACCCCCGGGATGCTCCTTCCATACCCGCTGCCCGATTGCCGACGCCATATGCGAGAAAGATGAGCCCCTGCTCAGACGAGTCGCCGGACGGCTCGTTTCGTGCCACTTCGCCTAAAAACAGTCCAGAGTTCATAGTCCATAGTCCAGAGTTGAAAACCGAAATCCCGATCATCCGATGATCCCACACTTGTAATATCAGAAATATAAATCGGAGGAGATCCCATTATTGCTGTATTTTTCAATTTCTCAATTTCTCGTTTTTAGGATGCAAAATCCTTTGGGGCGTATGAGTTATCGTTATTATCGAAACTTCCTGAACGCGAGCCGCGGGACTTTTGTGCCGCTAACCTGTCGTTCTCGTTTTCGTTTGCAACTGAACTCAGGAGCAGATTTCTTATACCGCACTCCGCATTCCGCATTAACATCTATACGGTTTGTTCTGCGTTCCGTTTTCCTCTGGACGCTGAACGCGGGACTCTGTACTGGTTTTATGGTGATGTGGACCGGATCGGTATCGATTTGAGAAAGTCGTGCTTGCAGTAGGGGCAGAATCTCCAGAGGGGATCGACGGTTTTGTGACAGCTCGGGCAGGTGTCGATTACTTTTTTTCCGCACTGGGGGCAGGCGACGAACTCGGGCCCGAGAAAGGCTTCGCATTCCGAGCACAGAGAGCCGAACTCTTCGTCAGATTGAACAACTTTAATGATCTCGTCAACGGTGGTTGAACCATTGACTGCCTTGTCTATTCCTGCCTGGGCTATTGTTTTCATGCCCTCAGCCACAGCAATCTGTAAGAGGTTAGCTTCTGTTGCGTCGATTGCAGTGAGCTCCCTTATTTTCTGTGTGAATGTGAGGATCTCGTAAATGCCTATCCTCCCCCGGTAACCGGTGAAACCGCAATTCGAGCATCCCTTACCCTTGAAAAAACTTCTGCTCTTCAGCCCTTCGGTTCCGATTCCGATTTTCTCGAGTTTCTCCTTGCTCGGCTCGTCCTGTGTTTTGCATTCTGAGCAAATGCTCCGAAGGAGCCTCTGTGCGATGATGCCGATCAACGATGAGGCGATGAGATAGGAAGGAATGCCCAGGTTGCGCATCCGTGTTATCGTTGCGATGGAATTATTCGTGTGGACGGTGCTGAGAACCAGGTGGCCGGTTAACGAGGCCTGCATCGAGATCGTCGCCGTATCAAAATCCCTCATTTCGCCTATCATGATCACATCAGGGTCCTGGCGGAGCAAAGACCTGAGGGCACCGGCGAAGGTTAACCCCACTTTCTCGTTTACCGATACCTGGTTGATTCCCTCGAGCTCGTATTCGATCGGATCTTCGATGGTGGTGATGTTCCTCTCGATGCTTTTTATCCGAGAGAGGGCAGAATAGAGGGTGGTGGTTTTCCCGCTTCCCGTGGGCCCGGTGACGAGGATGATACCCTGGGGTTTGGAAATCAGGGAAATAAACTTTTCCAGGTTTTTCCCTTCCATTCCCAGTTTGTCCACCGATATAATTGCGTTGGTGGGATCTAGAACCCTTACGACCACTTTCTCCCCGTAGTTTGTGGGGAGAGTCGAAACACGCAGATCGAGCATACGTTTTCCCACGCGCACCCCGATCCTCCCGTCTTGGGGGAGCCTCTTCTCGGCAATGTCCATCTTCGCCATGATCTTGATTCTCGAAATCACCGCTCCCTGAACCCATTTGGGAAGCTCGATGCTCTGCCTCAGCATACCGTCGATCCTGTTTCGTATCACGAATTTGTCTTTCGCAGGTTCGACGTGTATGTCCGACGCCCCGAGCTCCGCCGCCTCCGAGATGAGCAGGTTGACCATTCGTATTACCGGCGCCGCCTCGCTTTTTTTTCTCAGGTCTTCAGTTTCCTTCTGGTCTTCCTGCACCTCGTGCAGCACTTCCACAACCTTGTCCGTAGTAATGTCTTTCACTAGGGTGTCGAGCGATGCGCCGAGGTTATAATGGTGGTCGATTGCCCAGATGATATCGCTCTTCGTGGCGATGGAGGGTTGAATGGTAAATCCCGAAGCGAATCTCACGTCTTCGAATGCCTCGAAACTCAAGGGGTCTGCCATGGCCACGTGAAGGTCTTTGTCTTCCAGGTTTGTGGGAATGATCAGGTGCTTTCTCGCCACTTTTTCAGGGATGATCTCGATAGCTGCCGGTTCAACAGGGGTGTTTTTCAGGTCGAGGAATTGCAAGCCGAGCTGGGTGGAGAGTGCGGTGGCGATTTCGATCTCCGTGCACAATTGCAATTCGACCAGGATCTCGCCGACCCTTTTTTTCTTCTTTTTCTGCTCGGAGAGCACCTGTTCCAGGTCCGTATCCGAGATGAGACCGCTTTCAATGAGAAGTTCTCCGATCTTTTTCTTCAACTTTATCTTGCTTCCCACCACACTTACCTCTTGCCCAATAATTAGAGATAATAGTAGCAAATTTTTCGGAATGGCACCATAAAATAGGAAAAAAACGCAATTTTTCAGAGATTTTCGAAAAGTAACAAAAAACTTGTTTTTCGTTGAATCCCGGAATGAGAAAAATCATCATAGGTAAAATATTCTACTAAGGGGGTCGAGATGAAGTGCCCCAGGTGCAATGGCCTAATGATATACGAAAGATACCAGGATATGCTCGAGGTATTCTACGCCTGGAGATGCGTTATTTGCGGCGAAGTGCTGGATGACGTGGTGCTCAAAAACAGGGACGAAAAGAAAGAGCAGGACAAAAATGCGGCGAGCAATTTATAAACAGTTGAAAATATTCCCTCCTTTCAATAGCCGGTAGATCACCGGCTATTTCTTTTTGTGTTTAAAAAAAATTTCAGTATTTATATAATGAACCGAATACCGGCAGGTCCCGCAAACCGCTATGAGGATCATATTTCTCATTCTGTTATCGTCAATTCTCACAGCTCAAATTTCTTTTCTCTTCTTTTCTTTCTTTGTTGGCAGCAAGGAAATCCGGTCAGCGGCGGAGAAAATAGAAAGAAGCGAAGAGGGGGTGACCAGATTTTGGAACGGTCAATATATCGAGAATGCCGACAAACATATAAATTTACTGCGGAAAAAGAAGTCCCGGGAAACGCATGCCCGTTCGTTGGGAAAAAGCCGGTCAGATCACCACGGCGTAATCTCCTTCGCTTCTGATCGATATCGAAGGGAAGGGAATGAGAACGGGGTATGAAGAGGGAGCAAAGGAAAGGAGAGAAGATGCACGTATCCGCTCGGCATAGGCAATGCGCGGTCATCCTGGTCATAATAGCGATGACAGTCATGTCCTGCACCCTCTGCAACGGAGCGTACCTGGATAGAGAGCTCGAAGATGCACGGCAGAGAGCATTGATCAAGGATTTCGAGGGAGCGCTGGAAATATACGATTACGTTCTGGATGAGGACTCCGAAAACATAGAAGCCCTCAACGGGAGAGCGAGGGTTCTCGCCTGGATGGGGAGGTATGACGCTTCCCGGAGCACGTACAGGGAGGTCCTCAGGCTCGACCCTGAGAACATGGAATCAATCACGGGGATCTCCGATACCTATGCATGGGAGCAAGATTATGAGAAGGCAATAAAACTTATGGAGAGGGAGCGAGCGAAACATCCCCAAAACAAGGAGGTCTTGATCCGCCTTGCCCGGTACCACCAAAAAGCGGGCAACAGGGATGAGGCCCTTTACTATTCCCAGAATATTCTCGATGCCTACCCGCGGGACAGTGAGGCTCTGGAAGTGAGGGAGCGTATATCATCCAGCTATCGTAACGAGGGTTTCCTGGGGTATTCCTACCTGAATATCAACAACAGTTCCGATGGTCATAACCTCTACGGGGGTCTCCGTTTCAATCCCAGAACGTTCTATACCCTGTTCGGACGGTTGGATTTCCTCGACCGGTTCAATGAGACAGAAGGAAAGATCACCGGCGGCGGTTCCTACCGGCTGGGGGAAAAACTGCAGCTATCTGGCGAGCTCGGTTTTGCTCCCGATGCCGAAATATTCCCCGTAGCATCGGGGCTGGTGGAACTGGCATCGCCTGCACTTGCTTCCTGGGTTTTCTCCGGGAGTCTGAATTACTCCCATTATCGGCTGGCAGAGCTTTTCGGGTTTTCCATCTCCGGGGACTATTATCCCTACGGGCATATTTCGATTCTCACGCGGTTTACCCTCTCGAGAATCGAATTCGACGGCGGGGAGAAGTCGACTGACGGCGCATTTTTACTGAAGACAACGTGGTTTCTGGGCAGGTCAAATAATCTTTACGCCTATTTCATATACGGGAATGAGGCATTCAAACCCAACACGATCGATCGGGTCGGCGATAGAAACGCGAAAATCCTCGGGTTCGGAAGCACGATATTCTTCACCCAAGACTGGGGGATTTCCCCCTCCTTCGAATATCTCGACAGGAACGAAAACACCCGCTACATGCAGATCGGGATGGAAATTCTCCGAAGATGGTAACAATAAACCAGTCCAGAGTTCATAGTTCAGCGTCCAGAGGAAAAACAGTTTAAGGTTCACAGCTCAAAATTAGCAATTAGCAATGAGAAAGAAGAAATTTTCGGTTTTCCTCTAAACAATGAACTCTATTCTCTGAACTGGTTTTTATTCCGCATTCCGAATTCCGAATCACCATCCTGGCAGTGTATGCTACCTTTTGTCCTTCTTCTTTCCGTTTTTCTCGGAACTCTGAACTAGCAACTCCGAACCCGGAACTATGAACTGGCTTTATGGTGTTTTCTGTGGGCGGGACTGCAGATTTCGCACGAGCCGCAGTTTATTTCCGTACAGACCGACAACATGGTGGTTGCCCGGCTGTAAAGCTTTGGCCGCTCTGTGTGTTTCATGCAGTATGAAGCATCAGGGGTGCGAAGGAAAGGCTGCATGATAAAGAGAAGAAAGAGAAGGGCGGGCACGGCGCGCAATATCGTGATAGGGAATCGCTTCTTCATCCCCTTCCGGTTTTCTCTTCCCTCCTCGATGCCCAGGAGCGCGTGAATCCTCTCCTTTATCTGCGAGCTGGTGAAGCCGGAAATCGGTGAGGCCAGCACCGATCGGTCCTCCTTAGCCACCTTGACGATTGCGCTTGCCAGGGTAGCGGGCCTGGCCCCCGTTCTCACGGCGTACTCATCTGCGGCGAGTTCTGTCAATGACCTGAATTTATGCCAGAGATCCTTCCTCGCGGGAAGGATGTAAAGGGAGCGAAGAATCGAGCTGATAAGAACTCTCTTGATGGGGTGGTTCATCCTGAGGTGCCCTGCCTCATGCATGAGAACGGCATCATACTCTTCGGGAGAGAGCAGCTGACGCAGGGTTTTGGAGACGATTATTTTTTTTTTGATCACCCCACCGGCAAGGGCGAAGGGCACATGGCTGTCGATTTCTATAATTCTGTAGTTCCCCTCCCATCGAAACTCCCTCTTTTCGATCCGAGAAAAATCTGACACAAGGGGCTTCAAAAAAGCAGGGTAGGTGATTCCCTGCACGAAATGGTAGAAACTGCGAAGCAGGCCCAAGGGAAGGGAGATGATAAATACCAGGGCGGCGATGAGGAAAATCAGGTTGAGGGTCGAGGGGAGCGCGGTCTTGAGGAAATGGCACAGGTGCAGGACGATGCGGGAATCGAATATGATGGAGAGGTAGTGATCGGGCTTCAAAAACAGCGTCATAGCTGGCAGGGTCAGAATGAGTGTAGCCAGAAGTACTGTTCTTCTGAACTCTTTTTCACATTTCTCTGTATAGGTTTCCGTCTTCACCGTTCCGACTTTTTCTCTTCGATCAGTTTCTCGAGCAACTTCAGCTCTTCGGGGTCTTCGGACACCTGATCGACGAATGCCGCCATGGCCTTTTTACCATCGATCTCCAGGAGACCCCGTACAACGGTGTCAGAGACGATTTTTTTGTACTCGTCTCTATTATATATCGGCTCGAATAAGTATATCTTTCCCTTTTTTTCTCGTTTTAGGATGTTTTTATCGGCGAGGCGGTTCATGACGGTAATTATTGTCGTGTAGGCAATTTTCTTTTCGGAAGAGAGCGACTCGAAGACTTCCTTGACAGTTGCCTTCTTTATCTCCCACAGAATATCCATCACGGCATTTTCCAGCGCTCCCATAATTTTTTGAATCCCCTTTTTTCCTGGACGGAAGGTAAATTTTATCGTATTTTCCATATCGACCTCGCCACCTTATTTATTCCGGCAAAAGTATAATCTACTCACCGTAAAAAGTCAAAGACTAAGGCGAAATAAGACATAGTTCCTATTTAGGACAAATGCAAATGAATAATCTCTCGAATAATCGGTCATAATTTCAGCATTTTTCAAAAAAGAGCCGAAAAGTGATGAGGAAAATGAATAAAATTTGACTGTACGTAGAATAGCATGTATGATGGGCGAAACCAAACATTGGAGGGCAGGGTTATGCAGTTGAGAAGAATTTTCACGGTATCGGTATTTGCACTTTTTCTCGCATTTTCCGGACCAGGCTCTTTTGCCGGCATGCAAGGCGGTATGAAAAGCGGCGATCATTCCAAAATGCCGAGCGGTTCCTCCGAAGGCGGTCACATGATGGGTGACCACTCGGGCAAAGGACACATGTCGGGAGACACCCACGGAGAGGGGATGATAGGACATGGCTCAATGGGGGAGCATCTCTTTGACGGAGAGGCTTTTGGGACGAACATTTCGGCAAGCATAGTGGACGTCAAGGCGCAAATGGCAAAAATGGGAAAGGGAACGGGCGCCCCCTCCGGAATTACCCACCACCTCAGGCTAACTCCGGAAAAGCCGCTGGGAGAAGGCACGGATGGAAAAGTAGTCATAACCTATCCCGGAGGGAAACAAGAAGAGGTGGGACTCATGGCGATGGGTGGCCACATCGGCGGGGACCTTAATCTGGATGAAAAGGGCCAGTACCAATTTCAGTGTATCGTAACCAAGGGATCTGAAAGCACAACGCTTGAATTTGGATACGTTGTCGAGTGAGTTGGTGAATTCTTTGTACGGGGAATGAGTGACCCATTTTTCCTCTGGCGGGATGGGCAGCGGCCCATCCCGATTTTTTCGGGCGTCGGAAAAACTCGATGCGGGTTCTTTGTGGTTCCTTTTTTTGTTTTCCTTTTATTCGTTTTTTTATATTATATTAGTTCAAATTTCTCCTTTTTGCGGAGGCGAGCCCGTGAGCAAAAGGGTTACTTTTTTCGTTATCTCCGGAGATGCAGGAAAGGTCAGGAGAGTGACCGTTTCAAAAACGGTAATCAGGACTCTCCTACTGATGGTCGTTCTCTTCTTTTCCTTCACCTGTTTCATGATTTACGATTACCGGATCAGCATCAGCGATCGCATCGAGCTTTCCAATTTGAGAGAAGTGGCTTCAGAACAGCAGTTCATGCTCTCCTTCTTCGAGGATAAATTCCAGAGACTGGAGGCAGAAGTTTCGAGGCTTCGGGTCATCGACAGCAGGATCAAGGAGCTGATAAAAATTCAGAGGCCCGAGAGGAAGGGGAAGGAGACCTACATAGGCGGGACCGAAGAGGAGGGAACGAAGGCATTCCTCCGGGACAAGCAAATTGTTGAGCTCCGCTTCGAGGAACTCGAGAAGGGGGTCCTCGTCAACCTACAGAATCTGCAGGATATCAAAGATATGCTCG
>CAYFXN010000015.1:0-32615 GCA_964347065.1 uncultured bacterium | reverse complement strand
CTTCGAGATACAATTCGGCGGAACGAGGGAGAAGGGAGAATTCAGAGAGTTCTCTTTCAATATCGAGGGGAAAGATATCACCTACCGGGAGTTCCTCCTCCTCGTTGAGAGGATTGAGACGGGGGATGAAAGCCTAGTCATAAAAGAAGCGAAGGTCAAACCCACATTCGAGTCCGACAAATACTTAATCGTAAGCCTTAAGATTTCTATTATATCTAGTTGATTAATTATATTATTCATACTTATAATCGAACTTGGAAATTTAAATCAAACTTCTGGCGCTGGCGGTTCGCAACCCTTCAACTTTACCCTGGTTATCGTCCTATTCATGCATTCATAGATCGCTATTCCTCCACAATTCCATACAGGTTGCATCCAAACTGCCCTTCCGAGAATCTCCGAAGAGATATAAACGGTCGCAGTGGAAAAGAACAACGTTATTTCACTATTAAGCAACGATTCTTCTTATATATTAGTTGTTTAAAAAGCAGCATTTAAGACAACAATTAACATATGTTTTCTCATGCACGAAACGCGTCATTTGTTCAATCGAGATAATTACTGGGACTCAATCTTTCTGGAGCTTTCCTTATATTCACAATTTTTTTCTTTTCATTCTGTCCCCATTGCCATAAGATATGGTATCCCTTTTGCTTCACAATGAAGAAAATCCCATGAGGTAATCGATGGCTCATCGAAAGTCGGAGAATGCTGTCCTCGTTGTTAACCTATCAGATAATCAGAAAGTAGAACTCAAATGCAGGAAGGGTGAGGTTTTAATCGGAAGATCTTCTGAATGCGACCTTATAATACCTGCCTCCTCCGTATCGAGAAAACATGCGCGAATCGTTGGAACGGAATATGGGTATTTTCTTGAAGACTTGAGCAAAAACGGAACGTTCATAAACGGAAAGAGAATAAAAAAAGAAACACTTACGAAAAACACCGACATTAAGATCGGTCCCTATCTGCTCCGTTTCACGATTTCAACATTTCAGTCGGATTTGCAAGATGAGCAACCCACGACCTTCATCGATGAACATCCAACCGTTGCGCGATTTTCCCGGATGCAGAAACCGAGAGACTCAACCGTTGATAATTTAGTTCCAATGGGGATCGTTGGAAAAAGCCCAGAAATTGAAAAAATGCTCAACTTGATGAAAAAGGTGGCAGATACAGACTTTCCTGTATTGATAATCGGAGAAACGGGAACGGGCAAAGAGCTCGTTGCCCGTGGCATTCACAGGTTGAGCAGGAGAAGATCCCACCTTTTTGTTGCAATCAACTGCAGCGCAATTGCTTCTGGCGTCGTTGAGTCAGAGCTTTTCGGTCACGAAAAAGGCTCATTCACCGGTGCTTTGAGTGAAAGGAAGGGAGCATTTGAGATTGCTCAGGGAGGAACCCTTTTTCTCGATGAAATAGGAGATATGCCGTTGGAAATCCAGCCGAAATTATTACGCGCTCTCGAAGAGTTCGAAATTCGTAAAATAGGTGGGGATAACACATTAAACATAAACGTGCGGGTAATCGCTGCAACAAACAGGAAGTTGAGAGACAAAATTGATGAAAAAATTTTTAGAAAAGACCTGTTTTACAGATTGAACTCCTTCCCCATAAACGTTCCTCCTCTGCGCGATCGAATTGAAGATGTTGATCTATTGACATTGCATTTCCTCGAGCTATTTTCACAAAATTATGGGAAAAGAATGTGGATAGACAAAAAAGGTCTGAGGGTCCTAAAAAAATACACATGGCCGGGGAACATAAGAGAGCTGAAAAATGTCTTGAACAGGGCAGCAATTCTAGCACCCGATGAGGAAATCAGTTCATCAATCATCACGCAAATTCTTTCCGGGGAATCGCAATATTTGCAAGAGGCGCACGGCAAAACCATAACCAACGGATTTTTGAGAAAAATAGATTTGGCGGAAAAGGAAGCAATAGTCAATGAATTGAAAAGAACGAGTTGGAACAAGACCCGCGCAGCAAAAAATCTCGGAATTTCAAAATCTACACTCTTTGAAAAACTACGAAAATACAATATTAAAACCCCCGACACATCTCGATAGTTTGAAAATGCTACCCAGTTCGGATTCTAAACCCATTATCTTTTTCCTCAACAACACTTACCCTCCTGATTATCCTTTATATCAACCACTTAATTAAACTCTCCGGCTAAAATTTTCGGCATCATGATTGCAGTCCTCCCTGAAAAAACAGGGAGGGCAAAAATGAACAGGGTAAAAAACACAGAGGAAAAAAGGCGGAAGGGCCAGGGACTAACTGAATACATCATAATTCTCGCCTTAGTTGCAATCGCAGCTATTGGCATAGTAAACATCTTCGGCAATCAGGTAAGAAATCAGTTTCACACAATAATCTCAGCCCTTTCTGGTCACGGACTAAAAGTGAAAGACCTTTCGAAATCGTCCAGTAAAGAGCAAAACAAGAAAACCCTAAGCGATTATGCAAAATCAAAATAGACAGATAAAGGAGAAAGGGAGCGCTCTCGTGGAAACGTTGGTTGGATCCATACTTTTGATGTTGTTTACATTTTTCACCATTGATCTGTCACAGACAACCTTTACGCTCCACAGGATCAACTACCTCTCAAAAAAATCTGCTAGAGGAGCAAGTCTCTCTGCTGGCAAACGTGTTGGGGAAATCAAAGAGAAATCCCGAAATGAGTTGCTCGCAGCTCTTTTAAATGATCTCAGGGCAGGCAGAATACAATCAATTGATATCTCTCTCCTGAATCAAGATGGAAACAGAATATCGGATAATACAACGATCGAAAGCGATACCGTTTTGACATTTCGTGTAGATGCGAATTTATCGATGAGTTTCGTTCCATTCCGGCTATTCGAACCATTTGCCCCAAGTGCAGCAACGCAAAAGATTTTTCTCCCCGATGGAAGATTCCACTACAAAACAGATGTCACATTTATTGTGGAGTGAATGGATGATCGGACTCTTCCTGAATAAACGAGGTTATATCACGGGTTTCACGCTCATAGTCTCCCTTCTACTGATCTCGTCAGTTTTCCTTTCCATAAACACTGGAAAATATTATTTCGAGCAAAACCACATTGAAAACGCTGCGGACTCCATCGCTCTATCACTTGCTACATGGGAATCAAGGGGGCTCAATGTTATAGCAATGTTGAACTACGGAATGGAACGCTCTATTCGTTACATAAGGATAGTCCTCATGCTATGGGTTGCATCAATCGGCGTTGCTCTTTATGGAAACCCTTCCCTCTTCTTTCACTTATCGAGAAAAGCCCCTGGAATAATACAGAAGCTTTGGAACGCAGGGGTAAAATTCTCAAAAATGGCGAAAAGAGTTAAAAACGCTATTCCCTTATTACTGCTAAGTTGTTTCAGAAAACTCCTAAAGTATTATGGGATACATGGGTTTATCTACCCTTCACTTCCTTTTTCCGAAAAGAAGAACGATGTCGCACTGAGGCTTCACCTTAAGGACGGAGAACCTCTCAGCATCATCCAAATATTGCACGAAGCTAAAGGAAAAGCACGGTCTTATAAACCGAAAAATCGTTTCAAAAGATTCTTCTACAAAGTGATCACGAGAATATTTTTTTCATCGATCAGATTCCTTTTTAATCTCAAAGGAGAAATAATACCTCAGGTCATGGAGGAGGATTTCCATGAAAAGCAGATGATCTATTTCTTCGGTTACTCAGGAAGACGAAAGCCTTTTCTCAATAATATCTTTCAGGAAAAATACCGAAATTACGCTGTCTCTTGTGCAAAGCCCGACGGCGGGACATCGTATGATGCAAGATGGAAAAGCAGACGGATCAAACCTAAATCCGATACGACAAAAAAATTCGGAAAAGGAGTGCCTTATGGTTTTTAAGAAAAAAAGGGGGATCGGTCTCATCGAAACCCTTCTCGTACTCCCCATTTTCACTCTGTTAATAGCAGGCGTACTCATCATCTACAAAGCAATTGAGTCCAAAAACATCGCATTGAATGACGCTTCTCAGATAAATCTCATCACCCATCGGTTGAAAAGAGATATTCGTGAACCGTTAACCACGGATTTGATGATTGATAATGAGAATGTGAAAGTTTACAAAACGGAATCTAACAATTCCTTTCTTGACAGCATGGTGCATTCTCCCCTTTCATGGCAAAGCGAAGTCGAAATTGCATTCACACCGAAAAAAAATCCGATATTTTCGGGGGAAAATTTGGATCGGCGACCCTTCTCCGAAAAAAATCTCCTTCTCATAGATAGCTGGGATTTGCAATCGAAATTCGGGAAGAAATTGAAACACACAATTGATTTGACCCATGCAGTAATACTTTTATCTCTTTTCGGAAGGTGAATTGTGAAAATTCTTATTATCGTCATTACGTTATTAGGCAGTTTTTCTTCGCTACCGCTTGCTGCTGATGGAGCTGACGTGGAGGGAATTGCAAACAGATTTTCACGGGATTACGAGGACACGGTGAGAGAATTCACTTCTACGGTGGATTTTTCAAAACAAGAAAAGATAAAAAATTTTATAGACAGCGGATTTGCTATTGCTATCAAGAAAGAGCGTGAAAGGTTACATTCATTGCTTCCGAAAGACCTCCATACATTAGTCGACGGGGATGTATATTATAAGCTCGATCCCGGCCTTGGGGATCATTATATCTTTTTTATTAAGAATTCCACTCGCTGGGTTACTGCATTAAAGGCATCGGTTTTATTTGACCAGTGGGGGATCATATCGGAAAACAGTGAATACAGCCTGGAAAGACCACTCGTTCTCATCAATTTCTTAAAAGGTGTCAGCATCTCGGTTACCTTCTGGGAAAAATCCCCAGCAACATGCCAGGTAACGGAGCTCCATCTATGAGTAGAAACAGGAAAATAACCCTGCTTTTATCTGTACTATTGTCTCTCTTATCAACATTGCTGATCTGGCAGAGAATTCGGAAGGAAGAACTGAAGGACCAAGAGAACAGAAAAACTGCGAGAATTGTCGTTGCAGGGAAAAACATACACAAGGGTGACATATTAAACGCTGAAACTCTTCAAGTGCTGGAATTTCCGGAGAAGGGATATTTCCCAAGGATGTTGAAAGAATCAGACTACCCGTCTATAGAAGGAGCCATGTCTAAACATAGCATAAAAAGGGGGAACCCCTTAAACTGGGACGACATAGAAAATCCAATTGAATTATCCCGGTATTCCTTTGCGATCGATAAGGGGAAACGGGCTCTTTCAATTCATGCAGACGAGAACGTTACTTTTTCCGGTTTGCTCCGGCCAGGAGATCATGTCGACATTTATCTCACACAACCATCGGAAAACGACGCGGGGAACAAAACAATTCTGCTGCTGGAAAACGTCCAGGTTTCCGCAATTGATGCAAATTTTACGGTGATAGAAAAGGAGAACAATGAGGAATTCTCACCCCGTACAGTTACCCTGATAGTAAATAGGATCCAGGCTGCCAGTCTTTTGAATACAGTTTCAGATGCCTCAAAAAAACTCGGTTTTGTCCTAAGGAACCCCGATGACAAGGCAATAATGATAAGGAAGGGAAGAAAGAAACCGATTGCTCATAGAATTGAAATTTTCAAAATGGGCAAACTAACCGAGAAATTTAGCGTAACGAGACGATGATCCTTATGGCAAGAAGGAAAGATCCTCTCACAAAAGGGCAACTCATGTTTAGCTTGGCTACGACTATCTTTCTTGTTTTCTATCATTCTTTCGGTATATCAAATGATCAACCTCTCATTATCCAGGTGGGTCATCAATTTCTATTGGAAACGAAAAATCTTAAGCGAATTGCTGTCGGCGATCCCGAAATCCTTGAAATATCTTCCATAGAGAACGGATCCGGTATTCTGCTGGCGGGAAAAAAAGTAGGAAAGACCGACCTACTAGTATGGGAAGGAAATCAACATACCCAAATAAATGTGGAAGTGAAGGATTTTCCTCCATCACATGATATCGAAAGAGAAGAAAACCTCATTTTTTTTCTCAAGTCCC
Organism: uncultured bacterium; assembly: GCA_964347065.1. GTDB lineage: Bacteria > Desulfobacterota > Deferrimicrobia > J040 > J040 > WVXK01. The sequence goes on along the minus strand of CAYFXN010000015.1, from coordinate 26,593 downwards.
TCGGGATAAATAATCCCCGGGTCTCCTACATTAACAACGAAAAGATTGTTACCGGTGAGGGCTCGATTGAAGCTCTAGAATCGGCAAACTCAATACTTGCCCGTATGGAAAATGTTCTCCCCGCGCTTAAGAGAAAGCGCAAGAAGAAAAAAGAAATAATGTACGATTTGAAGTTTCTAGAAATAAGCAAGGGGAGTTTAAAGGGTCTTGGGATCAGCTGGCCTGAAAGTATGCAATTTGATGGGAACTTCAACACAGAAGGGGAAAATCCTCTTTTATTCGAATCATCTTTCGGGATTCTTATCAAACATCTTGTCTCAGAGGGAAAGGCAAAAGTACTGGCTAACCCCGTGCTCGTTTGCGAAGAAGGAAAAGATTCGAGTTTCCTCGCAGGTGGCGAGATACCCGTGGTAATTATCGGAGATGAAAAAAGGGACGTTATCTGGAAAAAATACGGGATTATACTTCATTTGAACAATGGAATGGAGGAAAACGGAGTAATTAGCACGAGCCTCGAGGCAGAAGTGAGTACCATAGACCACGCAACAGGCTCATCAGACATTCCCGGTTTTATCACCAGAAGGGTGAAAACCTCATTTTCCCTCGATCAGGGCCAAACGGTAGCGCTTTCAGGACTAGTGAGGAATGAGACAACCAAAGACGTGAACAAACTACCGCTACTCGGCCACCTGCCAATTATCGGAGAATTATTTAAATCCCGAAATTTCAGAAATAACTACACAGAACTCATCATTACGGTGACACCGTCAATACTTTCCGACAAAATTTCTGATTCCATGATCGAGGGATTTCATGACAAGTTCAATCGGATGGATAAGCAAATGAAATTCAAGCTCATGGATTAAATACAGGTGGACAATGAAAATAATTAAAATTAACGAAAGAGGAGCAAACACAATAAATGATTTTAACAATAACCTTTCTGGGGAACGAACTGTTCCTCATCTGTCTCTGAAAAACGAAAGCTGTGGAAACGAGGTATCAATGTATCATCTCAAACGAGAAATTCACGCAGAAATACTCAAGAAAATTGACCTGAGGAATAACTGCCTCGAGGCTCATGATACACGCTTAATCAGGGAAAAAGCTGAAAGAGAACTCGATCTTATCGTTCAGAGTAAAGGAATGAACGAAAATGTGGGGAGGCAGATAAAACTCGAGATCCTTGAGGAAATTTTCGGACTAGGCCCTTTGCAGGCACTCCTTGACGCCCGGGAGATCAGCGAGATTATGGTTAACGGCTACCAATCGGTTTATGTTGAAAAGCAGGGGAAGCTAATTGAAACCGACCTCAAATTCATTTCAAATAAGACTCTGCTCTCAATAATTGAAAGAATAATAAATGCTGTCAACAGAAGAATAGATGAATCCGTCCCTTTCGTTGATGCGAGGTTATCGGATGGGTCAAGGGTAAACGCAGTAATCCCACCTGTCTCACTCACCGGCTCCTGTCTTACGATCAGGAAGTTCGCTAAAAATATTATGACAGCAGAAGAATTGATATCACTTGGGTCGTTCGGCAAAGATGCCGTAGCGTTCCTTGAACATGCGGTAAAAAAAAGAGCAAACATCATTATCGGGGGCGGCACTGGAAGCGGAAAAACCACCCTGCTGAACGTTCTCTCAACTTTTATCCCCGACAACGAGCGCATCGTTACCATTGAGGATGCAGCTGAACTCAAACTGCAAAATCCACATGTCATTTCGTTGGAAGGCAGGCCTGCAAACTTGGAGGGCAAAGGGGAGATTACTATCAGAAATTTGGTGAGAAATACCCTCAGAATGAGACCCGATAGGCTCATCATTGGAGAATGCAGGGGCGAAGAGACTCTCGACATGCTCCAGGCAATGAATACGGGCCATGATGGTTCCATGACGACTGCACATGCAAATTCACCGAGGGACCTCCTCGCACGCATCGAAACGATGGTCCTATTCTCCGGTCTGGACCTTCCCTTGCGCGCAATCAGGGAACAGGTAGCATCCGCAATTGATCTCATTATATATATTGCAAGATTTGGCTGTGGAGCGCGAAAAGTGACCAGCATAACAGAAATCAACGGAATCTCAGATATTTCCATAATGACCCAGGATATTTTTACCTTCGACAAAAACATTAAGGCGCTCGTGAAAACGGGAATTAGATCTAAGTTCGGAGAAGTGGGAAAATGAAAAGCCTATTACTTATTCTGTTTTTCGGCTCCTTCGCTTCGATATCATTTTCCATGCTGGAAACTTTTGGGGAATATCTATTGAGAGGTCTTCACAGCAAATCGAGGAGTTTTCAAAAAAAGCTTGAAAGGGAGTTCATAAAAATTACTTCCCGGGTTATGGTCATCATTATAACTGGTGTCATTGCCGTCACAACTACCTTTATTTTCCTCACAGACATGAAATTCAGTATTTTCATCTTACCGCCTATTTTAACAATCGCCCTGCATCTCACTTTCAAAGTGTACGTATATAACAGAAACAGAAAAGTCTTGCGCCAACTCCCCTCTTTTCTTGATCTCATAGAAACATACAGTAAGGCGGGGATTACCTTTTCTCAGTCGCTTCAGGAGATCACAGAGAAGGTAAAAAGTCCGATGAGGGAAGAGATAAAAATTATAACGGGCAATTTAAATATCGGACTTTCTCTCGAAGAATCGCTCAAGTCGCTCTATGAAAGGATACCCGCTGAAGAAACTCTCATAACCTATTTGGCCATAACCAACTGCATCAACAATGGGGCAAATATTGGTAAAATGATTGGAAAGATAAAGCATTCTCTTATGGAAAAACAGAGGCTCGAAAAAAAGATGAGAGCCCAAACTTCTCAAGGAAAACTACAGGGGATAGTTCTCACACTCATACCGGTGATTTTATTGTTTTCATTAAACGCGGTAATGCCAGGGTATCTTCACGCACTCACCTCGATTCCGGTTGGAAGGTTTATAGTGGTGATTATTTCCGTTATGTTGATTCTCGGATGGGCAATGATTTACAAAATAATCAAACCCGAGGTGTAATTTTGATAGTTATCCCTTTGCTCTTCGGCGTTGCACTCTTTACTTCCATTTACAGTCTAAATCGCATGGCTACCGAATATTCAACAAGTAGGGTGAATGATTCAAAACGAAGGGCAATCGAAACCACAATAATATTTCTCCTCTTATCGATTTTCATGTCTCTGTTTCTGCGAAATGAACAGCTATTTCCGATATCTTTTTTTTCACTCTTATCTTTATCTTTTTTACAAAAGAGAAGGAAACAGATACATTTTAAACGACAACTGAACAGGGAAATATTTTTCCTCGCCCTGTCCTTATCTCTGCTTATAGAGGCAGGATGTTCAATTCAATCAGCTATCGAAAAGTTACACGCTAGCTTCCCCAAAAGCCCCTCAAAAAGTTTACTCGGAGATATGAAAAGCCTATTTGAACTAGGTGTGGATACTGATAAGGGCGTTCGTGAGATATCTCAAGCCTACAAATCGGAAAAAGCAGATCTCATGCTTGAGATGCTCATGACAGGAAAAACCCTCGGCCGTGGTCCAGGAAAAGCATTGAAGCAGCTTTCCGAGAAAATGATAAGCGATAGGGTAATTGAGGCCGAGGAGAGAGCACTAAAAGCCCCGGTCAAACTCATGGTTCCTCTTTGCATATTTATATTTCCCGCTATATTCCTCCTCATATTTTCACCGATTATCCTCCAGCTTGAGAGTTTGTTCTGATGAAGCATAAAAATAAAATATTTCTCAAGATCGAAGCCAACAACAAATCAGAAAGACTAGAAGGAAAAAGGTTCTATTCTCTTTCTTCAAAAGATCCGTCATCCGATGTTTTCGTCGATACGAATTGCGGCATCGTAGATCTAAAAATTATTGTTCTTTACAAATCGATCTTACTCATAAACCGTGGGGATTACCCTGTCTGGGCAAGCGGAATGAATCCATTCAAAGGAGTCTATTTTTCATCTGGAGAAATGAGCGTGTACATTGATAACTGTCCGGTAATATTATCAGTCCAAGAAGAGCCATCTGTTATTTCATCGAAAAAAATGCCTGAAAAAGTGCTTTTCTTTACCGCTGCTCTTTGTCTGGTGGCATCATTTTATTTCAGCAGCATTGTAACGGGAAAAAAAGAAATCACTCCCCCTCTCAAAAGAACCTCAGTAAAAATCTTGACAGCAAAAGTAGACGCGCCGCCATCCATTGAATCGATCAGCTATTCCCAGTTGAATGAATTACTAATCTCCATAGAAAGAGCCGATAGAGAAAAACTAATGAAAACGAGAAGAGCTCTGCTTCTTTCAAAAAAGATGTATGCGAATGGGGGAGAAGAAGCAAACAGTTCGTTCATCGGTCGGATAATCGGTGGACTAAATCGGCACCTGCATGCTAATAAATAAGTAAAAAAAATGTACGTTTATAAGAAACTCTCGAACGATTCAAAATGAACCGGTTAATCATCTACTCTCTTTTTTTGCTCCTTGATTACTTATGGCAATTAACGCAGACGTAATGCGCTTGCCCGGAAATTTCACCCATCTGGTCGGAAATCGCTGTTTTCTCAGGAATGCGTTACCAGAAGATTCTCTTTCTCGTACGGGCCGAGTCCCCGGATTGACGCTTCCCTAATGTGGCCTACCCTGCCCGGGTCAGCGCCGAAGAGAACCGAAGTAGCAACGGCATCTGCCGCCACGGGGTTCGGAGATACGATTATCGTGTCCTTTCTCGCCACGTCCTCTAAATTTCCCCCCGATGGGCCGTTTCTGAGCAGTATCTTCGTCCCGTCGATAACCGCCAGATCTGTTTTCACAAAATCGTTCAGGTCGGCAAGAGCGGAGGGCAGCCTCCAATGGATCTGGTTCCGGCTTCCCCCCATAATTCCCATCATATTTTTTAACGACAGGGTGTAATCTGCCAGGGAATGGTGCTTCGCTACGGGAACATTCACGATTTTATCGACCTCCATGGCATCCCTGTATAGCGGCCATTTTTTCAAAACCCGGGCGTTCTGAATCTTTACATTTACGAAATCTCGCCTCTTGACGTGATAGATCTTTACGCTGTCCTTCACCCCTTCCTTTTCGGAAAATTCTTCAACGAGAGGCTCTATCCCGCTGTTGATGTAACAGCGCCTCGGCTCATTGCACGTCCGGTCGAATATTCGCACTTCCCTTGCGCCCGCATCGAGGACGCGCCGCACGAGGGAAATCACCAGTTGGGGATCAGTGTTCGCCGCCTGGTCTGGAACCCTGTCCCACCCTATATTCGGCTTTATGAGGACGATGTCGTTCTTCGAAATGAAACTCCTCATTCCTCCCAGGGCTTCGAGCGCTCCCGAAAGAGCTGTCTCGAAATCCGGGTTCACCCTGACCGCCACGGGGACTTTCCCGGACTCACCGGCAAAGGATATGGTTGGGAAGATGGAGTTGGTGATCAGAAATGCACCGGCCGTTTTCGCGCCGAGAGCTATGAATTCCCTTCTCGACAGCCTGTCTTTTCCCATTTTGAGACTCCCCTGAATCGAGATGGTTCTGAATATTATACTATGTATTCACCCTTCAGATCGTCTGCTTGTGGCCGATCGACCTCTCCGCCTGCATGCGCTGATCTTCCCCGGCAGGCCACATGTTCCCCGGGATGTGGCAAACAATCGCGGCCTGCTGACCCACTATGGAACGTCTCCGTTGAAGATGACCTCCGCCCCCTCCACGTTCGGAAACTCGTATCTCTCGGGAAAGGGATTGAAGAACCTCCCCTTTCCCCTCTGATATATCAACTGTCCGAGAGAATCGTTGGAAAGGACAACATATCCCCTCTTGCATAGCCTCTGGCAGGAAGAGATGAGCGCCGAGGGGAGATTTCCCCGGTACGGGCAGTAATCGGTAACGGATACAAGGATGTAGGGATACTGCATCAATCTCCGGTAGGGTTTTTCCGCTGTCACATCTTCTGGATCGGGAACTACGCTGATCGTCGTGACGCCGAATTCCCGCTCAAAAAACGCTCGCATTTTTTCTGAGACAAATAGATCACTATAGAGCAGCTCTTTGCCTTCGCCCGTCAGAAAAGGAGAGTTTTCGATCCTGACACAGGGCTTCTGCCCTGACAGCAGCCTCCCGAGCACGATTTCGGCCTGAAAAGACACCTTCGAAAAGAGATACATCGTTCCCCAGTCGTTCACGACGAGCCTCGGCTTGATCTTCCCGTTGATCCCCCGGAGCGACCTCAGGAGAGACTTCATCTGGTGCTCCCTCAAGCAGGGAACCATAATTGTCATCTCCATCGAACGTTCCGCCGCAAAATCGCTTGCATCCTTTAGTTCCGCATCATCGGGGAGAAGATGGAAGCAGTATTCGCTTCCCAGGACGATTCCGTCGAACTCCCTGAAATGTGAGGCGCCCCAATCTTCCGGGCTATTTAGCTGAACGTGCCGCCTCATCGCTTTTCCCCGTTGAAAAATTCGGGGAAGTAGCAGTTTTTCTGAGAACAGGGCATACCGAACTCCTCCACGTAAATCGACCTTCCAATGGTGATAGACCTCTCGAGGTCACTCTCATCTTTGCAAAATTCGAGCATCTTTCGCAGAACCGCAACAGCCCGCAGTTTCTTCTCCGTTTCGAGTCCCCTGCCCTCGATTCTCGCTGAGTGAACTCCAGAAGAGGCAAGTTGAGGAAGAGCGCAAATCCCGCAGGAATAAAATGGGTCCAGCCCCTCCCATTCGGAGATGTTCTCGAAGACTTGGTCCTTCAGGCTCTTCTCGAAGGCACCCACCCACTTTTTCCTGTACGGGAGCTGACAGGGCCATCTCCTGTCCGGGTCATCGTGGAGGTGGGAACAATATCCTTCGATATTCGGGCATTTTCCCCTGAAAGCGATGATATCGAGCTTTGCTCCCCCGGCCTTTTTCGCCAATTCACAGGTTTCGCCGAGGGCCAGCTCCCTGGAGAGGATAACGCGCCGGACCCCGAAGGAGGTGAAAAACCGGATCGTCGCCAGGGAAAAGGCCGCAAGAAGGGTGCTTGCGTGAAGCTCTACTTTCAGCCGGGCCTCGCTGAGCCGGGAGAGAAGATTCAGGTCTGACACGATAAAACCCGAAACCCCCCTGGCCGCTAACGCTGAGGCAAAATCCACAACCGGGGCAAGATCATCTTCAGGAACGATGGGGGCGTTCAGGGCAAGATGAAAGGGAACGTCCTTTTTCCAGCAGAGCTCACAGATGCGGTCCAGCTCTTCAAAAGAGGCGATGTTCGCCGCCCGGAAAGAGCGCCGGTTTAACGACGTCATGTGGCCGTATTTCTCTATCCAGAAATCAGGCAGATAGCCGCCGTACAGTTCATTTGCGCCGCTGCCTATGAGCGATTCTGCCTCGTTGAAACCGTCAACGGGCGACACGATATTCATGATGGTACCCTGAGATTTCCGGGGCGAACTTCAAAGGGAAAATACAATGAAACCTCCACCCGTTTATCAGCGAATCTTCTTTAACACCGGCGTCATTCGGTTGTATCAGCAATCTCTTTCATTATTTTAACACCGGAAAGAATCCCCCATATTCCTTTTTTGGGAGCTTTTCATAATCAACCAGGTGGGAGGACAACCCGCCGGCCTTGACCCGTTTCAGCGCAATTAACTTTGCGCTCAATTATGTCGATGATATATAGTATTCTGGTTTGCGACTGAGAGGGTTGCCCGGCAGCGAAACCCTCTTGGAATAGGATTCCGGAAAACCATTACTTTTGCGGGGGAACGTATGAGACTCTCAGTGATCGGCGTTGGCTACGTGGGGCTTGTAACCGGTGCCTGTTTTTCCGAAATGGGCAACGACGTCATTTGTTACGACATTGACAGAAAAAAAACGGAAAAACTGAAAAAAGGGATGATTCCCATATACGAACCGGGCCTCGAGGATCTCGTAAGGAAGAATTTCGCCCAGGGAAGGCTGAAATTCACCACGGATATCAAAGATGCGGTAAATGATGCGTTCATCATCTTCATCGCCGTCGGGACGCCCTCGGGAAGGAGGGGCGAAGCGAGCCTGGATGCCATTTTTGAAGCAGCGAGAAATATCGCGCGCAACATGAACTCCTACAAGATAATCGTCACCAAGTCAACGGTGCCCGTGGGAACGACCGATAAGGTTGCCCAGGTCATTCAAGAAAACGTGAAAGATCAAAACCTCGAGTTCGACGTCGTCAACAACCCCGAATTCCTGAAAGAGGGTGCGGCCGTCGAGGACTTCATGTTCCCCGACAGGATTATCATCGGCTGTTCCAATGCCCGCGTTGCACAAATCATGAAAGAGCTCTATGCTCCCTTTTCACGGACGGGGGAGAAAGTCACGGTGATGGACATCAGGTCCTCGGAAATGACGAAGTATGCGGCGAACGCCATGCTCGCCACGAGGATCTCCTTCATGAACGAAATGGCCAGGATATGCGATGCCGTCGGCGCCGACGTGGAAAGCGTCCGCAAAGGTATCGGGAGTGATCCCCGCATCGGGAACAAGTTCATCTATCCCGGTATCGGGTTCGGCGGCTCCTGTTTTCCGAAAGACTTGCGGGCCCTCATTACAACGGCAAAGAGGGAAAAGGTAACGCCGCAGCTCCTCGAGTCGGTTGTCCGGATCAACACAGAACAGCGAAAACTTTTCGGGGAAAGGGTGAAGAGCTTTTTCTCCGGCAAGCTCTCCGGGAAAACGCTGGGGGTGTGGGGTATTTCGTTCAAGCCCAACACCGATGACATCAGGGAAGCCCCCTCGATCGACGTAATAGATTTTCTCCTGAAGGAAGGCGCACGGGTGAAGGCCTTCGACCCCATATCCCTCAAGAACGCCAGGGATCGGTTCAAAGGGGAGAAGGGTATCACCTTCGGCAAGAACAACTACGATGTGCTGAAAAAAGCCGATGCGCTGCTGATTTTCACCGAATGGCCTCTGTTCCGAGAACCTGACTTCGACAAGATCAAAAAGCTGTTGAAAAAACCCGTGATTTTTGACGGACGGAACCTCTACAGTCCCGAGAGGATGAAGGGTTACGGCATAACGTACTTCTGCATCGGGAGAAACCGTTAATCAGGAAAATAGGCCGATACAAAGGCGCCCCTGACTTTGCCGTTGCGGCTAAGGAGTTTACTTCCCGGCAGCGGGAGCCGTCCCGGCTGGGGCCCGCCTTTTCACGTGCCTATTTTATGAATTTCCTTATGATCCCCTCTGCATGTTCACCGGGCGTGAAGCCAGCTTTCTTGTAAAGGATCGTTCCGTCCTTGTCCACGAGGACAAATGAGGGGGTGTAGGACAATCCGAAAAGCCGCGGTAATTGAAACTCCGGGTCAAGAATGTAATCCACCTCGAACTTATAGGTATCGGCATAGGGCTTGACCGTTTTTTCGCCTCTCAGGTCGACGGCAACAGCCCAGACGGTCAGTTTCTCCCTGTTCTCCTTGACAAACTCGCTGATGTCTTTCAGCTCCTCGAAACAGGCGCTGCAGGCAGTCGTCATGAAAAAAAACAGCGTAGGGCTCGTCTTGCTGAGGATATCCTTTTCAAAATGAAGTTCCTTGCCCGAAAGGGAACGTACTTTGAAGTCCATCACCCGGTCGCCCACATCAAGCTCATTGTTGTACCGTGCGGATGCGCCCGGTAGAAACACGAAAGCTGCCATGAGCAAAACCAGAATACCACTGTATAACCTCATTCGAAAACCTCCATAGCGAAATGCAGGATCCCAACTCAGTCCTTTTGCAACCCGCCCTTCATCTCGGCAATGAGACTCTCGAGGACAAAGGGAACTTCGTTCCCCTGCGGCGGGTGATCTCCCGCGTGAGTGTATCTCACGATCCCCCTGTAGTCTATGATCACCTTCACCGGAATCGGACCGGCCAGCCGGTAAAGGCGCATAGCCACATAAAAGTCTTTGTCGTACAAAACGGGGTAATTCAGTTTCTCGGCTTCCATGATATCCCGGACATCTTTCAGGTCTCCCGAGTAAACAACGATGGAGAGGAGCTCAAACCCCTTCTCCCTGTACCGATTATATGCCTGAACGAGTCCCGGCATTTCCTTCTTGCAGATATCACAGAAGGGTGCCCAGAAGTCGAGCATAATAACTTTCTTCCCCACAAGGTCATACAACCGCACATATTTGCCCGTCCTTAGGTCCTGAAGGGTGAAATCGGGAGCTTTTTCTCCGATTTTCACCCTCATCGCTGTATTCTGGGCGTGTCCCGAAGCGGAAATGAACGCCATCGTCATAAGATAAACGAGCAGAAAAAGAGCCTTCTTATTCAACCCCCAACCCATAAGATCATGATAGTCTACCATCATCGGCTCCGCAATCCCACACTTTCTGTCCCGGGTGTCTTTTCATCGTTGACAGCTCCACGTATCATCATTCAGGGGTTCCTCCACCCCCATAAGGCAAGCGGGCATGGGAATGATAACTCCCCCTGCCAGCGCCGAGAAGACGGCTTTTTCATGCTTTGTCGAATAAGAGAACCCGGAGGCGAGTACATGGTTCTCTCAATCAGCGAGCGGAAACGCCGACTCCCCCGGTCGCATCTGCCTCTCCAGCCCCCTTCAATTTACCCTTGCTGAAAGGATCGGCGGCAAAGATGGTTGTGGATTTTACGCTGGGGCACCTTGTGCAGTCGAGACACCGAACGCAGTCGACGGAATTTGGTTCCTCGTCGACGCGAATATCAACGGGGCAAATATCCTGGCATTTTCCGCATTTGGTGCAGGTTTCGGGGTTCCACTCGAGCTTGAAAAAGCTCGCCTTGTTAAAGACGGAAAAAATTGCACCCAGAGGGCAAACCACCCTGCAGAAAGGCCGTTTCGTGAGCACCGACGTTGAAACAAAGAAAAGAAGGATAGATATCTTCACCCAGAACAGCCACTGGATCATCGCCCGTATGTTCGGGTCGAGCGTAACCCAGGGGATGCCTGCCGTGAGGGTTCCCATCGGGCACAGTTTTGAGAACCAGTTTTCCCGGGTCAGGTACGGTATCACAAAAACGAGACCGGCAAGGGAAAGATATTTCCCGTACCTGAGAATTTTGGGAATGGGAAATTTCCACGTCCTGATTTTATAGAGAATATCCTGTAAAAATCCGAAGGGACAGAGGGTCCCGCAGGCCATCCGGCCGATCGAAGAACCCACGACGCCGAGAATACCCATGGAATAAAAGGGGACGTTTCGCGTTACCATGAAGTGCTGCATCGTCCCTATTGGGCAGGAAAATAATGCGCCGGGACAGGCGTAACAGTTCAGGGCGGGAACGCAGAAACCTTTCAGTGGTCCCTGGTAGAGAGATGCGGTAACAAAACCCTTGAAGTAGCCGTTGGACCCAAAGGTGCCGATTCCCTGTACAATTCTTCGTTTGAGAAAATTCAATTCAATGCCCCTGGGCCGGGTTTTGTATGATGCAGAATTCAACGTGTGCCATTGATTGATTCAAGAGCCGCAGGCGGAACACCGTAATTGCTGAGCTCATAAACTTCTGGTTTCCCGGAGGGTCACCCGACCCCGATGCAGGAAAGTCAGAGCAAAGCCCCTTTAAAAAACGTCTCCCCCGCCTCACCCCGGTAAATTCCGTAAACGAGCGCGGAGACGGTGAGGAGCAAAACGAATGCTACGATGATTTTCTTCCGCATCGACCCTCCCGGAGACCAAGTATATCTGCGGTCATGGAGTTTTTCTCCTCGGTAACGTCAAAAGATAACCCCTGAAGTTTTTGGCTTCTCCCGGCAAGCGTAAATCCGCATCAGTGATTTTGGCACTGCATTTCGCGGAAACGCTTCCCCCGGAAAGAACCCTGATGAAACCGGAAATCTGGGTGCCGACCCGCACCTGGTCCGACGGGAAGCAAAACCTCGGCGTTGTATTCTTAGATCGGTCTCTCCATCAGAGCCCGCAATTACCATAACGCCAATATGCCATAATCACATGCTTCCGGTTCTCACGAACCGCCGTAACTGTGGAGCCCCGAGAGGACCAGGTTGACTCCCAGATAGCAGAATAGGGTAGCCAAGAACCCCACGATAGAGAGAATCGCCGTCTTCCTCCCGTGCCATCCCCTCGTTATCCTCGCGTGCAGGAAAGCAGCATAAATGAGCCAGACGATAAGGGACCATGTCTCCTTGGGGTCCCATGACCAGTAAGTCCCCCAGGCATAGTTTGCCCAGGCGGCCCCCGTGATGATCCCAGCGGTCAAAAAAGGGAAACCGTATATGACGCCCCGGTATACGATGTCGTCGAGAACCCTCGTCTTCGGGAAATTGCCGACGACGCCCTTGCTGGTCCCCTGTTTTTCCTGTTTTTCCTTGAGAAGGAACATGACCGCCACTCCGCAGGATACGGCGAAAGCGGCGTAGCCGACGAAGCAGGTGATGACGTGGATGTGGAGCCAGTATGATTGAAGCGCCGGAACGAGAGGCTGAATTGAGCTCTCAACGGTGTTTGCAAAGAGCATCGTGAAAAACGCTATGGGAAGCACGAAAGCGCCAAACATCCGCGTTTTGTACTTGAGCTCCACGAAGAGATAAAAGAGAACGACAGACCAGGCAAAAAACACCAGTGACTCGTAGAGATTCGTTATCGGTACCCTCCCGATGCCGAGCTTGTAGGATTCGATCCATCGGATTATGAGAGCGGCCGTAGCGGCGACAGCAGTTACCAGCGTGACCAGCGAGGCAGATTTGCCCATGTTTTCCTTCTTCGTGTAAAGGTAGATACCATAAAGAAGCGAGGCTACTCCGTAGAGGATCATGGTGAAGTCGAAAATTTTAACGTTCAGGTTTTCCATACGGTTACTCCTTGATATTTATGTCTGATTCAGTGCTGTCATCTCCCGGCACCAAACGTGCGGCCGGAAAGCGAATCCATCCCGGATCCTACAATTGGGTTATCTCATCCTTGAGCTTTGCAAAAGTCTTTTCGAAAGCCAGCCTGTTCTTGTTTGCGGCTCCGGCAAGCACCATCTCAGCCCTGCCCTCTTTTGCCGGAACGATCTTCATCCAGACCCTCCGGTGGGAGCTGAAAAAAGCGATGAGGATTCCGATAACCATGAGCGTGCATCCCACCCAGACGATGTTTACGCCGGGGTCCCTTGCCACCTGGAGCCCCGTGTAAAAAATCGTGTCGATTCCGCTGAATGACATATACTTCTCCTCACCTCTTCTCTTGTCGAAATCGGGAAAGTTCTTGAAAATCCAGAACCTTTTTTCGGGCCTGTCCCCATTTCTCAGGGAGACGAGAAGTGCCGGGCCAAATCCCTGAAAGTTTTCAGAATAGTCGATTGCGGAGACCGCGCCGACACCCTCGACGGTAACGGGCTGGTTCGGAACCAGCTTCACCGTTTTATAGATCGAGTTGTCGGAGTTATTCACGTCGATGGTTATCTTCTCCGCCCCGGCAGGACCGTAGCTGGATTGATAGAACCAGATACCTTTATGCCTCAGCGGAGAATTCACCTCTATCCGCTCTTTCTTCACCTCCTGCCCATTTTCAATGATGGACAGGTCCGAAAAATACTCCTTCGGTGACCCGTTGGCATAGTATTCGATCCAGAACTTGTTGTTTTTTACGGAAAAACCGAGGTCCACCGTCCCTTTCGAACCCCTCGTTTGAACGCTGGTCACGGACCTCCCTTCGATTATGTTCACGTACCCCTTGAACCCCCAGATGTTACCGATCATTGCCCCCAGGAAAATTATGATTACGCTGAGATGGGTAATGTAAACCCCGAACCGCGAATACGGTCCCCTTTCGGCGTAGAGGTGCACCGTGTCCGAATTGGTCGTTTCCACGGGTTTGGCGAAGCGAGTCTTCAAAGCATCTGCGTATTTATCCGCAAGCTGCCGAGCGTCCCCCTTCACCTTCCAGCGGTGAGCCAGCGAAAAGCTTTTTTCGCTCTTTTCGTCCAGCTGCAGCCGGGGATTTTTCACCACCTTGAATACATTCGGAAGCCGATCGAGAGTGCAGAAGATGAGGTTCGCGGTAAACGTTGCCAGGAGCAGGAGAAACCATGTGGAGTGATACATGTCGAACATCCCTATCGATGAGAGAAACCTTATCGTCGACTCACTGTAGAAACGCCGGTAGGCCTCGATTGGCTGGTTCTGCTCGATGACCGTGCCGAATATCGACACGACTGCGAGGCTTATGAGAAGAAAAATAGTGAGCCGGAGAGATGTAAATAATTTCCAAACCCTGTCAAAAAACGATTCACTGCTCTTTGCCATAACACCACCCTGGAAAAATGTATGTTGGAAAGGTCCTTAAGAGGCTCTCCACAAATATCCTATATGATTTTTGCGCCATGAACTTTACTTGTTAGATAATACCGCAAAATGTCGTACAGGATTCAAAAAGATTCATTTTCATCTGCGCTATCATTGTATACAGTATACAGCTATTCTACACCATTTTTGAAAAGAGGGTAAAAAAAAAAGGGGCGGTTTAACCGCCCCCATATCGCACAGGCGATAAACTTACTTGGGATGACATTCATTGCATTTGGTGGGAGCAGGCTTGCCTGCCGCAGCCTCTTTCTTGTGGCAATCCTTACACGAGTCGTGCAACGCATTCTTGAAATCCGGAACATCCCCGGTGGCTTCTTTTTTGTGGCACTCAAAGCAACCCTGCGGCTGGGCGCCCTCTTCCGTCGTGTGATGACAGGCCTTACAGTCCTGATTCACCCTATTCTGGTGCTCTCTGTGCTTGAACTCTACCGGAGGTTTTTTCTCCTGGATCTTATCGATCGAGATAACTTCAGGTCCGGTGTCCAGAGCTTTCGCGTAGGTAAATGCAGCCACAACGGCGAATACCACAGCGAGTAATGTTGCGATCTTCTTCATACCGTTTTCCCTCCTTGGGTTTTTTGTTATCGAACCGCTCACAGCGAAAGATTGCATCTCGCGCAACGTTCGCACTCGGAAAGGGCCTCGTCCCCCGTATAGCCCCTGCCGATCTCCTCAAAACTCGATACCGCCTGTTCGGGACTGAGTTTTTCCATGGCGATTTTCTTCCTGAGCTCCGCGCTGTCTTCAACCTGCTGTTCGTTTATCCTCCGGTAACCATCCTTCAAGCTGACTTTTTTCACCTCTTCGACGCAGATGTCCTTATAAATATTCAGTGCCATTTTCCGCCCCGAGGCGGAAGCTTCGATGATGGTAGATGGCCCCGTCAAACAATCGCCGCATATATAGACCGGGATTGTATACCGTTTATCCTTAAAAATCAACCGTGCAGTTTTGTGTTTCTCATCTATTATTTTCAGCGCATATTCACCCGGAATGAACGACAGGTCGGGCCTGCTTCCAATTGCTATGATAACCGTATCGCATTTTACTTCAAACTCCGACCCGGGTTCCGTCAGCGGCGTTACTCTTCCCCTGCTGTCGAAGAGCAACTCGGAAACTTTCAGCGCCTCGAATCCGGTAACCCTTTGCCTGACGATGAAGAACTTTTTCACGGCTGTGCCGTCTATGAGCCTGACCCCCTCGCGCAGGGCGTCCTCCACCTCCCAGGGAAAAGCGGTCATCTCGTCTTTTTTTTCGAGGCACACAAGAGAAACGTCCTCTGCGCCGAGCCTGAGAGCGGAACGGGCCGCGTCCGTTGCAACGTTCCCGCCGCCAACGACCACCACTCTCTTTCCCACATCTGTCTCTTTCCCGAACTTCACCCTCTCGAGGAATGTATGGGAATTGTAGAACCCCTGCGACTCCGTTCCCGTGTGTCGAAGCGTCAGGGCCTGCGTCGACCCGGTAGCTGCGAGCACGGCGTCGTATTCGCCGCCGGTAACGATACCCTCGAATTCCGTGTCCCCTCCCACCGTGACACCTCCGCGAAACTCAACTCCCCTGCTCAGGATGAAATCGATGTCCCGGTTCAGTTCCTCAACGGGGAGTCTGAAGGAAGGGATGCAGGAATACATTATGCCCCCCGGCCTCACCTTCGCGTCATAGAGAACGACCCTGGCGCCGAGAATGGCGAGCGTGTTTGCAGCGCTTAAGCCCGCGGCGCCCCCTCCGATAATGGCCACCCTGGGAATTCTTCCACTTTTTACCGCCCGTTTTGGAAGCACCCCTGTGGCGTACCCTCGGTCTGCTGCATACCTCTTTATTGCGGCGATAGCTATCGGGTCGCCCACTTCGTTTCTGACGCAAACCTCCTCGCACGGACGGTGACAAATCCTTCCGCAAACTGACGCGAAGGGCAGGCGTTCGTGGATGAGGGCGAGTGATGTTTCGGGCGAAGCTTCCCTGACGAGGGCAATGTAATCGGGCACATGGAGACCTGCCGGGCACGCGGTTTCACATGGTGCCGTCTTAACGGAATATCCCTTTCCGGCATCGAGGTAAACGAAATACCACAGGAGACCAAACATACATGCAAGAATCACATGGCCTACCGTCGGCCCCTGCCAGGTATTGATAACGAGACCAATCGTGAGGGGAATGAGGGACATCCAGAACAATCCTGCAAAGACTCTTCCGCTGTATACATGGCCGACGCCGGGGAAAAATAGGGACAGCGCCCTTGCTGTCTGCTTGATACGCTCCCTGTTGATTTCCCACAACAATTTTTCCCTGGCATCCTTCAACCCGGAACAGTTGTCGCACCTCTTTTCTTCCCCCTTCCGGTCCACGAAGCACAGGACACAGTCTTTGTACCCTGACTCCAGTTGATTTTTGGGAATCAAAAACGTCGGCGTATCCAAGATAAGTCCATCGAATTCATAATTTGCAATGTTAAAAAATAATAGTGAGCGATGCTTCTCGTTGTCAAGGAAAGAGAAATTTGAATTAAAGGATCAGTTTTCTCCAGGGTTTTTCGATAATTTTTCCTGATTATACCACGTTCGTTCTCCGGCATCCCAGGTAACTCGTTGAAATCTCCTTGAATATTTTCAAGATCCATACCTTTCGAAACCCGTCCGGTTGCTCAAAGGCTACAAAGAGAGTCAAAGAAAGGAGCCACCCTTTGTGAATATCTCACCGGGCCCGCACGGCTCTGAGAAAAAAAGGGGCCTCGGGCCCCTTAATTCATGGCGTCCCCAGGGGGATTTGAACCCCCGTCGCCGCCGTGAAAGGGCGGTGTCCTTGGCCAGACTAGACGATGGGGACTTACAAGTGGTGAGCCCAGCAGGAGTCGAACCTGCGGCCCCCGGATTAAAAGTCCGGTGCTCTGCCGTCTGAGCTATGGGCTCGATTATTTTGAAAAATTCATTATAGTCAATGCTCACGACGCGTGTCAATTCAAATCAGTTTCGGAGCAGTCCATCGGTATGCGCCGGACCGCTTAAAAGGAATGTTCCGGCTCTGATATCGACTTCCGGTTTTAACGATGAGCCCGGAAATGCATTATTGTCGGAACGGATTCTTCCTGATGATCGTCGAGTTCCTGTCGGGACCGACCGAAACCATCACGATGGGTATGCCCGTCAGATCCTCTATGCGCCTGACGTATCTCTGCGCCGCCTTCGACAGGTCTGAAAATTTTTTTGCTCCGCTGATATCATCCGTCCAGCCCTCGAGCTCTTCGTAGACGGGCTTCACCCGTTCGAGCAGGTCGATCTCGGGAGTAAGATCCTCGAGAGGCTGGCCATCCAGTTCATACCCGACACAAATCTTTAAATTTGGCAGGCCGGTGAGCACGTCGATTTTGGTAAGGGCAAGTCCGTCGAAGTTGTTGATTCTGGCGGCGTAATTCACCACCATCGCATCAAACCAGGCACATCTTCTCGGCCTCCCCGTGGTTGATCCGTACTCGTTCCCCGCATCCCTGATGAATTGACCGTCCTCGTCAAAGAGCTCAGTCGGAAAAGGTCCTCCGCCCACTCTCGTCGTGTATGCCTTCACAACGCCGATGACGACCTCTCTCATCTTCACCGAGACCCCTGCTCCGGTGGCTATCGCGCCGACAACAGTATTTGAGGAAGTGACGAAGGGATAGGTACCGTGGTCCACATCGAGCATGGCACCCTGGGCCCCTTCGAAGAGCACCTTTGCCCCCTTTTTGATTTCCCTGTCGAGAAAGAGCGAAGTGTCGACGACGTGCGGTTTGAGAAGTTCACCATATTTCAAGTACTCTTCGTATACCTGTTCGAGGTCGAGGGGGGGTTGACCGTAGTAACCGGTGAGCACGAAATTATGGAGATCCAGCGCATTTTGGAGTTTGTCGAGGAAAATTGCTGGTTTGAGAAGATCGCAAACCCTTATGCCGACCCTGGCCATTTTGTCAGCGTAACAGGGACCTATTCCTCTCGCAGTGGTCCCCAGCTTCCTGGTTCCCAACTTTTCCTCTTTCGCCGTATCGAGAGCAATATGATAGGGCATTATGATATTTGCTATGTGGCTCAGAAGGAGCCGGGAGTCATCATCGAGGATACCTCTCTCCTTGAGTCTGGCCTTTTCCTGCAGCAGCACACCCGGATCGACGACGACACCGTTGCCGATCACGCACTTTTTGTTGAGATGGAGAATGCCCGAGGGAATGAGGTGAAAGATAAACTTTTCCCCACCGATAACGAGGGTATGACCCGCGTTGTTTCCACCCTGGAAACGGACGATGATATCGGCAAACTCGGAGTAAATATCCACAACTTTCCCCTTGCCTTCATCTCCCCACTGGGCCCCGAGAACAACTACGCTTTTCAATGGCTGGTTTCCCCCTAAAAGACGAGATACACTGCATCGGTTATATTAGGAAGGTTTTTTATCCCCTCTAACACGTCGGCGGGAACTTCCTGGTCAACATTGATGAGGGAAATGGCCGTGCCCCCAACCTTTTCCCGGCCGAGCTGGATTCCCGCTATATTGATATTTTGCTCGCCGATGTAGGTCCCCACACTTCCGAGAACCCCGGGAACATCCAGGTTGTTCATCATGATAATAGAGCCATCCAGGTGAGCCTCGATGTGGAACCCCATGATCTTCACGATCATTGTCTCCCTCCCAAAGAGCGTTCCGGAGCAGACGAACTCTTTACCGTTGCTCAGTGTCTTCACGCGAACGAGGGAGGCGTAGGTTTCGGACCTTGCCGTTTTCGCCTCGGTCACTTTCAAACCCCGCTCATCGGCGATCATCCGCGAGTTCACCAGGTTCACCCCTTCCACCTGGTGCTGGAGAAATCCCTTGATGGCAGCGATCGTTATCTGGGAGGTGTCGAACTGGGCCACCTCTCCATGATAATCGACCTGTATTTCAGAAGGCCTCCCCGTGAGCAGCTGCCCATGGAAGCTCCCGAGCTTTTCTGCCAGCTCCAGGAACGGCCTGATAACGGGCACGAGTTCTGCAGATATGGAAGGAAAGTTCACCGAGTTCCTGATGGTATTCCTCTTCAGGTAATCGACGATCTGTTCGGCTATCTGCAGGGCAACTTTTTCCTGGGCTTCGATTGTCGAGGCACCGAGGTGGGGCGTGCAAACAATCCTATCGTTTTTGAGCACCGGGCTGTCTTCCGGGGGGGGCTCCTGGGGGTAGACGTCGAGGGCGGCACCGGCTACTTTCCCGGAGTTTACCGCCTCGATCAGGTCATTCTCGTTCACGATGCCTCCCCGCGCGCTGTTGATAATGTAAACTCCGTCCTTCATCTTCGCTATGGTCTCTTTATTGATTAAGTCCTTTGTCTCGGGTGTCAGGGGCGTGTGTGCCGTCACGAAATCGGCCCGTTTAAAGAGCTCTTCCAGAGAAACGAGCTGCACCCCGATACGCGCCGCATCGTCCGGGGAAATGTAGGGATCAAAACCGATGACAATCATCTTCAGGCCTTTCGCCCGGTCAGCGACGATCTTCCCGATATTTCCCAGGCCGATTATGCCAATCGTCTTGTCGCTTATTTCCGATCCCATGAACTTGCTCTTCTCCCACTTGCCATTTTTCATCGAACGGGCTGCCTGGGGGATTTTTCTTGCAAGGGACAAAAGTAGCGATATCGTATGTTCAGCCGTGGTAACCGTGTTACCCCCCGGGGTATTCATGACGACGACTCCATTTTTCGTCGCTGAGCCGATGTCGATATTATCCACACCGATACCGGCCCTCCCGATCACTTTCAGTCGGACAACACCATCTAGCACCTCAGCCGGGACCTTCGTCCCGCTCCTCACTATGAGGGCGTCATACGAATTGATTACCTCCCTCAGCTCCTCGGGAAGCATCTTTCCCTGAACGTCCACGTCTATACCCTCACTGCGCATGAAATCTATTCCCACCGCCTGGAGGTTATCCAGTGCCAGGACCTTAAATGTTTCCATATCGAAAACTCCTTTCGTGTCTTATATGGTCGCTCGGTCCTTCTCGAGAACCTTCATCGCCGCGCTGACGCCCTTTCCGAACTCAACGGGATACCCGAGCCTGTTCAGGGTCATCTCGAGGGCAGCGATAGCAATTATGACATCGAAATTGCCCGCGTACCCGAGGTGGGCAATCCGGAAAATATTCCCCTTCATGCTTCCCTGGCCGCCGGCTATGGTTATGTTGTGCTCATCCCGAAGCGTCTTCGGGATCTTGCCTCCGTCCACGCCTTCGGGGACCTTCACGGCGGTCACTGCGTTGCTCGGAGATTCCGGCGCGAAGAGCTCACAACCGAGGGCCTTCACCCCTTCCCTCGTCGCCCGGGCAAGCCTGGCATGCCGGGCAAATATATTCTCCAGGCCCTCATCCTTCATCATTTTCAAAACCTGACAGAGCCCCATCAACAGGGAAACTGCGGGGGTATAAGCAGTCTGGTTTTTCATGATGGCCTTTGCTTCTCTGTTATAGTCAAAGTAATATTTCGAAAGGTCAGACTCCTCGGCAAGCTTC
This sequence comes from uncultured bacterium, assembly GCA_964347065.1. Lineage (GTDB taxonomy): Bacteria > Desulfobacterota > Deferrimicrobia > J040 > J040 > WVXK01. The sequence continues at coordinate 5,774 of CAYFXN010000015.1, read as the reverse complement.
CAGGCCTTCTCTGAAACCGCAGCGAAGGCAAGCCCCGGCGGGAGCATGAAGGCCTTCTGCGAGCCTGCCAGGACGATATCGAGATTCCACCTATCCGTGGGGACGTCGAAGACACCGAGAGCGGTTATGGCATCAACGACGATGATCGTTCTTTCCCTCCCCGATACGAGATCCGCAATCTCTTTTACCGGATGCATGACTCCCGTTGACGTCTCAGATGCCTGTATGTATACAGCCTTCGCGTCGGGGTTATCCTCGAGGGCTTTCTTTACCTGGGCCGGGTCAACTGCCTTTCCGTAAGGGACATCGATGTTTATTGGCGTAACACCGTAACACTCGCATATCTCGGCCCACCTTTCCCCGAACTTCCCTGCACGAACGCATATTGCCTTATCACCCTTCTTCAAGAAGTTTGAAATAGCACCATCCATCGCCCCCGTCCCGGACGATGCAAAAACCAGAACCTCTCTTTGGGTTTGAAAAACATATTTGAGCCCTTCCCTCACTTCCTCCATTATTGCCTCGAAGGCGGGAGCCCTGTGATGGACTATCGGCTCGGCCATTTTCAGCAGCACTTCCGGAGGAATCGGCGTCGGTCCAGGCGCAAGAAGGTAATACTTTCTCATGTTCTCACCTCCACTTTTTGGCTTAGGAATTCCCTATCTATCAAAGGCATGATAGGTTGTCAATTGCAAAAGATAACCAAAAAAATGGGGGGATTGCAATCCCCCCAAAAAAACAGAATCTTCAATGTCGAGCTTCAGTGTCCACCTTCTTTACGTCCTTTCAGGCCCCTCGCACCTGCAGCAGATTCACTACCATTATTTATTTTTTTTATCTTCGTGACAACATTTTTTTTATCCGGCGATTTTACATAGTATACTCTCACCCTCTCCCCCGCTGATATTCGTTTTGCCCATTCGGGATCCAGTTCGAAGGAGAGGTTACCCCTTCTGCCCTTTACACTTAATGTCCCTTTCCCCGCGTCGACTTTCGTTACCGTTCCGGTCAGACGGTGACGGCTTCCTTTCGTCACACCGGCAATTCTCCTGTTGTGCCTGCCGGATACCCCTCCGCCATGGGAAAGGGAATTGAATAGGGGTAAAACGGTGAACCATAAAAGAAAGAAATAAAGAAACGGCGACCTATAAAGCTTCATGACGGCACCTCCTTTCGTTTTGCCGACTATCACAGCAAAGGAGATGCCATAAGAGGAAAAGTCATCACCCCCTTTCGCAGACGGCACATTCTCCCGCCTCTCCTCCGTAAACCGGTATGGTGTCTACGGTTCCCGGTGTTTCCATCGTTTTGATCTTCTCAAGGAGCAAATGGAGGAGCCTTTTCTGGAGAAACTTCTGGTTCGGAAATCCGAAGGGGTGTCCGAGAGGAAAACCGAAATGGACCGCCCTTGGAGGTTTGACCTTTTTCGCAATTTCCAGAGAGAAGGTGACGGAAATTGTGGGTATGCCCTGTTTCTCTATCTCCCGCTGGATCAGACCCACGGTCTGATTGCAGAGGCCTCACGTGGGGCTCAAAATCACAACATCAACGCCATCTTCCCTCAATTTGGCAGCCACTTCAGGGGCCGTCTCTTCCATGAGCGTGTCTAGATGGCGACCCTTGATGTGCCCCATGAATGAAAAATGACGGCCATTCACATCCTTCACATGGCCTGAACTTTTCATGTCAAGGAGAGCGCCGAGGGGGAATACGACGCCGATGTCATCCAACGCGTCTCTTCTGTCATAGTAGTCGTGAGTAATCGTGAGGCGCTCCTGGGTTGCATCTCGTGGTATTTCCCGGTACGTGGGATCACCATCCCGATCGTCCATATCGAAGGGAACATCATCCCTCAGGTGTACTCCCCCTGTCGTCACCAGTGCTATCTTCGACGAGAAGGGGTCCTCCGGCGGCCGAGTCCAGTAAGTCTCATCAAAGGTGAGTATACTGGATGACCTTTCCCACAATCGAAAGAGAGCGGGAAATTTTCCAAAGAGTACCGAGAGGATGCTGTCCGTTATTTTTTTCAACAACCCTCAGTTCCTCCGGAAAAAAATAATAGTGTTCCTGTTTATCCTATTATCATTTTATACTCTATCGGTGGGAAAGTTAATCTGGCAGGCGCCGCCGGGTCTGGGATATGAGAGCAAATATCCGTATTTCCGTTATTATCCCCTCTCTCAACGAGGAAAAAACTATCGCCACAACGATTCAATCAGCGCTAAATGGCTCTCCCTTCGAGGTCGTGGTCGTCGATGGGAGAAGCACAGACAAAACTGTCAAAGTGGCCAGTGCTTTCCCCGGCGCACGGGTGGTGCTCGCCGAGAAGAGAGGAAGGTCACATCAGATGAATCTCGGTGCACAGATGTGCACCGGAGACGTATATCTCTTCCTCCACGCTGATTCGGTGCTTCCTGACGGTTGGTCCAGACAATTGAAGAGCACGATAAATACGGGCGACGTCATCGGCGGGTGCTATTGTGTGAGACTCTCAAACAGAGGGTTCATATACCGCCTCATCGGATGGATGATTAACGCAAGGACGCTTCTTTTCAAATCATTTTCGGGCGACCAGGCGATCTTCATGAGCCGGGGTGTGTTCTCAACAATCGGTGGTTTTCCCGATGTCCCTCTCATGGAGGACCTGATTATAGCGGGAAAGATGCGTAAGGCAGGAAAGGTGGCCATCATACGGAAACCCGTCACCACATCTGCGAGAAACTGGGAGAAGTGGGGGCCTGTGAGGACAATTTTTCTTCTGTGGTACTTGAAAATCCAATTCAGGATGGGGAAAGCCCCGGAGGAACTGGCTCCGTATTATCGGGACGGAAAATTTCCCCCTTTGCTGTAAACGCACAATAATTCCAGCACCCGAAACGAGAAAGGCCCCGGTTCTTGTTGATATGCTTTGTCGACATTGCTCCGAGGAAGGAGTTCAATCCCCACCATTTCGGCTGCTTTATTAATACGTTCTGCAGAAAAATTGCATAGCATTTCCGCAGAATGGACTTTTTTACTCAACATACCCATCTCAAACAGGCGGATCGAGAGTTGCAGAAAAGGAAATTGGTCAGTCTCCGGCATGTCAGGCAGGTGCCCCGGGTTTCGGTATCGGAGGAGCGGCCTCGAGCGCCTCCCGGAGCTTCGCCGGATCGGCCGTTGGGCTCTTGCAGGTGAAGTTCTGGCACACATAAGCTGCTGCTCTACCTCCGATTAATTCCATTTTTTCTCAATGAAAATAGATGAAACTGTCAAAGAATCAGGAAGGGACTATGGATGCATTTGGCCGTTCAGGTTCGTAACCGGGATGTACAAATATAGTTCTCCCTATGTTGTGACGTTAAGGCATCCCACATGGATACCCGAATGTGTTTGACGGTATTCCCGGCATTTGTCATATTAACAGGTAAACAAGTATACATGCGTTCTGTTGAATCCAAAAATTCTAAACATGGTGAACTTTGGATTCAAAACAAAAGGTTCTTCATGAGTGAAATCCAGAAGTATGATCAACTCATACAATCAATACTTGAAGAGCTCGATGTGGACGTGGTGGGACTCTGGACGATACCGGAAGACCTTCGAGGTCTTTACAGGCTGGCCGATCCCGAAGAAATTCGCCGGTTAACACTGAAAATTGCCGAGCAGCTCCTCTCACACAGCGGCGTCATATTCGGACAATTCGAAGTCGGTTTCTTCCAGCCCTGGCAGCAGCCAATATCAGAAATTGTAGAAATGATCGATGCAAAATGGAAGCAGCTCGGCCGGGAGCCAAAGTTTCTGGAAATTGGATGGTTTGCCAAGGAGGATACGACATCATACCAGCTGGAATAACGGGGGAGCTTACAATGGCTGTGTCCTCCCGATAATTTTCCGGTAGACGTTCCCAGGAAGGCGATGGCGAAGGCAAATTGACAAGGGAATTCGTGGAGAGCCCTTTGCATCGAGATTGCCTTTGAACAGTTGCGGGCAATAGAATGCATTGAAAGATCCCTTGCCTGCGAAAATTATCTCTTTCGCGCTTGGGTTTGCAGTCTTTCAAGAGGACACGTCATGACAGGCACAACTTTACGAAAGTTTAACGAGCGTGAGCGGGAATTGATGGAAAAACGCCTCGCTATGGAAAAACCACCGAGAGAGCCGAAAGGACCCTGGCTGGGCTGCCTTATTGTATGTTTGATTACGGGAGGGCTGGCTTATTTCTTCTGGGGGAGAACGGAGGCGCTTATATTCGCCGGCTTGTCCCTGCTGGGTATGATAATTGTGGCGTTTCTGTCGAGGGAAAATTTACGATGGCGGAAAAAACGGATGGAGGTGGAGTGGAAACTCATTGAAGCGCTGGAAGATAACAGGGTCGAAGTTGCAAGGGTCGAGGCGTCGGAAGTTGTCGTCGAAATCAATGAAGGGGGCCCGCAAGTATACTACTTTGACGCGGGCGGTGACCTCACGCTCAGATTGGAGCTCGGCAGCCTTCACTGGCCCGCTGTAGATCCGGGTGACGGCCAGGCGATATATGTCGCCCCGGACGAAGATCTATGGCCAAACAACCATTTTGAGATTGTTCGAACGGTAAAAAACGGCTTATGGGTGGGTGCATTCTGCCTCGGGGAAAAACTCGAACCAATCCGTCAGATAAATACAATTGAAGAAGCCCCGATTGCAGGGAAGTGTGAATCTCCCGTGGCACTATTTAAGGGTTCGCTTGACGAGCTTTTGAAAAACAAAGGGAAAGAACCGGTGGAAGTATGGCTATAGAAGAATCTTTGGCAATGCCCGGAATATATTGTTCGAGAAAAAAACCTGAGAGGAAGGGAGCGTAAATCGATGAATTTGACCGATTTGGAAAAGAACATACTATCGGTATTTAAAGTGTACGCGAGGAAGCCCCTGGCAATTTACATAACCGCCGGCGCTATATTCTTTGGAGCAATCATTTTTTTAAAAATCGGCATCAAAGTTAACAGTCATGGAAAGGTCCTGGTGGCAGGCATATTGTTCGGGTTGAGCCTGGAAGGCTTTATAGGAGCATGGGTATACCCGCAACTTTATTCGATAATTTTGAAGATGCAGACACGCATCGAAGACCTGGAGAAACAATCCTCTTGAGAGAAAAAAGGGCTAACCAGATCGGCTAACCCCTTGAATTATCTGGTGGAGCTGAAGGGGATCGAACCCTCGACCTCATGACTGCCAGCAGGCTTGCGGGTACTTTCCCCTTTTCTCCCTTGTTCTCTACTACTTGTCAATACTGGATAAACTCCGGTATCGGAGCTATTGTTTTTCTCCCTTGTTAGCCCTTGTTTGCCGCCGTCTACAATACAAAAACCCTACAATCGAGAGACCCCTCCCCCGGGTGGGGGCGTCAACATGTGACTCCAGGGGAATGTATATACACCCTTCATAAATTTAAGTAGTACAACTATTGAGGAAAAATCACGACCTGTTAACGTTACGCAGATAAAAGATTTCTCACATTTAATTACTGTCGTCTAAAAGCTGATTTCGAAGGTGTATGTAGCCCCCACATCCCTGCTCCAGAGGGAGTTACTCCCATACGGGTTGGCACCGCCGGAGACGCTCCAGGAGCCCGTCGATGAGGTGGTGCCCGCATCGCCGTTGTCGATGATGATCTCACAAGCGGGCCAATCGCAGGCATCGCCGATTCCATCGCCGTCTGCATCTTCCTGGCCGGGGTTATACGTGCCGGGGCAGTTGTCGCTGTTGTCTACCACGCCGTCTCCGTCCGAGTCTTCGTTCTCGCACGTGGCAGCGAC
>CAYFXN010000014.1:29792-33149 GCA_964347065.1 uncultured bacterium | reverse complement strand
ATACTCAACCTCGGCGGGTCCATTCAGCAGCGCATCTCCGGCGTAGGTCCCATCGGGGCTGTCGCCGGGTCCCCTCCCCCCTGCTACTGTGATGACCCATCCCTTCGGAACCATCGTGACCGGCACGCTCCTCTCCTCACCCTCGTCCCAGCGCAAACCGTAAGCGAATCCCCGGGCCAGAAGGTTTCCAGCGCTGTCATACTCGTCCACCTTTATGACCCTGTCCTCCCCGGCGGGGATTCCCTCGATGGTCCCCCTCCCGAGAGAGCGCTCGAACTCGAATCTCTTCTCGGGAAAGTCGGGTCCATAGATCCTGACGACGATCCTGTCGTCGGGAAAAAACATGGACGGGTCGACGCCCTGGGGCAGTTCGAGCCTCACCGAAACGTTTCCGCCGCCGCCCCCACCGCCCCCGCAGGCTGCAATGAAAAGCAGAAGAAAAGATATGATCGATGTTCGAAAGGAGGGAACCCTGCTCATAAGAGGAAGGGTATCCGAATGGTTGAGTGCCTGTCAATAATTCCCTGACCGGATGGGCTCCTCACTCTCTGGTAATGTTTCCGGGGACCCCAGGGACCATAATTCATCGTCACCCGTTGCCGGGGATGGAGAGAGGGAAATCGCGGGAATGAACACGATGATCGGACCGGATTTCTTGGGGTGCTAATAGCAATGCGAGCGGTGCATTTTCCTGACTAAAAACCCGAAAGAAAAAAGGTTTCCAAGATCGGGTGCTATATTATATTGGTAATAGAGTTCCCGGAAGAGCATTCCTGAGGGGGACAATATCGTATGAATGTGACGAAGCTTGAACTTTCTCAGGGCTTTGAGGACATCCCGTTTCTATATCGGAGGGGATGAATATGGTTGAATCGAAACGTTATGGCACGATTCATGTCCTGCGTACCTTCATCGCACTCTGTCTATCGATCTACTTTTTCGGACATATCGCTTCATTCGCGCAGGACTCCCCACCTTTCGTTCAGTCGGTTACGACAGACGCAAGTCAATCGAGGCTTGCAAAACTCGTTACGGAAGCGCTCCGAAACAACCCGGCTATTCAGGCCGCACGCAACGTTTCCGATGCGAGACGCGAGATGGTCCCGGTAGCCAGGACCCTCCCGGACCCCACGCTGAGCTTTCAGCATATGGGAGATATCTTCCCTTTCCGCTTGCAAAGGGACGATCCGTCTTCGGCCCGGGTTTTCAGCATCGAGCAGGAGTTTCCCTTCCCGGGGAAACTCGGCTTGAGGAGCGATATTCTCCAGGCGGAATACGAAGCAGAAAACGAAAATCTCACAAAGACCCGGCTCCAGGTACTATCCGAGCTAAAAACCGCCTACTACAACCTGTACCTGGCCGACAAATCCATCGCCATATTGCGGAAGAACAAGGATCTGCTCGAAGATTTCTCCGAAATCGCGGATACGAAATACCAGCTGGGACAGGGGATACAGCAGGACGTTCTGAGATCTCAGGTGGAGATTTCCAGGGTCATCGATCGCCTCGTGGTAATGGAACAGCGCCGCGGGTCCATCGAGGGTGAGATCAACGGCCTGCTCAACAGACCACAGGGATCATCGATAGCACCCGTCACGGGGATCGAAAAATCACCCATGCCACCTACCCTTGATGAACTTATTGAATCGGCACGGAACAGCTCTCCATCCCTCAAGATCCAGGAACAGGAAATCGAGAAAAACCGCGACAGGGTCGAGCTGGCCCGAAAAGAATTCTACCCCGATTTTTCCCTCGGCTTTTCCTACTTCGACCGGACGGTGCCTGAAATGTATGGCCTGATGATTAACCTGCGGGTGCCCCTTTACTTCTGGAGGAAGCAAAGCCTCGAACTGAAAAGCGCCGCCTTCGAGCTTTCCGGCTCAATCCGCCTGCTTGAAGGTATGACCGCTTCGCTTGAGGCCAGGATAAAGGACCTCTACCTCATGGCCACCGCCAACAGCAGATTGATCGAACTGTACCGTGACGGGGTTATCCCACAGGCTACCCTTTCGCTGGAATCGGCCGTGGCGGGATACCAGGTGGGAAGCGTGGACTTTTTGACGGTCCTCGACAGCTTTCTCATCCTCCTGGATTACGAACTGAAATACCACGAAGCGCTGGCGGATTTCCAGAAAACCCTCGCCAGCCTCGAACCCCTGACAGGCGCAGAGCTCTGTCGCTAACGTGGAGTTGTCCGGTGAACTCTGATAAGAGAAAGAGAACAGCAACGTTGTTCGTCGTACTGCTCATTCTGGTGGGATTCGCAGCGGTTACCTACCTCTACCGCCATAGCAGGATGGGGGAAAAGCAGGGATCCTCCCCACCCGGTGGTGAACCCGCCGCCGGGAAATCCAGTACAATAGACGCGACGGAAGACCATCAAACCCACGCGCCTTCCAGAGATTCCCGGGGGGAGGGTCGCCGGATTCTCTACTGGCAGGACCCGATGAACCCCGCATACCGCTCGGACACACCGGGGAAAGCACCAGACGGCATGGACCTGGTTCCCGTATATGCCGGTGAGGGCCCTGCCGATTCAACATTTCCACCCGGCACCGTTCGTATAAGCCCAGAGAAACAACAACTCATCGGTGTCAAGTACGGGGAGGTTGGTTACCGGGACCTCTCCCGTTCAATCAGGACGGTGGGCCGCCTCGTAACCGACGAGACCAAAATAGTCAGGGTCCAGACAAAAGTGAGCGGCTGGATCGAAGAGGTCCACGTGGACTTCATCGGAAAGCTGGTGAGAAAGAACCAGCCCCTAATCAGCATATATAGCCCGGAGCTGGTATCCACCCAGCAGGAGTTTCTCCTGGCAAATAGAGCCAGGGAGCAGCTGAAGGACAACCCGGTGAAGGAAATCGCTGAGGGGGCCCTGTCACTCTACGAATCGGCAAGAAAAAGATTGCGGCTGTGGGACATCAGCGAGGAACAGATCAGAAGGATCGAGGAATCGGGCAGCCCTGCGAAGACTATGACCCTCTACTCGCCCATTACCGGATTCGTTCAAAACAGGAACGCCTTCGCCGGCCAGAGGGTCACTCCCGAAACGGAGCTCTACACGATCGCCGACCTCTCAACCATCTGGATACTGGCCGATATTTACGAGTTCGAGGTTCCCCTGGTCAAAGTAGGGCAAAAGGGATCGGTAACCCTTCCCTATTTTCCCGAGAGAACCTTCTCGGGAAAAATCACTTACATATATCCGCAGTTCGACTTCGCCACACGCACCCTCAAAGTACGGCTCGAGGTGAAGAATCCCGATTTCGAATTGAAACCGAACATGTTCGCCAACGTGGAACTCCAGGTCGATTTCGGGCGGCACCGTTTGCATTCGGCTCGAAGTATCGGTGGTGG
>CAYFXN010000014.1:4499-29782 GCA_964347065.1 uncultured bacterium | reverse complement strand
GGGACCCGACCACGTCCGGTCACTCCGTGCGCGTCACCGAGCTGACGTGCGACGGCCCGAGGAAGCCGTCCTGGACTCGGGGAACGAACAGACGGTATTCGTTGCGCGCGAGGGGGGGCACTTCGAGCCGCGCAGGGTCAGGCTCGGACCGAAGGTTGGAGGCTTCTTCATCGTCAGGGACGGGGTGGGGGATGGTGAGCGGGTAGTTACGTCCGCGAATTTTCTCATAGACTCGGAAAGTCAGCTGAAGACGGCCGTCGAAGGGATGTCCGGGACGGGTCATGCAGGCCACGGCATTGATCCAAAGGGGGATGCGAAGCGGAAAAAAGAGGTGCCGAAGAGCGATCCGCACCCGCGAGAGAGACACGATGGCTACGGCGGGCCGAAAGTTCCGGAAAGCACGGATACGGAGGACCACGGGAAGCACCCGGCACACGAAATTCAACCTGAGGAAGGAGCCGAAAAGGAACCACCATCTTCCGTCGGTCATGACCGCCGGCCACACTGACCCGGCTCGGCGTGGAAGGAGAGAGCGTTGATCAACAGGATCATCGAATTTTGCGCCCACAACAAGTTTCTCGTCTTTTTCGTAACAGGCCTGGCCGTATTTTTCGGCATCTATTCCATGAACAGCATCAAACTCGACGCCATTCCCGACCTCTCCGATACACAAGTGATCATCTTCTCCCGGTGGGACAGAAGCCCCGATATCATGGAGGACCAGGTTACCTACCCTATCGTCTCCGCCATGCTGGGACTGCCGAAGGTCAAGGATATCCGGGGATTTTCCGACTTCGGCTACTCCTACGTATACGTCATATTCGAAGACGGAACAGACATCTACTGGGCCAGATCCCGGACCCTGGAGTACTTGAGCAACATCGCTCCCAGACTCCCCCAGGGAGTGCAGGTGGAGCTGGCAAGAGACGTGACGACCCTTGGCTGGGTCTTCCAGTACGCCCTGGTTGATAAAACGGGAAGCCGGAGCCTGGCGGAACTGAGGACATTGCAGGACTGGCACCTCCGGTACCATCTCCAATCAGTTCCCGGTGTGGCCGAGGTCGCTCCGGTGGGCGGTTTCGTACGCCAGTACCAGGTAAACCTCAACCCGAACGCCCTCCTGGCCTATGACATACCGTTAGAGAAGGTAGTGAACGCCGTCAGAGAGGGGAACAACGACGTGGGTGGGAGGCTCGTGGAGTTTACCGGCCGTGAGTACATGGTCAGGGGGAGAGGTTACATCAGATCCGTGGGGGACGTGGAGAACATCGTGGTCGCCACAAGCCCCGAGACGGGGACGCCCATCCTCCTGAAGAACCTCGGCAAGGTGGCCCTCGGGCCCGACATCCGCAGAGGCATCTCGGAGCTGGACGGTGAAGGCGAGACGGTAGGGGGGGTCGTCATCATGCGTTTCGGTGAGAATGCCCTGAAGGTCATCGACCGCGTGAAGGCAAAGATTGCCGACATAGAGCCCAGCCTCCCACCGGGGGTGAAAATCGTCACAACCTACGACCGCTCGGAGCTCATCGAACGGGCGATCCACACCCTGAAAGGCACGCTGATCGAGGAACTCCTCATCGTGAGTTTCGTTATCCTCATATTCCTCTGGCATATTCCGAGCGCCATCATCCCCATCATCACCATACCCATTACGGTCATTATCTCCTTCATACCCATGTACGGCATGAAAATCACGGCGAACATTATGTCCCTCGGCGGCATCGCAATCGCAATCGGCGCAATGGTGGACGCGGCCATCGTGGTGGTCGAGCAGACCCACAAGAAGCTGGAGTACTGGGAAGCCGAAGGGCGCCCGGGAAAATTTCAGGACGTCGTCATCGGGGCCGTGAAGGAAGTGGGGGGACCGAGCTTCTTCGCTCTCCTGGTCATCGCCGTTTCGTTCATGCCGATATTCGTCCTGCAGGCCCAGGAAGGACGGCTCTTCAAACCCCTCGCATTTACCAAGAACTTCTCCATGGCGGTAGCCGCCATGCTCGCCATAACCCTCGACCCGGCCATCCGCCTCCTCTTCACGCACGTGAAGGAGTATCAGTTCCGTCCCCGGTGGCTCTGCAGAGTCGCAAACGCTGTCCTCGTCGGAAAGATCCACAGAGAAGAGAAACACCCCGTCACCCGCATCCTCACGCGGATATACCACCCCGTCGTCAAGTTCATCCTCCGCCACCAGTGGTCCACCATCATCGGCGCAATCCTGGTGGTGATTCTCACCATCCCGGTGTTCGCCCGCCTCGGTTCAGAATTCATGCCGCCCCTGGACGAAGGGGTGTTGCTCTTTATGCCCACAACGCTTCCCAGCATCTCGGTAACGGAGGCCCAGAAGCTTCTGCAGGTGCAGGACAAGATCCTGAAATCATTTCCCGAAGTTGAACGGGTCTTCGGGAAAGCAGGGAGGGCCGAGACCGCCACCGACCCTGCCCCCTTCTCCATGATGGAAACGGTAATCGTCCTCAAGCCTCCCTCCCAGTGGCCGGAAATCCCCAGATGGTACTCGGGGTTCGCCCCCGGCTGGCTGAAAAACATTCTCGGCCGCATCTGGCCGGACCGAAAGAGCACCCAGGAACTCATTTACGGGCCGGGCGGGCTCAACGAAGCCATGCAGCTTCCCGGAGTCGTCAACGCCTGGACCATGCCCATAAAGGCACGGGTAGACATGCTTTCCACCGGAATAAGGACCCCCGTCGGGATAAAGATTCTCGGCGACGACCTATCCACCATCCAGGAGATCGGCAAACACATAGAAATGGTCCTGAAAGAGGTGCCGGGAACGACGAGCGTTTTCGGAGAACGGACGGCGGCAGGCTTCTTCCTCGATTTCGGCCTCAAGCGCGACGAGCTTGCCCGCTACGGACTCACAGTGGGACAGGCCCAGATGGTCATCATGTCTGCCGTGGGGGGAGAGAACGTGACGACCACCGTAGAGGGACGGGAACGGTACCCCGTCAGCGTCCGATACCTCCGCGATTATCGGAGCAGCCTCGAGAGGCTGAGCCGGACACTCGTGGCCACCCCCTCCGGGACCCAGGTTCCCATGGCGCACATCGCCGACATTCGCCTCGAGTCCGGTCCCGGCATGATCCGCGACGAGAACGGCAGGCTGAGCGGTTACGTTTACGTCGACGTTTCCAAACGGGACATCGGGGGGTACGTCGAGCAGGCGAAGCGGGTGGTGCGCGAGAAGGTACCGATACCGACCGGCTACACGATCGTCTGGAGCGGACAGTACGAAAATATGCTGCGTGCTGCCGCCAGGCTCACCGTGTTGATCCCGGTAACGCTCGCCGTAATATTCCTCCTCCTGTACCTGAACACGCGGTCCACCGCCAAAACCCTCATCATCTTCCTCTCCGTCCCCTTTTCGGCGGTGGGGGCTATCTGGCTGCTCTACCTGCTCGGCTACAACATGAGCATCGCCGTGTGGGTGGGACTCATCGCCCTCCTGGGGGTGGACGCGGAAACTGGTATGTTCATGCTCCTGTACCTCGACCTCGCCTACTACGAAAGGCGGGCGAAGGGCAAGATGAAGACCAAGGAAGACCTGCGGGAGGCGATCGAATACGGATCGGTCAAACGCCTCCGCCCGAAGTTCATGACCGTTGCGGTCACCTTCGCTGCCCTCGTTCCCATCATGTGGTCCACGGGAAGCGGCTCCGACGTGATGAAACGGATCGCGGCACCCATGATCGGCGGTATCTTCACCTCTTTCATCCTCGAACTCCTGGTGTACCCGGCCGTGTACGAGACCTGGCGCTGGTACTTCCACGTGAGAAAGGAGCAAACCCGGCCTGCAGACTGACCCGTACAGAGAGCGAACCGTCCCAGGAGTCCGGCCGTCGACAGGCAATGAAAGCCCCTATATAACATTCACTTAAAAAAAAGGCGGGCAGGTGCCCGCCTTTTCAAATGAAATCCCTCTTTGCTCAGCAGTCGAAATAGAGCATGAACTCGGCAGGGTGGGGCCTGGCATTGATATTCTTGACCTCGTGTTCCATCTTGTAGTTTATCCACATCTCGATCACGTCGGAAGTGAACACGTCGCCCTTCAGGAGGAACTCGTGATCCGCCTCGAGAGCGCTCAGGGCCTCGTCAAGAGAAGCCGGGGTCTGGGGGACTCCCGCCAGCTCTTCGGGCGAAAGCGAGTAGAGGTCCTTGTCCAGGGGATCCCCGGGATCGATGCGGCTCTGTATCCCGTCGAGCCCTGCCATGAGCATGGATGCGAAGGCAAGGTAGCCGTTGCAGGACGGGTCGGGGGTCCGGTACTCGATCCTCTTTGCCGCTGGGGAAGGCGAATACATGGGAATCCTCACCGCTGCGGACCTGTTTCTGCTCGAATAAGCGAGGTTAACAGGTGCTTCGAATCCGGGCACGAGCCTCTTGTAAGAGTTTATGGTCGGATTGGTAAAAGCGCAGATCGCGGCAGCGTGCTTGAGAAGGCCCCCGACGTAATAAAGCGCCGTCTTGGAGAGGCCGCCATATTCCTCTCCGGCGAAAATGGGCTTGCCATCTTTCCAGATGGACTGGTGGGTGTGCATGCCCGAACCGTTATCCTGAAAGATTGGCTTCGGCATGAAGGTAACCGTTTTCCCGTGATTTCTCGCCACGTTCTTGACGATATACTTGTACCATTGAAGGTTATCGGCGCACTGCACCAGCGGGGCGAACCGGAGATCTATCTCGGCCTGGCCGGCGCAGGCAACCTCGTGATGCTGCGCTTCCACCTTCATTCCTACCATCTCCATGATCCTCACCATCTCATCCCGTATGTCGTGGGTGGAATCGGTGGGAGGTACCGGGAAGTAACCCTCCTTGTAACGCGGCTTGTAACCCAGGTTCGGATTCTCCTCGCGGGCAGTGTTCCACTGGCCTTCGACGGAGTCGATCTGGTAAAAGGCGAAATGCCTTTCGCATGCGTAGCGGATGTCGTCGAGGATAAAAAATTCCGCTTCGGGACCGAAAAAGGCGGTATCGCCGATCCCCGTGGACTTGAGGAACACGTCGGCTTTCTTCGCCACGTTTCTGGGGTCACGTGTGTATGCCTCTTTCGTGATGGGATCATAGACATTGCAGATAAGCGTCATGGTCTTTCTTTTGATGAAAGGATCGATGACCGCAGTATCCGGATCAGGGATAACGAGCATGTCGCTGGCGTGAATCGGCTGCCATCCCCGTATCGAAGAACCGTCGAAGCCGAAACCATCCTCGAAAGAGTCTTCCTTGAGCTCGTACACGGGCACGGAAAAGTGCTGCCAGAGTCCGAGAAAATCCATGAACTTGAGATCGATCATCTCCACTGTGTTTTTCTTGCAAAATTCAAGAATCTCTTTCGGCTTCATAGAACTACCCTCCTGCTTGAGTATTTGCTTATTTGCCGTTTATATGGCATCTTCACCTCTTTCTCCTGTTCTTATCCGTATGACATCGGCGATGTCGGTGACGAAAATCTTTCCATCTCCGATCCTTCCCGTTCTCGACGCCGACTCGATCGTCTCGATAACTTTCTCGACCATATCGTCCTGTACGATAATCTCTATCTTTATCTTGGGGAGAAAGTCGACAACGTACTCCGCACCCCGGTACAGCTCGGTGTGCCCCTTCTGCCTGCCGTATCCTTTCACCTCGAGCACGGTCATCCCTTGAATCCCGATCTCGTTCAGTGCCTCTTTCACCTCGTCGAGTTTAAAGGGCTTTATTATCGCTTCGATCTTTCTCATACCTCCTCCTTCACCTTGTTAGCATTTTTTTCTATGACAATAACTGTGCCTTCCCTGAACTTTCGGCTCGGCTCTTCCTAAATAAGAGACAACAGCCCGTAAAATATAAGGTTTTTCCTTTTTATTTTTTTTTAACAAACTTCCCGGCTCTTTTGTTAAGATTGTGTGGCGGCTCGGGATGCATAAAAAACAGACAAGCAAGTGCCCGATATTTAAGCAACTCTCTGGAGGTACTATGGAAACGATTATATCGGATTTCCAGAAAAATATAGAGAAAATATTCGGCGGAAGGCTGAAATCCATAATCCTCTACGGAAGCTCCGTCACCGGCAGCGCTCCCCCCCCAAGAGACATAAATATCATGGTCGTGTCCGATTCGATCGAAGAAGAGGACCTCCTGAGGTACCGGAGCGTGGCCGGGCGTTATCAGAAAAAAGGGATATCGAATCCCATTTTCATGGAAGCAGACTTTTTTAAAAACTCGGCCAACATCTTCCCCCTCGAATACACAGAGATCAAGCGAACGGGGAAGGTGATCTCGGGGTCTGACCCGTTTGCTGACCTGGAAATTGACATGAGAAACCTGGGTTATCAGGTGGAGTTCGAGCTTCGGGGGAAGCTCCTGCTGCTTCGGAAAATCTTTTTTGCAACCCCCCACGACGGTGATCTGGTCCCTGCCATGAACGAAACCATCTCCTCCCTCGTCACGCTGGCCAGGGGAATTCTCATCATCACGGGCAGGCATGCAAGCGGGGGATGGGATGAGACCGTACAAGAGCTCACGGCCGCCTCGGGCATCGAACTCGAAGGGCTCAGGGAGATCATAGAGATGCGGGCCCGGAAAAAGAAGGTCAAGCAGGCCGCACCGCTCTACCTCAGGTACATGGACGATGTGGGAAAAATATGCGGTTACGTAAGCGGGCTCACACCATGAGAAAAAGCACCCGTAAAACAGCTCTTCCTCTCCTCGTCATCCCCCTGCTTTTGTTTCTTAAGAGCGCCGGCGCCGCAACCGGAATTCCCGCTCCGTTGGGATATGTGAACGACGACGCCGGGGTTCTCTCCAGCAGGTGGATCCAGGACACCCAGCAGCTGATAGAGAAGCTCAAGAGGACAACGGGAGATGAGATAGGCATCCTCACCGTCCAATCCACCGAAGGCGAACCGATAAGCGAATATGCCTTCAGAGTGTTTCAGAAGTGGGGAATCGGCGAGAAAGGGAAGGACAACGGCGTTCTCATCGTGGTGGCTGTGAAAGACAGGAAGCTTTTCATCGCCACGGGGTACGGGGTGGAGCCGAGGATCACCGATGGAATGGCCGGGGAAATCAGGGACAGGATACTGGCGCCCCATTTTCGCGCAGGAAAGTTCGGCGAGGGTTTATTCCGGGCAACGGCGGAGATCGCCGGGATACTTTCCGATGACAGAGTGGGTGCCTCCCCGCGTCAGGGGACCCGCGCTCACCCACCCGATCTCCCGCGGAGGACAGAGAGGGCGCTTCCCTTACCCCTGGTGCTGCTCTTTATCGTTGTGCTGGTCCTGATTATCATCTCAATAAAGCGGGGGCCCTACGTCTCCACGGGAAGGTACGCTTCCGGCTCGGGAGGTGGTTTCGGCGGGGGAGGATTCGGCGGATTCGGAGGGGGGTCCACAGGCGGTGGCGGTGCAGGAGGCAGCTGGTAAACCCATGTGAAGGGAGGTGAAGATATGAGCAGAAAAACTCCATTGACCCTGTTAGCGCTCGCTCTGGTATTGCTGATGTCACTCTACGTCGTTGGCTTGAGAAACAGTCTCGTGAAGAAGGAGATCGAAGTCGGGGAAAAATGGGCACAGGTAGAAAATGTCCTTCAGAGAAGGGCGGACCTCATACCGAACCTGGTTGAGAGCGTAAAGGGCTACGCTTCTCACGAGAGGGAAATATTCGAAGCGGTGGCGGAAGCCCGATCGCGCCTTATCGGGGCGGGATCGGTTACGGAAGCTATGGCTGCAAACAGCGCTATAAGCAGCGCTCTGGGGCGTCTTCTGGCAATTTCCGAACGATATCCTCAACTGAAAGCCGACGCAACCTTCACCCGCCTCATGGACGAGCTTGCAGGAACGGAGAACAGGATATCCCTGGAGAGGAAACGCTACAACGAAACGGTGAGAAAGTTCAACACGGCGATACGGGTATTTCCGAACAACCTGGTAGCCGGCATGATGAACCTCGAAGAGCGGTCCTACTTCGAGGTCGAAGAGGGGAAGGAAAAAGTACCGGCAGTCGACTTTCGCAGCGAAGGGAGGGAAAAGTAACAGCCGGCCTTCGTCTGTTGCCCGAAATGAAACTTGTCATAGACGGATATAACCTTCTTTTCCACCTCGGACTCCTTCAGGGTGGAGACCTCGAGGAAGCAAGGGACATGCTCCTCGATATGCTGTCAGACTACGGGAAAATCAAAAAACGTTCGATCCTCGTCGTCTTTGACGGCCGGAGAACACTGCCAGGAGGCAGCGCTGCGAGGAAGTGGGTGAGACCGGTATTTACCTCCCCTTCCGAGTCCGCCGATGATCGGATAGCGAAACTGTGCGCGAAGATGAGGGAGAGTGCCTTCGTGGTGACGAGCGACGCGGGCCTCATCTCGAGAATATCCTCCTTCAACAGTCCCCACGTGAGAGTCGAGGATTTCATCGGAAAAATGGAGCGGGCGAGGTACCTTTCGGAGAAGGGGCTGCAGGAGGGCGGGGATGAAGGCAGGGTGCAAAAACCGAAAAAGGGCACAGCCCGGAGGCTGCCGAAGAAAAAGAGGAAACAGAAGAGAGACCTAAGCAAACTGTAAATGAAACCAGTTCATAGTTCATAGAAAAACCAGTTCCTTGGTTACAGGTTAAACAGCATACCTTCAATTGCGCAAATTAATCCTTACCGTATTAGCAGTTAGCAGTTAGGAATTAGGAATTATCTGTTTTCCTCTGGACTATGGACTCTGAACTCTGAACTTTTATTTCAATCCCGCGGAAACGTTTTTTATTTCTTTTTCCCGAGGAACTTATTCTCCCTGCCCTCCACGAGCCTTCTCAGATTCTCCCGGTGGGTAAAGAATAGCATTATCCCGATAAACAGTGCGACGGCTATGTAGAGAGGCGTGGGCCCGAGAAACGCCATGAGGATGGGGAAGGAAACGGCACAGAAGAGGGATCCCACCGAAACATATCCGGTCAGAAGAAGGACAAAGAGAAAAATCACGAAAAGAAGAAGTGCCGTGATGGGTGACAAAAAAATGATGATCCCGCCTGCCGTTGCCACACCTTTCCCGCCCCGAAATTTCAGATATATGGGGAAGAGGTGTCCAAGAAATGCCGCGGCACCGCACAGGGAAACGATGGCGTAATAGTTTTCGGGGAAGGCTCTTCTGGCAAAATAGAGTGGAACGAAGCCTTTTGCCGCGTCGAGGAGCAGGGTGAGGCCCCCCCCCGCTTTTCCCACCGCCCGGGCTACATTGGTGGCGCCGATGTTTCCCGAGCCAACCTTCCGGGGGTCCACACCACCCCCGAGAAGGTAAGCTACGATCAATCCGAACGGTATCGCGCCGATAAGGTAGGACCCCAGCACATACGCGCTCCAATGAAGTACGTTTTCGATTACCATGGGAACCGTCTCAGATTTTCTCCCGGACCGACCGCACCTTCTCCTCCATCCGGTGGGTGTCGCCCTTGCGGATGTCAACCTTGATGTTCAGGGAGATCCTCGAACAATCCTTGTCGAGTTCCTCATAGCACCTCTTTATCACGCCGAAAACCTGATCCCAGGGCCCTTCGAGAATAGTGCCCATCGCGTGGAGCTGATTTTTCACCCCGCTCTCTTCCACGATCTTCGTGCACCTCGCAACATATGTGCTGAGGCTATCCCCGGCTCCCACGGGAAATATGCTGAACTCTGCCATGACCATACGTTCACCCCCCCTTCACGACATCACTGCGCTTATTCTTCAGATAATCGCCTATCCTCCTCAGAGCCTCTTCGATGTTTTCGACGCTGTTTGCATAGGAGAACCGTATAAAACCTTCGCCGTTTGTACCGAAATCAATCCCCGGCGTCACTCCCACCCGTGCCCCCTCGAGCAGCTCAAAAGCAAAGGAGTAGGAGTTCCGGGAATATTTACCCACATCCGCCATAACGTAAAAAGCGCCCCTCGGCTCGCTCCGTACAATGAAGCCCGCCTCCTTGACCTTCTGTATCATCACCTTTCTCCGGGAATTAAAAACCTCCCGCATCCTCTTCACGTGTGGTTTCCCCTCATTGATGGCCACGACGCCCGCATGCTGGACGAAATCGTTGGCAGAAATGAAAAGATTTTGCTGCAGTTTCTGGATGATGCGGATGTATTTCTCCGGGGCTATAAGGTACCCGAGACGCCAGCCGGTCATGGCGTAAGCTTTCGAAAAGCCGTTCAAGACGAAGGCATCGTTGCCGAAAGACAGGATGGTTTCCTCGTCGCCCTCGTACACCAGACCGTGGTAGATCTCGTCGGAAATCACGGTGATGCCCAGGTCGGATATCTGCTGAAGCTTCTCGCTTGATATGACCGTCCCGGTAGGGTTCGAAGGAGAATTGATCAGGATCGCCCTGGTGCGCCTGCTGATAATTTTCTTCACACCATCGATATCCAGCTCATAATTGTCTTTATCGTAGGCGTTGATGAACCTGGGCACCCCGCCCACATATTTCACAAAGTTCGGATAACAGGCGTAACAGGGATTGGTGAGTATCACCTCATCCCCGGGGGATACGAGCGCGGAGAAGATAAGGAGCAGAGCCGGTGAGGTCCCGCTCGTCACGACAACCCTTTCGGGGGAGACCGGAACACCGTACTTTTCGCTGTAATCCCTCGCCACCGCTTCCCTCATCTGGAGGATTCCCAGGGAGTGCGTGTAGTTGGTTTTTCCCTCCCAAATCGCCCTGACAGCCGCTTCCTTTATCACCTCGGGCGTGTCGAAATCGGGCTCTCCGAGCTCGAGATGAATGACGTCATTTCCCTGGTTTTCGAGCTCGAAAGCCTTTTCCATAATTTCCATGGCGAGGAAAGGCGTAATATCATCCCTCACTTTCTTCATTCCGCGAAGCCTCCTGGAGGGGATTGTTGGATGTAAAAATAGAATAGAGTAAATTCGCCTAAAAATTAAGAGAATTTTTCACTTAGCCGAACATCAGACCATCCAATGTTTTGAACTGTGAACTTTGAACTGCTTTTCCCCTAAACTCTGAACTATGGACTCTGAACTCTGAACTGTTTTTTTTTAACTCTGAACTATGAACTCTGAACTCTGAACTGTTTTTTAATCCTCACTGATAACGTCGCTCTTCGGCTTTGCCACTCCCGTCTCGAAAGCCGCCCGCTCCACTGCTTTTGACACTGCCGCGTGCATCTCCATGTTCAAAATCCCCGGAACCATCTCCCCGGGCTCGGCGAAATTCGCTATCGTCCTGGCCGCGGCCAGCTTCATCCGGTTGTTTATCTTTCTCGCTCTGGAGTCGAGGGCCCCGCGAAAAATGCCGGGGAAAGCGAGAGCGTTGTTGACACCCTTGCCGTCGGCGGCGAAAGAGGCCCCTGCTCCCTTTGCCTCCTCCGGAAGGATCTCGGGGTTCGGGTTCGACAGGGCGAGAATCACCTGCCCCTTCCGTATCATCTCCTTCTTTATCAGTCCTCCAACGCCCGTTGTGGCAATGACGATATCGGAATCTCTCATTATCTCTTCCAGGTTTTTCGGCTCTCCGCCTCTTTCGCGGAATATTTCCATAGCCCTTTCGTTGATATCGGTTCCCATCAACCTTTTCACCCCGTAGGCGAGGAGGATTTTCGATATGCCTATGCCTGCGGCGCCGAGGCCAACGACACCGACCACATCGTTCTTGATCATCATTCCCACATATTTGCTCGCATTTAACAACGCGGCCAGAACGACGACGGCAGTGCCGTGCTGATCGTCATGCATAACGGGGATCTCCAGGGCTTCCGTCAATGCATCCTCGATCCTGAAGCAATCGGGCGCTTTGATATCTTCCAGCTTGATCGCTCCGAAGGTGCTGGAGATTTTCGACAGCACGAATATCATCTCATCCGGGTCATCGGATTCGATGAGCACCGGCATTCCGTTTATTCCGACGAGGTAGTCAAAGAGGACAGCCTTTCCCTCCATCACGGGCATTCCCGGGACCGCACCGATGTTTCCCAGTCCCAGGATCGCTGATCCGTTCGTGGCAATAGCGACGGAATTTCCGATAGAAGTGAAGTCGTACGCCTTATCCGGGTCGTTCTGGATAACCTTGCACACCTTCGCCACGCCCGGTGTATAAATTTTTCTGATCGAGCTCACACCCTCGATGGTGACGGTGGATTTCACGCGAATCTTCCCGCCACGGTGAAGCTCGAGGACGAGGTCGATGACGTCAGAAATTATCACACCCTCAACCTTTCCGATCGCCTCGAGCACTCGCTCGAGGTGCTCTTCGTCGTCGACGAATACGGTGATGTCCCGGGTGTTGTACTCCATGCCGAAACGGATGATCTTGACGTCGCCGATGTTGCCGCCCATACTCCCGATCGCGGTTGCCAATTTCCCCAGATAGCCCGGCGCGTCCTTTATCATGAGACGAACGGTCTTAACGAGTTTGTCCGTGCCCTTCTCGATCTGCATGACTTTCCTCCGTCTTCCTGAAGCTCATTGTTGCAATTATCCGTCTTTTTACTAAAAATAGTTTAAGCACTCAAGCTCGCATAAAAGCAAGGAACTTTTTAAGCATGGAAAAAGTAACGGCTTTTCCCTTGATAGAAATACTGAGGAAAACGAAGGCCCCCGTCTTCGGTGTTGCGGGTACACACATCATGCGCCTTTTGAGAGAAATATCCCGGGCGGGCCTGCAGGACCTCTACATTCCTGCGAGAACGGAACTCGCTGCCGGATACATGGCTGCGGGGTACTCCCGATCAAGCTCCCGCATATCCTTTTGCCTGGTCACACCGGGGCCGGGATTTCTCATTGGTGCCAGCGCCATGCTCGAAGCCACAATGAAGGGGACGCCGGTCGTATTCTTATCGGGTCAGATTCACAAAGAGGCAAGGGGGCAAAGGGCCAGGGCCCTGCACGAGTTCGCGGGACAGCCCCGGGCGGCTTCGCTGCTGGTTGAGGACACCTTTTTCCCGGAACGGCCCGAAGAAGTAAACAAGGCCCTCGCCGGAGCGGTGCGGTGCTCCCTCTCATTGCCCCTGAAACCCTCCTACGTGGAACTGCCTCTTCATACGCTCAGGCCTTACGAACCGGTTGATGATTCTTGCAATCTCACGCCAACCAAGCCCGCCCCTCCGTCTCGAGACTCCCTGAGACAATGCCAAGAACTCATCAACAACTCGCGCCATCCCGTCATTTTCGCCGGCTACGGGGCTCTATTCTCCCGGAGCGGAGAAAAGCTGCGATCACTTGCCGAGAAAATACACGCGCCCCTGATAACGACGATAACGGCCAAAGGGGCTATCCCCGAGTCGGACGAATTTTCCGGCGGCGTCTACCGCCGGTCCGCTGGAGGTAAAGTCATGGAGAGAGGGGACCTCCTGATCGCCCTGGGAACCTCCTTTTCTCTGCTTTCGACGGACAACAGGAAAGGCCCATTTCCCCGAAAAATCATCAATGTAAATCTGGATGCCTTCGTACCGAAAATCCCCGGTGTCGAGATCGTTCCTCTTACCTGCGCCGTCGAGGACTTCATCGATTCCGCCGAGATCCAGCGAATAGAGAGGGGAAAGAAGCTTTTAGAAACCCTCTCGAGCGCCAGGAGCCGGAGCCTGAAGCAGGCGCGGGAGCGTTACCCGAAAGAGATGGCATACATCGACGTGCTGGAAAATTCGATTCCCGAAGAGGCTGCCGTTTCCACCGACCCGACGATAATCGCCTACTGGATGCGGTATTTCTACAGAACGCGGGAGCAGGGTCTCTTTGCCTACCCATCGGGGAGCAACAGCCTCGGTTACGCCTTTCCCGCGGCTCTTGGGAGGCTAACAGCGGCGGAGGCAGGGGACGGGTATGTCATAACGGGAGACGGAAACTTTCCCTATTTCGCCGGCGAACTTATGGCAGCCTCGGAGAGGAATCTCCACATTACCATCATCCTTTTCAACGACTCGGGTTACGGGGTGCTTCGTGAGTGGGACCGGTGGGGAAACCTGGAAAGAATCGGCGTAAACCTGAATAATCCCGATTTCAATAAGATTTGCGAAGCATTTGGAATCGAATATAATAGAGCGGACTGCCCGGAGGACCTCGGAGATATTCTCAAAAGAACAAAAAAATTGCGGGGTACCAGGATGATAGAGGTACAGGATAGATTGCTCCCCCCATGGAAAGTACTCTGACGGCATGATAGTCAACTGCGCACAGTGTGGCGCCCAGAATTTTATCGGAGAAGAACGGCTCAGAAAATCCGATGTATCCCCTCCCACGTGCTGGGTTTGCTTCAGCCTTCTTCCACCTGTCGAGGAAACCTCCGTCGAGGAAGGCGAATCAAATAATTTGACGATCGAACACTAAAACGCGAGGGCGGAAATATGGAGAAAATCAGGGTTGCTATCGTTGGCGTGGGAAACTGCGCGAGCGCTCTCACGCAGGGAATAGAATACTACGGTCATCGGGAGAACGAGGGGCAGCTGGAGGATGAGGGCTTCGCAGGCCTCATAAACAGCTACGTGGGCCCCTACGGTCCGGGAGACGTGGAAATCGTTTCAGCCTTCGACATCGACAAACGGAAAGTGGGCAGAGAGCTCAGAGAAGCAATCTTTGCGAAACCGAACTCCACTCCTCGATTTCTCGAGGATATTTCTCAGGGCAGTGTGGAAGTTCACATGTCCCCGATCCTCGACGGGTACCCCGAACACATGAAGGAATATCCCGAGGATTACGTCTTCGCCCCCTCCCGGCGCGAACCTGACGACGTGAAGAAGATACTCCGCGACTCGGGTACCGAAATACTCGTCAACTTTCTGCCCGTCGGGTCCGAGAAAGCCACCGAGTACTACGCGAACCTCTGCCTGGAGCTGGGAATAGCCATGGCGAACTGCATTCCCGTTTTCGTAGCATCGAATGGCCAGTGGGCCGAAAAGTTCAGAGAGAAGAATATTCCCATCATCGGGGACGACGTAAAGTCGCAGCTGGGCGCCACGATCGTACACAGAGCCCTCGCCAGCCTCTTCTCCGACCGGGGGATCTCGATAAAGAAGACCTATCAGCTCAATACGGGAGGGAACACGGATTTCCTCAATATGCTCAACAGAAAAAGGCTCTCATCGAAGAAGATCTCCAAAACCGAGTCCGTCCGGTCCGTCATAGGCGAGACCATCTCCGATGAAAACATCCACGTTGGGCCGTCGGACTACGTTCCCTGGCAGAAAGACAACAAGATCTGTTTCATCCGGCTGGAAGGCCAGGGTTTCGCCAAATCACCGGTAGAGCTGGAGCTGCGGCTTTCGGTCATCGACTCTCCAAACAGTGCCGGTGTCGTCCTGGACGTTATCAGATGCCTCAAAATTGCCATCGATGCGAACATGGGTGGGCCCCTCATCGAACCCTCTTCCTATTTCATGAAGCACCCACCCGTACAGTACACGGACGACGAGGCGAAAATGGGCCTCGAGAATTTCATCGACAATGCCGTCCGGCTCAGGAAAACTGATTCAGAACTCGTAGAAATCGTGAGGAAGCCCTCTCCCAGGTAAATCGACGGGCCCTCATCGAAATCTCATCCGACCTTCCCCGGAAATCCTCTCTTCGCTCTATGATGGAGGTGAGCGCCCCGGAAAGAGAAGCAGCATCCTTCCCGTCAAAGACCGCACCGAGATCGTGTCTTTTCACCAGGTCTCCCAGGAAAGTGCCCCGGGCCGCAACGACCGGTTTTCCCCTGGCCAGAGCTTCCATCCCGAAGAAGCCGAAACTTTCATAATACGAGGGAATTACCACGCAATCAGAGGCATCGATGAGGGGAAGCAGGGACTCCCTCGATTGGGGCTCCAGACACGCTATGTTGCTGCCGGAATAATGCCTGTCGCTGCCGACGATGATGAGGCGGGCTCTCTCATAGACGAGCTTTTCGAAAGCTGATAGGAGCCCCTTCAGGTTTTTCGTCCTCTCATCCCTTCCACTGAACAGAAAGAGGAAGAAGTCTTCGGAAAAGCCGAGCCTTCTTCTGCCCTGGGATCGAAGATCAGGGATGTCGAGAAACTCCTCGGAAATCCCCGGGTAAAGGACGACGCCTTTCCCGGAAACGATCGGGTAATGAGCGACGGACACTTCGAGGTCTCGGTCAGAGGGGAATACCAGCAGGTCAGCAAACTTCTGGACAGAAAACTCCCAGAAAAGCCTCGCGTGGCGAAGCGCCCCGGAAGAGTAAACGGTTCCGGAGTAACATTCCTTAACCTTTTCGAGGGTGTGGTTCATGTGGACCGTCCGTATACCCATGCGCCCTTTCAACGCAAGAGCCGTGGGTGCCGAAAGCCAGTAATGACTGAATAAAAGCGCCGTCCCCTCCTTGAGGAAACGGAGCACACCCTCAGAAAACCTCCCGGCATTCTCCAGGTAGTCCGAAAGCGCCGGGTCGGCGGGCAGACCGCACCCGATGTGGTAGACCTTCAGGCGGTCATTTTTCGCCGAGACGCTGTGCCCGTCGAGAGAGCGGGTAAAGACATCCACCGAAATGTCTGCGAGGGACAGCCGCTCGAGGAGTTCACGCAAAAAAACGTTCATTCCTCCGGAGAACCCGCTGCCGAAAAGCTCATAGGGACAGGTGTGGTAAGAGATAACGGCTATTTTCATACCGCGAACTCCACCCGGTAAACTGGCCTGTCCTGGGAGCCCAGCTCGTACTTGTAGCGTTCCGAGCCCCGAAGGAAATCGAACCTCCTCTTTCCCTCCCTTATGGCCCGTTCGATGGCCTTCGCGATCAACACCAGGCCCGGGGAAGACTTTCCATAGGATGGGTCGAAGCCGGAGTTATAGAGGAGGTAATCTTCTCCATAATCGAAGATCACCAGGGCCGCCACGCGCCGATCGTTTATTTGGTTCCGCAGGAAAAGGATCTTCAGCCAACCTGATGCTCCGAATTCTCTCGCAATGGCGTCGAAAAACTCTCGCCTGTTCCGCTTCCAGAAGTTCAGCTTTCCCGTGGTGGACGCCATGTGCAGCCGCACGAACTCGTCCATGGCCACAGACAGCCCCGATGAGTCTTTCCCCTCGAAAACTTCCACGTCGATACCGCCCAGGTTTTCACGGGCCCTGTTCATTTTCCTTCGCAACTCGTGCCTTCTCTTCCCGGGAAGGGACACGAGATACTCCTCGAAATCCGAGGGGAGGGCGATAAAGGGAGAAGAGTCAACTGCTTCCATTCTCACTGCCGCGGCCCGTCGGACGACATCGGCAATGATCTCAGCCTGTGGTGTATCGCCGTTTAGGTTGTTAATGACGAAGCGAGAACCCGAAAACCGCCCCACATCCCGAACATAACCGAAGAATCCCTCGACAAAGGCACGCTCGTATCCCCTCTCGATAACAAACCCGAGCCTGTCGGAGAGAGATTTACCTCCGATGAGGAAATAGGTCGAAGGCATATCCCTCAGGTAAAAAACACCTGCGCCCCTCATCTGCCCCTCTGAAAAACCGGCCACGATGAGCTTTTCCCGCGCTGCCGAGAAACAGCTATCCCATATCCTCAGATACCCGGACGTTAAAAACGGAGACGGCTCAAATGATGACTCGTTGAGAATGTCGAGAGTCCCCCAGATCTCATCGAGGGACGAAAGAACCTGAAATTCCATTATAAAAACGCCTCTTTCCCCTCACCCGATATTCCGGATATTACCACGGCAGCTTTCCCGTCGGACTGTTCACCCCGCACCTTTTCCCGATCCCTTTTCTGCGTTTTGTCCCGACGAAAGGCTTTCCCTCAGCCCCTACCGATGACATCGGGCCGCGGTGGCCGGCAAAGGGAGGCGATATTCCCCTTTATCGAAATACTCAGGAAACTGCACCCTTAGGCACTCCTCGCCTCTCCCCCCCCCCCGCGTGAAATGACCCGGAGGATCCATTTCGTCCGCTAACTACCCAACAGGGGGGGCATCCGTGGAAAACGTGTGAAAAACCTCTCACCTCTTCACCGTGACCTCGATGAACTTCTCATCGTTTACCAGTGCTTCCGCGAGAAGTTTTACGCATTCGCTGATTGAATTCTCAATGCCCTTCCGGGTAACGAATGGAGACGACTGGGAGGAATCTGCACGCATCCTGCCGGCCCATATCACCGTTCCCTCTCTATCGTGCAGGGAGTAGTGAACCCGTCCCCGGGATTCGTAGTTCTCCATTAGTGGCCCCTTGTCCTTCACCGTAATGACCAGCTCCTCGATAACACCCGTCAGGTGATACTCTGCGTCATATTGAGGTGAATACTGGGAAGGGCTCTTCTGGCTGCTTATTCGCAAAACTTCAAATCCCCGTTTCTCGAGGATTTTTCCCACAACCTCGGGAACCGCTATCACCACCGGCTCAACGGCCACAATGTCCGCTGCACGGGTGTAGTCGATCCCGATTATCTCCGTGTCCTCCCTTTTGTCCACGAAGTCATTCACCGTTATTTTCGGGAAGCTGTCACCGGCTTGTTCGCCACTTACCTCCGCCAAATGGCGAATGGAGACGTATCGCGTTCTCGCCGTTGAACAGGACAGGAGGATAATAAGACCGGCCACGGCCAGCATCAACCTCCTCCTGAAATGGCTCATAGTATGTTCCTCCTGTACACCAATTGGAAACGAAATTGGTGTAGAATTACACTATTATACACCTAAGCTGTCTTTCGGATATTCTATCGGAAACTTTTTGCACGATAATGGCCCTTTATGACGGAAAATAGAGAAATAGCAGACAAACTGTATCTGATCGCCGATTATCTCGAAATTCAGGAAGAAAACCCCTTCCGGATAAGAGCTTACCGGAATGCTGCTGACGCCATCATGGCTCATCCCGAATCAGTGGGAAACCTTCCGGAGAAGCGCCTTACAGAAATCCCCGGTGTAGGGAAGGATATTGCGGGTAAGATCCAGGAGTTTTGTGCCACGGGAAATATATCGCTGCTCAACGACCTTCAAAAGACTCTCCCGGCGGAACTCTTGGCCCTGAAAAAAGTACCGGGGCTGGGCCCGAAAAAGGTCTCCCTCTTTTACAGGGAACTCGGAATCGACAGTTTTGCAAAGCTGAAAAAGGCGATCAGTGACGGGTCGTTGCTCGGCCTTCCGGGCATCAAAGCCAAGACCGTGGAAAACATACTCAGGGGAATGGAGTTTTTAGAGCAGTCCCGGGAAAGGATCCCACTCGGTGAAGCCCACATCCTGGCCGAAACCCTCGCCCGTCATATCCGGGAATCGGGCCTCGCGGAATCGGTGGCGGTGGCCGGATCGATCAGGAGGATGAAGGAATCTATCGGTGACATCGATATATTGGCGACTTCCCGTGACGGTAAAAAGCTCATAGGGTTTTTCACGAGCCTCCCCCAGGTCTCGGAGGTCATCGCTGCCGGAGAGACCAAGGGGAGCGTGAATATCATGGAAACGGTCCAGGCCGACATAAGGGTGGTCCCCCGGGAATCTTTCGGAAGCGCCCTCGCCTATTTCACGGGGTCGCAGGCACACAATGTGAAACTGCGTCACCTTGCCAGATCGAAGGGCCTGAAGTTATCCGAATACGGCCTCTTCAGGGCAAAAGACAACCGGCTGATCGCCTCGAAATCGGAAGAGGATATTTACCGGAGCCTGGGGATGCAATTCGTCCCTCCCGAAATACGGGAAGACGCGGGAGAAGTGGAGGCCGCCGTCGCCGGGGGGCTTCCCGACCTCGTTTCGCTAAATATGATAAAGGGTGAGATGCACCTCCACACCGATTGGAGCGACGGCTTTCACACCCTTGAAGAGATCGCGCGGTTATTAAAAGAGATGGGCTTTGCATATTTTGCCGTCACTGACCACTCCAAGTCCCTGAGGGTGGCGGGAGGCCTCGACGAGGACCAGGTTCTCCAGCAAAAGGAGATCATCGAAAAGCTCAACAGCAAGAGGATGGGTATCAGGATTTTTTCGGGCGTTGAAGTTGACATACTCAGGGACGGAACGTTAGATTTGAAGTACTCTGTCCTGAAGGAGCTCGATTTCGTCACAGGATCCATCCACTCAGGCCTGACCCAGTCCAGGGAGAAGGCCACAGAACGGATAGTGGCCGCGATGGAAACAGGCGTCGTCGACATGGTGGGACATCTGACAGGCAGGCTTTTCGGTGAGCGGTCGGGATACGAAGTGGACAGGGAAAAAATCCTGGAGGCAGCGGCAAAACACAACGTGGTTCTGGAGCTCAACTCCTATCCCAAGCGGCTCGACATAGATGACAGAACCTGCAGGATGGCAAAGAGCAGGGGGGTGAAGGTCGCTATTACGACGGATATGCATCACTTCGACGACCTGGATAACCTCTTTTTCGGCGTAGGGGTGGGAAGGAGAGGCTGGCTCGAAACGGAAGACGTTATCAACACCTGGGAAACGGACCGCCTGGCAGATTTCCTGAAAAAAAGGCGCGCATGAAGCCAGAATAAGGGATACGGAAAATGGTAATGCGGAATAACAACCAGTTTAGAGTTCAGAGTTTAGAGTCCATAGAAAAGCAGCGAGCAGAACAACAGAAAGCAGAGAAACCGAATATTTGAGGTTGTTAACTCTGAACTATGAACTCTGAACTCTGAACTTTGAGCGAGGTCTTTTGTGTATTCGAAAGCGGTAAAAGAGTCACTGAAAAAAAGCTCCTGGATTCGGAAGATGTTCGAGGAAGGCGCACAGTTAAAGCAGGAACTCGGCGAGGAGAATGTATTCGATTTCTCAATCGGCAACCCATACGGAGACCCTCCGCCCGAATTTTACCGGACCCTCATCGCAATCCTTTCAAACCCGGAACCCGGGATGCACGCATACATGCAAAATGCCGGATACCCCGGCGTAAGGGAAGAGAGGGCAAAAGAGCTCGAAAAGTTGTCAGGGAGGAAGTTTGCCGACAAAAATGTCGTGATGACCGCAGGCGCTGCAGGAGGTTTAAACGTGGTCCTGAAGGCCCTGCTCAACCCCGCAGAAAAGGTCCTCTGCTTTTCTCCCTATTTCGTCGAGTACCTCATTTACGTAACCAACCAGGGAGGCATACCGGTCGTTCTGCAAACGGGGGAGGACTTCGAGCCCGATCTTTCCGAACTGGAAAAAAACCTTTCCGAGGAGGTCAAAGCGGTGATAATCAACACGCCGAACAACCCGACGGGGAAGGTCTACCGCGAGGACACCCTCTCCCACTTGGGAGAGATCATCGAGAAACACGAAAGGAAGACGAAAAAAGCGATATATGTCATTTCAGACGAGCCCTACAGGGAGATCGTCTACGGGGATGTGTCCTTCGTCCCACCGGCAAAGAAGATAAGAAACTGCATCGTCGTGTACTCCCATTCAAAGGACCTGAACATCCCCGGTGAGAGGATCGGCTATGCAGCAATATCGCCCGATGCAACCATGAGCGATGAAATCTTTGACGCCATGGTCTTCACCAACAGGACGCTCGGCTTCGTCAACGCACCGGCCCTGATGCAGAGAATTTCCGGAGCCATCGGGACGAAGGCACCGGACATGGCGGCCTATGAGGAAAACAGGGAACGGTTCGCAAGGATATTCACAAAACTGGAAATCGATTTTCAGATGCCCGAAGGCGCATTCTACTTTTTCCCCCGCGTCCCGGAGGGAACAACCGATTCGGCGTTCGCCGCCGAAGCGAGAGAGAACCGGATTCTCATCGTTCCGGGCAGCGGTTTCGGACGAGAGGGCCACTTCAGGGTCGCCTTCTGCACATCCACCGACGTGGTAAAGAGATCGGAAGGGGCGTGGAGAGAACTCATTTCCCGGGTGAGGAGGGTATGACGAAGAGAGGATGGGTGAGAGAAAATATCAGGAAAATGTCCGGCTACGTTCCCGGAGAGCAGCCCGGGAAAAAAAAGTTCGTCAAGCTCAACACCAACGAAAACCCCTACCCGCCCTCTCCGAGGGTTCTGGAGGCCCTGATATCCGAGGGGACAGTCGACCTGAGGCTGTACCCGGACCCCGATTACGGGCCTCTTATAAACAAAGCATCGAAGGTTTACGGCCTGCCGGCGAGCTCTATCCTCGCAGGAAACGGCTCCGACGAGCTCCTCTCCATTCTCACCAGGGTATTCGTGGGGGAGAAAGACAGAGTCGTCTATCCCTCGCCGACCTACACCCTCTACGAAACCCTCGTGAGCATCCAGGGAGGGGAGCCGGTCCAGGTGCCGTTTCCCGATGACTTCTCCCTGCCGGAGAATATCTCCGCGCAGAAGGGAAAGATCCTCTTCCTGGCAAATCCCAATTCTCCCTCGGGCACCTTCGTTCCAACCCGGGAAATCGAGAGGGTGGCAAAAAAGTTTCACGGCATCGTTGTCGTCGATGAGGCCTATGTCGATTTCGCTCAAGACTCGGCCATCGGCCTCGTGGCAAAAAGCGAAAATCTGGTCGTTTTACGCACGCTCTCCAAGTCGTTCTCCCTCGCGGGCATTCGCCTGGGCATTGCGCTGGCTCCCCGCTGGATTACGCAAGAGATGAAAAAGGTCAAAGACTCGTACAACGTCAACAGAATGACTCTTGCCGCCGGCTGCGCCGCCCTCGGGCACATTTCCTGGATGAGGATGAACGTGAAAAAAATCATCGGCACCCGGAAAAGGCTTACGGCAGGCCTCGTGAGCCTGGGATTTTCTGTGTTTCCCTCGAGGGCAAACTTCGTTCTTGCTCGGATCAAAGGGCAGAGGCTCGAAGGGCTCTTCAACGAGCTGAAAAAGAGGAGGATCCTGGTACGTTATTTCGACACGAAAAGGCTTCACGACTGTCTCCGGATAACCGTAGGGACCGATGAAGAGGTGAGCGCTCTCCTTAAAAACCTGCAAAAGATCATGAAGAAAAGAGATTGACAGGACGGTGTGAATCCGGGCAAATGGATCATCAAATATGCTTTATAATAGTCAGTGGTGCAGCGTGATGGCGATAGCCGAACGGGCACCTGGTCGATGGTCCGGATTTTATTTGTTTCAAGGATCATGACGCAAAAATTGTGAAGGGGGAGTCATGTCACGCGACGACTGGAAATATTACGATGAAGACATCTGGGATGAGAAAGAAGAGGAAAAGGAAGAAAAACCCACCATCCAGTGCGTCCACTGCACGCGCTACACCGATTCAGCTTCTCCATACTGCGTCTATTGCGGCAGGCCGTTATCGAAACGGTAGGAAGTCAATCGGAACCTCGTGGGAAAATGAGGGAGATCGTCAGCGCCGCCAGGAGAACGGGCATCCCGGCATTACGCGTCGACTGGTTTGTCTCGAATCTGTTGGGTGAAAACGTTTCCGAGAAATATCCCACGAGGTACCGGTGCCTGTACTGTTGCGTTTCATGAGGGCGGAAAGAGAAATCGATGAAAAGATACAAGCTGATCCCCGACGGGGAAAAACGCGGGACCCTGAACCTGGAGAGGGATCTCAATGAAGCCCAGCGCGAGGCGGCGCTGCACAGGGAAAAACCCCTTCTCGTCATTGCCGGCGCAGGATCCGGAAAGACGAGAACGCTCATTTACCGGGTGGCCTGCCTGATATCCGATGGTGTCGACCCCGAATCGATTCTTCTGCTCACCTTTACGAGAAAAGCCGCAGAGGAGATGCTCCGGAGGGCAGCCCTCATGACCGACGCCAGGTGTGAGAAGGTGGCGGGAGGGACCTACCACTCCTTTGCAAACGGCGTCCTCAGGCAGCACGCACACCTCATCGGTTACGGCAATAACTTCACCATCCTCGACAGGGGAGACTCTATCGATCTCGTTGGGCTCGTGAGGGAGGAGCTGGGCTACTCGGGAAGGACCGTCAGGTTCCCCAGGAAGGAGACGGTGGGTGAAATAATCAGCAAATCGATAAACAAGAGCTGCTCCATCGAAGATGTCATCCTGTCAGATTTCCCCCACTTCTCTTATCTCACGGCAGATATCGAAAAGATCGCCGTCCACTACAACCGGATGAAACAGGACAAAAACCTCATGGACTACGACGACCTTCTCATAAACCTGCTGAGAATCCTCACCGAATTCCCGGAGGTGAGGGACGCCCTCTCGAACAGGTACCGGTTCATCATGATCGATGAATTTCAGGACACGAACCGCCTGCAGGCGGAGATATCTTACCTGCTGGCCGAAAAACACCGAAACATCATGGCCGTGGGAGATGATTCCCAGAGCATCTACTCCTTCAGAGGAGCGGACTTCCGAAACATCATGGACTTTCCCGGCATGTTTCCCGACACGAGGATCATCTACCTGGAGGAAAACTATCGTTCAACGCAACCCATTCTGGACCTGACGAACATCATCATCGAGCGGGCTGTCGAAAAGTTCCCCAAAAAACTCTTCACGAGAAAAAAGGGAGGGGACCCTCCCTGGATCGTTGCCTCCCCGAACGAGAAGATGCAATCCCTCTTCGTGGCAGACAAAATACTCGAGCTATACGAGGAGGACCTCAACTTCAAAGATATGGCCGTTCTGTTCCGTGCATCTTTTCTCTCCTTCGACCTGGAGATCGAGCTTGCCAAGAGAAACATCCCCTACCGGAAGTTCGGTGGGTTCAAATTCATGGAGACCACCCACATAAAAGACGTCCTCTCCATCTTGCGCATTATCGCAAACCCGTTCGACGAAATAAGTTCGCTGAGGGCGTTCAAGCTCGCTGAAGGGATCGGAAAGAAAAAAGCCGGCGTCCTGGCCAGAAGGCTTACCGCCGGCGAGCCGATTCGCCAGGTGGCCGAGGATCTTGCAAGGGGAAAGAGGAGCGAGGATTGCGGAAAGCTTTCCGAGCTCCTGTTGACGATCTCCCGGGATGAAATGCCTCCTGTGGAGAGGATACAGCTCATCAGCAATTTTTACCGGCCCGTGATGGAGAAAAAATTCGACGACTACCCGAAACGGCTCAAGGACCTGGAACAGCTCGAGGTTATCGCCGAGCGGTACAGGAGCCTCCAAACATTCTTGACCGATATCACGCTCGAACCCATAGTAGCAAGCGTTGCAGATGTTGCCGGAACGGACAGGGAGTCGGATTACCTCACCCTCTCCACGATTCATTCAGCAAAAGGGCTGGAATGGAACACCGTGTTCATCATATGGGTTCTCGACGGCAGGATCCCCTCCCTCAAATCGCTGGACGACCCCTACCAGCTCGAGGAGGAAAGAAGGCTCCTTTACGTGGCGGCCACGAGGGCAAAACAGAATCTCTTCTTCTCATCCCCCGTTCACATTTTTGACCGCCAGACCCAGAGCGTCCTCTCCAAGCCATCACGGTTTATCGAAGGAATCCCCCCGCACCTTCTCCCCCGGTATACGCTGTACGAATATGAATAAATAATAGTTCAGAGTTCAGAGTCCAAAGTTCAGAGGGA
>CAYFXN010000014.1:0-4399 GCA_964347065.1 uncultured bacterium | reverse complement strand
TGTACGAATATGAATAAATAATAGTTCAGAGTTCAGAGTCCAAAGTTCAGAGGGAAACCGAAAGCAGAGCGCAGAGAGCAGAAAAACCGAAACCCTGGTAGCTTGAACAGCCGAGGAAACGAAGCTTTGAAAACCAGAAGTTGAAGATGATGAGAAATTAGTAGTTAGCAGTTAGTAGTTGGTATTAAGAGTTAGGGATGGGGAACGAGGAATCATCCCGTTAAATCTGAACGCTGAACTCTGAACTTTTTGTTTATTGGCTCCCCTTCTGCTTCGTATACGCGAGCCTCCCCCCCGCAATGAGTATCTCGATCTGCCTCTTTGAAAGCGCGTGTTTCAGCTCTATCTCGAAGCCTTTCGTGGTGTTCACGGCTTTCACCACCTCCCCTTTCAGGATGTCAGCCTTCACCTGGGGAAGCTCCAACCTGTCGCCCTGATCGATCCTGTCATAGTCCTCCTCGTTTGCGATCAGGAGGGGCAAGATCCCGAAATTGACCAGGTTCGCCGAGTGGATCCTCTCGAAGGATTTCGCAACAACGGCACGTACACCCAGGTAGCTCGGACAAATCGCAGCGTGCTCCCGGGAACTTCCCTGCCCGTATGAGAGTCCTCCCACCACGATGGTGTCGACCCCCTCTGCCTTGTTCTTCAGAGACTTTCTGTGGAACTCGGCGTCGACGCTTTCAAATACAAACTCCGCGTACTTGGGGATATTGGACCGGTATTTCAGCCGGGCGCCGGCCGGCATGATGTGGTCGGTGGTGATCTTGTCACCCACCTTGAGCGTTACCTCGCCCTTCAGGCTGTCCTTGAGAGGAGAGGCTTCCGGCGGGTTCCCGATGTTTGGTCCCCTTCTTATCTCGATACCCGTTCCGTCTTCGGGGGGGACTATGATCATGGTGTCGTCAACGATGAACTCATCGGGGGCGCTCACGCCTGGCGGTTCGATGCCGTACTCTTCCGCCACGTCTCGCGGGTCTGCAATCACCCCTTTGATAGCGCAGGCAGCAGCCGTCTCGGGACTCACCAGGTAAATCCCCGCGTCCTTCGTGCCCGACCGACCGAAGAAGTTTCGGTTATTCGTCCTGACGCTCACCGCCCCGGAAGGCGGGGCCTGCCCTGCGCCGATGCAAAAACCGCAGGTCGCCTCGAGAATCCGCGCACCGGACCCGACCAGACTCGCAACGGAACTCTCTCTCGCCGCCATGAGGAGTACCTGCCGCGAACCGGGTGCCACGCCGAAACTGACCGATGGGCTTACCGTCCTTCCCTCCAGTATCTTCGCCACCGTCATAACATCCTTGTAGGAGGAATTGGTGCAGGAGCCAACGAGAACCTGGTGCACCTCAGTTCCCGCAATGTCTCTTATCCTCACCACATTGTCCGGGCTGTGAGGCTGTGCAACCATCGGCTCGATTTCCGAGAGGTTCAATTCTATCGCCCTGTCGTACTTTGCATCCTCGTCCGCTTCAAGGGAAACCCAGACGGCCTCTCTGTTCTGGGCCTTGAGGAACTTTCTCGTCACTTCATCGGATGGAAAGATACTGGTGGTCACGCCCAGTTCGGCTCCCATGTTGGTTATCGTGGCCCGTTCCGGTACGCTCAACGACTTGATGCCCTCACCGCCGTATTCGACAACCCAACCCACATTTCCCTTCGTCGTGAGTATCTCGAGCAACTTTAATATCACGTCTTTCGCAGAGACCCAGGGAGACAATTCCCCCGTGAAATGTACCTTCAGAACCTTCGGATAGGTCAGGAAGAAAGCCCCACCGGCCATGGCTATGGCAACGTCGAGGCCGCCCGCTCCGATGGCGATCATCCCGATGCCACCGTTTGTCGGTGTGTGTGAGTCCGATCCAAGGAGCGTCTTCCCGGGCGCACCGAACCTCTCCAGATGAACCTGGTGGCATATGCCGTTCCCTGCCCGGGAATAATACACTCCGTGTCTGGCAGCAACGGTCTGCAGGTAGCGGTGATCATCGGCATTTTCGAACCCTTCCTGCAGGGTGTTGTGGTCCACGTAGGAAACGGAAAGCTCCGTTTTGACTCTGGGGATCCCCATCGCCTCAAACTGCAGGTACACCATCGTTCCCGTAGCATCCTGTGTCAGCGTCTGGTCGATCTTAATTCCGACCTCTTTCCCGGACGCTGGCTCGCCTGATACGAGGTGCGAATCAATGATCTTCTGTACGATGTTCTTACCCACTTTTTCCCTCCTTTTATGCGCGCTCATTGATTTAATGCAGGATTACTATTCCAATAGAGAACAAAATAATAGTAATACACCTCCTGAAAAAAATAAAGCGTCAACAGGTGCCGTCCGGGAAAACCGGAGCATGACGGGCCAACCGGCTGGAAGTTGGAAGGCAAACAGCCGGGGCAGGGCCCCTTCGATCACGAAACCACCGACATTGGCCCCGCTTTCGGTGCTTGAGAATCTTTAGTGACATGTGATATACAATGGTGGAACATCCCAATTTAGATGTGTTTTTCGTTCTCCCAGAGAGGTAGATGCAGGGTCTTTTCAAACAGGTTACCGGCTTCACATCCAGGAAGATAGGGGAGCCAATCAGGAAGGTTATATTCCGAACACTTTCCCGTCTCGGAATTTCCGACCAGGCGTTCAACATCTTTCTCTCAATCGTCATCGGTGCCCTCGCGGGTCTCGGTGCCGTTGTATTCATCAAACTGATAGGTTTTTTCACCCGGATTTTCTTCGGAGAGATCCACGGGAAGATTCTGGGGGAAAGTCGGTACCTCCTGTTCATTCTGCCGGCCATGGGCGGCCTCCTAATCGCCCCCCTCATAAAACTGTATCCACAGGAAGCGAAGGGAGACGGGGTCCCCGACGCAATGGAATCGATCACCCTGAGAGGCGGGCTCATAAAACCGAGAACAACGCTCCTCCGGACTTTTACTGCGGCGGCCACGCTCGGTTCCGGAGGCTCAGTCGGCAGGGAGGCGCCGATAGCACAGATAGGAGCTGCAATCGGTTCCAGCGTGGGGCAGTTTCTCCGCCTCTCCGGCGAGATGATGAAAACCCTGGTGGGATGTGGCACCGCAGGCGGTATCGCGGCAGTTTTCAACGCACCCATCGGCGGCGTTTTCTTCGCCCTGGAAGTGATGATCGGCGACTTCTCGCTGCAGACCTTTGCTCCCATCGTGCTCTCCTCGGTAGTCGCCACGGTCACCATGCGGGCCTTTTTGGGAAACATCCTCCAGTTTCATGTTCCGGCATACGAACTGAAGAGCGTGCTTGAGTTTTTCCCTTACGCCGCCCTGGGGGCCATCTGCGGCCTTCTCGCCGTGGGGTTCATCCACCTTCTGCACAAAACGGACGAATATTTCCACGAGAGACTGCGGGCAAACCCGCTCCTCAAACCCGCCATCGGAGGCCTCATCGTCGGGGTCATGGCGGTTATCTTTCCCGAAATCCTCGGGACCAATATGGAGTCGGTGAACGAGGCCCTCTTCGGAATCGGCGCCTGGTACATGCTCCTCGCGCTTGCGCTCATGAAAGTTGTGGCCACCTCCTTCTCCATCGGAAGCGGTGGCTCGGGTGGAGTGCTCGGTCCTGCACTCTTCATCGGCGGGATGCTTGGCGGGGGGCTCGGGAAACTGTTCATCATGCTCATGCCCACCGTCATATCGGCACCCGGATCATACGCGCTGGTGGGTATGGCCGCCTTCCTGGCAGCAGTCGTACACGCCCCCATCACGGCCATTCTGATCGTCTTCGAGATGACGAACAGCTACAAGATCATCCTGCCGCTCATGACGGCCACAATCATCGCCATGATCGTGGCGAGGCGTTTTCTCTCCTTTTCCCTCTACACGTTCAAGCTACACCAGAAAGGTATCGACATCGTCGCGGGAAGGGAGATGGGGGTTTTAAAATCTATGCGCATCGCAGATATCATGAAGAGCACCTATTCGACGGTAAACCCGTGGGCCACATTCGAGGAGCTCATCCAGATATTCATCTCGAACCCGACGAACTACCTCTACATCCACGACGGCAACCACAGGCTGGAGGCAGTTATCACCTTTTCTGACATCAAATCCTTCGTGCGCGAAGAGGAACTGGCGGAGCTGGTGAGAGCCGTTGACGTTGCGACCACGGACCTTGTGGCCGTATCCCCTGAAGATGACCTGTACACGGCACTGATCAGGTTCGGTTACAAAAACGTGGAGCAGCTCCCGGTCATCGAAAACCGCATAACCGGTAAGTTGATCGGTGTCGTCTACCGAAAGGATCTGCTCCAGGCATACCAGAAGGCCATCATCAAGATGGACGTGGAGAGATAAATCCAGTCCATAGTTCAGAGTTCAGAGAGAACCAGAGAGCAGAACTGCAGAAAGCATATCATACAACCAGAATGGTAATGCGGAATGC
>CAYFXN010000013.1:18327-36576 GCA_964347065.1 uncultured bacterium | reverse complement strand
GCATCGATTGCATCGGTGTCGAAGATGGAAATTGTCTCGATACCCAAGGGAAGGGACGAAGGTATCGAGATTATCGCAGATGGAGGAAAGATCGTCGGGGAGAGGCCCGTTACGGGAGACTGTGGTACCGTTGTGAAAGTGAGGGATCTCTTTTTCAACACTCCGGCGAGAAAAAAATTTCTCAAGAGCAGAAAAGTCGAGCAGACCAGTCTCAAATCGGTTTTTTGGGACCTCGCCATACCCTGCACGGGAGTCGATTTTATTTATAGGAGCGATAGCTCGGATTTGACAACGGTTCCGGCTGATGTTGCTATCTTCGCCCGTGTTCGTCTCAGGGAGAGCGAGATCGGGGATAGCCTTCAGGATTTTAGCGAGGTGAGCCCCTATTTTGCCATTTCGGGGCTCGTTTCTTTTCCGGTCAAAACCTTCGTGAGGACAAACAGGATCTTCGTATTCGTAAACAGGCGGGCCGTCAAAGACTCCATGTGCGTTGGTGCAGTCAAGGAAGGCATGAGAGGCTTGATCCCTGAAAACAGGTTTCCCTGTGCCTACCTCTTCATCGAAGTTTCGCCCGAAGAAGCGGATTTCAACGTTCATCCTGCGAAAAGAGAGGTTCGATTCAGATTCAGGAAAGAGCTGTTCGAGTTGATCAGGTATTCGGTGAGGAACCTGTTTGTCGGTGGCGTTTGGAGGGATGAAGGTGTAGAGGACTCACCGGTTTCGGCCGATTTCTGGGTTCCGCGCGATAGAGATGGGATGGGGATATTTCGTGGTAAGGCACCAGGTGAAACCCCTTTCGAGGGCGGTATCGGTCCCTCTTCCCGATCCGTAACAGAGGCGGGGGAATCACATGAACTTTTCATCTCACCGGGATCCTTCTCCCGGATGAAAATCGTGGGACAGGTGCTGGGAAATTACCTTCTCCTGGACGGCGGGGATGAGCTGTTTTTCCTCGACATTCATGCAGCATCGGAGCGTATAAATTACGGGAAGGTGCAGAAGGATTTCAAACATTGGCTGGAGAGCCCCGAACACCTTCTCATTTCTGTCGATATTCCGGAGGAGCGCCTGAGGGGGCACACCGAGGATGTTCAAGAACTTCTCGTTGAATTGGGCTATCGCGTCGATCTCCAAGATGGCGTGGTTCAAATTCAAGCAGTGCCGTTATATCTCAAGGGGATCGACCCCCTGTCCGTCGTTGAAGACATACTCGATATGATCGAGGGTGGATCAATCGATGCAACCGCTGAGCCGAAAAGAGTTTTGGATGACCTCATGGCCAGGATGGCCTGTCACACCTCGCTGCGAGGGACTCGCAGAATCCCGGACGGGGAGCTCAGATATCTTCTCGATGATCTTGCGAGTGCCGGTTACAGCCAGACCTGCCCCCATGGAAGACCGGTATTTATAAAAGTTACCAGGGGGGATTTGCATAAACTTTTCGGGAGGACCTGAAGTTCCACAAATGGAAAAGAAGGTGGTCATTATCGGGGGGCCGACCGCATCGGGAAAGAGCGCATTGGCGCTCTCCCTCGCAGAGAGATTTCCTCTCGAAATCGTGAATTTCGATTCTTTACAGGTTTACCGTTACATGAACATAGGCACGGCGAAACCGTCCCCCGGTGTGAGGAGTTCCTTTCCCCACCATCTCTATGATATTAGAAATCCTGATGAGGCCTTTTCGGCTGCAGAATATGTGCGTGAGGCATCAGAGTCTGTCAGGGAAATTTATGAAAGAGGCAAGATTCCTCTCTTCGTCGGGGGAACGGGGTTGTACATAAGAAGCTTTCTTCTGGGCCTCGATGCTCTTCCCTCATCGGATTCAGTGAGAGCGGATCTGTTGATTCGGGCGGAAAGAGAAGGATGGGAAAACCTCTACCAAGAGGTGAAAGAAAAAGATCCCGAGTTTGCAAGAGGCGTTTCTCCGAACGACAGAATCAGAATCATCCGCGCCCTCGAGGTCATGATGATCTCGGGAAATAGATATTCGTCACAGAGGAATACGTGGAGAAAAAGAGCAAAAAAGTTTGTCGATCTCTTTCTCGTTCTGTCGCCGGAAAGGGTATGGCTGTACGAGAGGATAAATACGAGAGTTGAGAAGATGTTCGCTGATGGTTTCGTCGAAGAGGTAAACGGCTTGCTGGAAATGGGCTACTCTTCCGAACTCAGGCCGATGCGGGCCCTCGGTTATCGCCAGGTCGTCGGGTTCTTGAGGGGCGAAAAGGATTTTACCCAAACGATCGAAACCGTGAAGAGGCACACGAGGCACTATGCTAAAAGACAGTTGACCTGGTTTAGAAAAGAGGATGCGCAGTGGGTCGAGCCTCTGGAAGAACAAAAAATAAGTAAACTTGTCGAAACATTTTTGATATGATTTTCTCTCCTGGATGAGCAAAATCCTGATTTTGAGGGAAATATGATTGGACAGTATCTGGACTTTGAGAGACCGATCGTGGAACTCGAAAACAAGCTTGAACAGCTGAAGTCTTCGGATGATTACGGGTCTAAAGCGGTTGTCGAGGAAATCAAGAAGCTCGAACGGAAGATCGGGAAAATAAAAAAAGAGATTTTCTCGAACCTCTCGAGATGGCAGAAAACTCTTCTTGCCAGACACCCATCGAGACCATACATGCTCGATTACGTAAAGCTGATTTGCAAGAACTTTATTGAAATCCACGGTGACAGGGCCTTTATGGATGACGCGGCAATCGTGACGGGATTTGCCGAAATCGATGGGCAGAAGGTAGTCTTGATAGGGCAACAGAAGGGGAGGACGACGCACGAGAAGTTGCACAGAAACTTTGGCATGGCACATCCGGAGGGGTACAGGAAGGCTCTCAGAGTGATGAAATTGGCGGAGAAATTTCACCTGCCGATCATCAGTTTCGTCGATACTCCCGGTGCCTATCCCGGGCTTGAGGCTGAAGAGAGAGGGCAGGCAGAGGCAATAGCGAAAAATCTCATAAAGATGGCCGGGCTTGCTGCTCCTATCATCGTAGCGGTGATCGGTGAGGGAGGCTCAGGGGGAGCGCTTGCCATCGGTATAGGAGATATCGTCATGATGATGGAATACGCCATATATTCCGTCATTTCGCCGGAAGGATGTGCATCGATCCTTTGGAAAGATGCCGGAAAGGGCGAGATCGCTGCTGATATTATGAAGATAACCGCGCCGGATCTGAAAAGTTTCGATATAGTCGACGTGATCGTACCGGAACCTGAGGGGGGGGCGCACCGGGACCCCGAAGAGGCAGCGAATTTATTGAAAGAGCATCTCCTCGCCGCCCTTCAAGAAGTGAATTCGCTGAGCATAGAGGAGCTTTTGGAAAGGAGATACGAGAAATACAGAAAAATGGGAGAAAACAAGAGCCAGACGAAATGAGTTCTTGGACTGAAGTTCTCACACAGTATAGAAATGAGATCGACGAACTAGACAGACAAATTCTGGATATTCTCAACAAAAGGGCAGAGATTGCCAGGGCTGTTGGAGATTTAAAAAAGAAACACGATCTCAGAGTGTACGTTCCCGAGAGGGAAGCGGAGATACTGGAGAGCCTCAGCAAGTTGAACAGAGGGCCGTTTCCCACAGATGCCGTGCGGACGATATTCAGAGAGATAATCTCGGCATCCATATCTCTGGAAAAACAGATGCGCGTCTGTTTCCTCGGGCCAAAAGCGACCTTCACGCACATGGCCTGTATCAAACAGTTCGGGGAGAGCGCGGAACTCGTCCCCGTAATAAACGTTGCGGAAGTTTTCGAGTCCGTTGAGCGAGAGAATGTGGAGTTCGGTGTGGTGCCCATTGAAAACACCACTGAGGGGATAGTCAGCAATACCCTCGACATGTTCGTGGAGCACAATATCAATATCATTGGTGAGATCACTCTCGAAATATCTCACGCACTGCTCTCAGTAACAGGTGAGGTGGATCATTTAAAGAGAGTCTATTCCCACCCTCACGCGATCGCCCAATGCAGAAATTGGCTGGAAAAAAACATGAGGGACATTCCTGTATTCCATGTTGACAGCACAGCGAAGGCTGCCGAACTTGCTTCTGAAGATCCATCGTCGTCTGCTATCGCAGCAGAGGTTGCCGGCAAGATATACGGGCTTAAGGTTATCAAGAAAAATATTCAGGACAATATTTACAATTTCACAAGGTTCATAATAATTGGTAAAATAACTCCGGAAAAAACGGAGTGGGATAAGACGTCCATAATTTTCTCCGTTAAGGATGAGGTGGGAGCCCTGTACAAAATTCTCGCGCCATTTTCTAAATATGGAATAAACTTAACGAAGATTGAGTCGAGGCCGGTCAAGAAGAGAGCCTGGGAGTATCTTTTTTTCCTCGATATGGAGGGACATATCACAGACCTGAACATCTCATCCGCCATAAACGAGATGAGAATTCTCTGCGACTTTTTCAAGCTTCTCGGTTCCTATCCCCGCGCTGCATGATGCGGGGAATCTTCATAATACTCTATAAAAATCCTGGAAAACATCCTGAAAACCAGCGTGGTTGTGATCGATATTTGCAGAAGGAGGGAGTGAAATGATCATCGTTTTAAAACCCGGTGCAACGGAAAAGGAAATAGAAAGTGTGGAAAACAAGGTGAGGGACTCAGGCCTGCAGGTTCATCTTTCGAAAGGTGTCGAGAGAACCATAATAGGAGCTATCGGGGACGAACGTAAAGTTGATGCGGCGTTTTTCGAAGTAATGGATTGCGTCGAGAAAGTCATGCCGATTTTGAAGCCCTTCAAGCTTGTCAGCCGAGAGTTTAAGCAGGATGACACGGTCTTGGAGATAAGGGATAAGGTCTTGGGAGGGGACAGGGTGGTTGTTTTTGCCGGCCCCTGTTCTGTAGAAGGTCGGGACATGATGCTTGACATAGCCGATGAGGTGAAAAGGTCAGGCGCCACGTTTTTAAGAGGGGGGGCGTTCAAACCCAGGACCTCCCCATACAGTTTTCAAGGACTTGGCGTAGAAGGTTTGAAGATACTGGCGGAAGCGAGGGAGAGGACAGGTCTGCCCGTAGCGACGGAGCTGATGGATACGCGGGACATCGATCTGCTCGTTGAGTATGCTGATATCATTCAGATTGGCGCACGGAACATGCAAAATTTCAAGCTTCTGACCGAAGTTGGCAAGTCGGATAAACCGGTCATATTAAAAAGGGGTATGAGCGCAACCGTTCATGAACTGCTCATGTCTGCCGAGTACATTGCCTCCCAAGGCAATGCAAATATCATACTCTGTGAGAGGGGAATACGGACCTTTGAAACGGCAACGCGGAACACTTTTGACATAAGCGCATTGCCGGTGCTGAAACAGTTAACACATCTGCCGGTAATCGCCGACCCGTCCCATGCAGCCGGAAAATCTGAACTCGTTCAGGATCTTGCCGCGGCAGCCGTTGCGGCAGGAGCAGACGGCATTATGGTCGAGGTGCACAACAATCCGGAAGCTGCACTCTCGGACGGGCCGCAATCACTGAAACCGGAGCGGTTTGCTTCAATGATGAAAAGAATCGGTGCCGTTTCGGCGGCTGTCGGCAGGGGGATTTAGCTGTGAGAAAGTTGCGCGTAGGAATCTACGGACTCGGTCTGATCGGGGGGTCCCTCGTGAAGGCACTCTCGAAATGGCAATCGGAAATTACGCTCCTTGGATATGACAGGAACAGAAAGAGGCTCAATATGGCATTGTCGGAGGGAACCGTAACGGAAGTTTTGAAGGGTACACATTATCGCGATGTCGATGTTGTCTTTCTTGCCATTCCGGTATCACGAAGCAGGGATGTTGCGAAACGTATTATCTCGAAATTGGAAAAAGAGGCGATCCTCACCGACTGCGGAAGTGTCAAGAAGCCGATTTGTGATGCATTGGGACACCACACAAAGGGGCCG
Source organism: uncultured bacterium (assembly GCA_964347065.1). Lineage (GTDB taxonomy): Bacteria > Desulfobacterota > Deferrimicrobia > J040 > J040 > WVXK01. The sequence goes on along the minus strand of CAYFXN010000013.1, from coordinate 30,672 downwards.
TTTTTCATAGGAGGGCACCCCATTGCAGGGACGGAAAAGTCCGGTTATGAGAGCGGCTTCCCCGGGCTCTTTCAGGATAGAGTAGTTTTTTTAACACCTCATTGTGAAATTCCAAAAAAAAAGATTGGCCTGGTAAAACATTTATGGAAGTTGACAGGAGCGCGCGTGCTGGAAGTTGACGCAGATTACCATGACCACGTTTTCGCTTTCGTATCACACCTGCCGCACATCGTGGCCTACTCACTCGTTCATGCTGTCGCAACCTTCGATTCAAAGCTGCCCCTCGGGTATTCTGCCGGCGGCTTTAAGGATTTCACGAGAATAGCCTCTTCCGACCCGGACATGTGGTCAGAAATCATGATCGAAAACAAAAGAGAAATTGTTATGGCCTTTAGACATTTTAAAAAAAATCTTTCAGAGCTCGAATCCTTGATCAAGCGAGAGGACTCCGCGGGGATGAAAAAATACTTCAAGCTCTCTAAGAGAAAGAGGGATTCAATTTAAATGAGGAGGGCCGAAAAAAGTTTCAGGGGGGAGTTATCCCTTCCCGGTGACAAATCCATCAGCCATCGGGTGTTCATCCTGTCCTCGTTAGCTCACGGAACGTCGCGAGTCAAGAATTTGCTCCTTTCGGAAGATGTGATGATGACGAGAAAGATTATGGAATCTGTAGGGCTGGAAATTCACGGAGCAGGAATGGAGATCAGGCTCCATGGAAAGGGACCAGAGAGCCTCACTGAACCGGCAGACGTACTTTACGCAGGCAATTCCGGAACTACGATGAGAATCGGGTCGGGATTACTTGCGACAATAGACGGGCTCTCGGTAATTACGGGTGACAGGTACCTGCGCAGACGCCCGATGGACAGAATTGCCCTTCCTCTTTCACAAATGGGGGCAACCGTGATGGGGAGAAACGGCGGACGGTATCCCCCGTTGGTCATTCGGGGGGGAAAGCTCAAATCCATAAAGTATGAGATGCCAACCCCCAGCGCACAGGTTAAGTCGGCAATTCTCGTGGCGGCAGCTGCGGGAGATGTTGCAGCAGCTGTGAAAGAGCCGTTACCCACGCGTGACCACACAGAACGGATGCTGATCAATATGGGGGCGAAAGTTTCAAGGGAGGGTGGTTGGATAACGTATGAACCGGGGGATGAACTGGGGCCTCTCGATATGGCTGTGCCCGCGGATTTTTCCTCAGCGGCCTTTTTTATCGTAGGGGCAACCATTACTTCGGGCTCCGAAATCCTTCTGAAAAACATCCTCGTTAACCCCCTGCGAAACGGGTTGTTGCGCGTTCTGGAAAGGATGGGAGCAAAGGTTCAGCTCATCAACCGCCACGTTGTCTCGGGGGAGGAGACTGCCGATATGATCGTAAAGTCTTCAGAGTTGAAAGGCACTGCGGTTGAGCGGAACGAAATACCACTGCTTATCGACGAGGTTCCCATACTGGCTGTCGCCGCTGCGTTCGCCTCGGGCATTACGGAAATACGGGGTGCCGGGGAGCTTCGGGTCAAGGAGTCGGATCGGATAGCGTCTATGACATCGCAGCTCGCGAAACTGGGAGTGAAGATAGAAGAACTTCCAGACGGAATGGTCATAGAAGGAAGCAGGGGTGGTTTCAGAGATGGGGAAGTGTCCAGTTTCGGGGACCATAGAATTGCAATGGCACTTGAGATATTTGCGCAGAGCGCTGGGATTGAAGCAAGACTCGACGACAGAGATTGTATTTCCACGTCCTTTCCTGATTTTTATGAGAAGCTGAGGGGACTTTTGTCGTGAATCGAAAGCCTGTCATTGCCATAGATGGACCACCGGGATCAGGCAAGACAACCGTATCGAAGCTGATCGCTGAAAAGCTGGGATATAAACGGATCGACACGGGAGCGATGTATCGGGCAGCTGCTCTTGTCGCAAAGAGAGCCGGGGTCGAGTTTGTTGACGAAGAGGTCATTGCAAAACTTCTCGGTGATCTGACGATTGATTTCGCCATCGTTCCTGGAGGGCAGAGGATTTTAGTTGGCGGCATCGACCTTGAGGACCAGATTCGCTCGGAAGAAGTTGGCAAGTGGGCTTCAGATATCTCGAAAGTTCAGGCGGCAAGGAAGATTCTCCTGAAGAAGCAGAAAATGATGGGTGCTCAGGGTGGCGTGGTTTGCGAGGGTAGAGATGCGACAACCGTCATATTTCCCGACGCCGAGTTCAGATATTTCCTCGATGCATCAGCATACAAAAGGGCGGAACGAAGATACCGGGAGCTGGTTTCCGCTGGAGCAAATCCTGCGTTCAAAGACGTGTTCGAAGATATGATTCGACGGGATATTCAGGACTGCACGAGGGACAATTCCCCTCTCTGCCTCGCTCATGGAGTAAACTATGTAGATACGACCACGCTTTCGCCAGATGAGGTTGCCAGGATTATCCTGAAGGAAGTGAAAAAAAATGGAGGGTAGTTCCATCAAGGGTGTAGAAAAAATTATCGTCGCAAAAAGTGCAGGTTTTTGCTTCGGAGTGAAGAGGGCGATAAAGATGGCCTTCGAGACGTGCCGCGACGAAAACAGCGAAGAGATCTATACCCTCGGACAGATAATTCACAACCCCCAGGTTGTTGAACAGCTCGAAGAACGGGGTGTCACCCTCGTAGATTCCGTTGAGGACATTTCATGCGGGACCCTGATAATCAGGTCTCACGGTTTGACAAGAGACGAGAAGGATATGTTACGGGGAAAGGACATCAGGGTTGTGGATGCCACCTGCCCATTTGTTACGAAGGCCCAGGAATATGCCACATACCTGGCAAAAGAAGGCTATACGGTGATCATACTGGGCGATAGAGACCATCCCGAGGTAAAGAGCATAAGGAGTTTCGTGGAGGACGTGGGAGATGTCATTACCGATCTCGAGGAAATAAGGAATGCAAAAAAGAGGAAGAAGGCGGGCATTGTTGCCCAGACAACTCAGACCTATGAGAACCTTATCAAATGGGTAAGCGTTTCCCTTGAAGTGTTTCAGGAGGTGAGAGTCTTTAACACCATCTGCAGCGCAACCACGGTAAGGCAGAGGGAAACGGTCGAGATCGCCAAAAACGTGGATGCGATGATCATAATAGGGGGTTTCAACAGCGCCAACACGAAGAGGCTCGCGGAGCTTGCGTCGAAATGGAACGATCGGGTGTATCATATCGAACGGGCTGAGGAATTGCGAGACGATATGATGGCAGGGATTCTAGTGATCGGTGTGTCCGCCGGCGCATCAACACCCGATTGGGCCATCTCGGAACTGATCGAACACATCAAGAAGGGATGGGGGGTGGACCGTATTCTGGTAGTGCGTGGGCTTTAGTTTTTTTGTTATAGTAAATTATATATTTTCGTATTAATAAGACTTGAACGGTTATATCCTTGTGATGTAGCAATATATGAGTGTGGTCATTCAAAGGGCGGGAGGAATGTAAACCAATGGATTCCAACAATTCCACGGGTCAAAACAGCGATGAAATAAATGATAGTGGGGAAGTAAAAGCACCCGGTGAAGGAGAAGAAGAGAATTTTTCATCCCTTTTTGAGAAAAGCCTCGCATCCCTCGAGACGGGCGGAATCGTTACAGGGAAGGTCATGGCTATTTTGAGTGACATGGTCGCCGTCGACATTAAATACAAAACGGAAGGGTTTTTTCCCGTAGCTGAAGCGACGGATGAAAAAGGAAACGTCACCCTCAGGGAGGGCGATGAAGTTCTCGTGTTGGTAGAGAGGATCGATTCAAGATCAGGAATGGTAATATTATCCAAGGAGAAGGCCGACAAGACGAAACTATGGGATGACCTCCAAAAAGGATACGAGGATGGAACGTTTGTAAAGGGAACCATCAGGAACAAAGTAAAAGGAGGATTCGAAGTCGACATCGGGTCGAAAGCTTTTTTGCCCGGTTCCCAGGCCGATACACGACAGGTGAAAAACCCGGATAGCCTGATAGGAATTGAGGATAAATTTAAAATACTGAAATTCAGCCGGCAGAAAATGAACATCGTTGTATCCCGGAGAGCCTATCTCGAAGAGGTGCTTCGCAACAAAAGAGAAGAGCTTATCAGAACACTGAAAGAAGGAGACATTATTGAAGGCAGGGTAAAGAACATCACCGATTACGGAGTATTCATCGACCTGGGTGGTCTGGATGGCCTCATGCATATCACCGATATAAGTTTCGGGAAAATTTCTCATCCCTCGGAAGTTGTCAAGGTGGGTGATGAGATAAAAGTCAAGGTGATCAGGTTTGACAAGGAAAAAAGAAGGGTTTCATTAGGATTGAAACAGCTCCGTCCAGATCCCTGGAGCCTCGTGAAGGAAAAGTACGGAGAGGGGGATAAACTCTACGGTGTTGTCACAAATATAACGAAGTACGGTGCGTTTATAGAGATAGAGGAAGGTGTGGAAGGGCTCCTCCACATTTCAGAGATGTCGTGGAGTAAAAATCTGAAGAGCCCCGGTGATATCCTTTCCATAGGTGACCGGGTTGAGGTTGTGGCACTGAAAATCGATGAAAAGATGAGAAAAATTTCACTGGGACTCAAGCAGTTGTCGCCGAACCCCTGGGACATCATCAAGGAAAAGTTTCCCGAAGGGTCCATCGTAGACGGGAAAGTGAAAAACCTGACGGACTTTGGTATTTTCGTTGAACTGGGGGAGGAGATAGACGGCCTCGTGCACATCTCGGATCTCTCCTGGAATCAGCGCATCAAACATCCCGCTGAGATGTACAGAAAAGGAGACAAGCTCAAGGTCAGGGTCCTGAAGATAAATCAAGACAATCAGAAATTCTCCCTGGGGATAAAGCAGCTCAAGGAAGATCCCTGGTTTGATATTCAGGAAAGGTACAAAAAGGGCGGATTGGTTACGGGGAGAGTGACGAGCATCGCAGATTTCGGCGCTTTCATCGAACTCGAAGAGGGAATCGAGGGGTTGGTCCATCTCACGGAGATCTCTGAAGAAAAACCCAACTCTCCATCCGACGTTTTGAAGATCGGAGATGTGGTAACCGCTTTAATCACGGGAGCTGACCCCCACAAAAGAAAAATATCTCTGAGCATCAAGCTCTACCAGAAGAGGCTTGAGAAAAAAGAGATAGAGGCATACATAAATAAAGACGACGATAACATCTCGGTCCTGGGGGAGGCGCTCAAGGAGAAGTTAAAACTGAAAGAGGATAACAACTGAAGGGAAGAATGAACGCACAAGAGAGAAGACTCAGAAAGAGATCTCCGCTTCTGAGAGGATGTCTCATCCTTCTCGCCGTTATTGCCGGTTTTCTCATATTAATGAAACTGGTCGGCAAGGTAGGAGGGAAGCTGTCCGGCATCGAAAACGTGGGTGTTGTGAAGATAGAGGGTATAATCACTGACTCCGCAACGATAAATGAATCTATCAGAAGATTCGCCAAAGACGAGAACATCAAAGCCATTGTTTTGAGAATTAATTCCCCCGGGGGCGGTGTGGGACCCTCGCAGGAAATCTATGAAGAGGTGAAAAAACTGAGGGACAAGAAAGTAGTGGTGGCGTCGATAGGAGCCGTGGGAGCATCGGGAGGATACTATATCGCTTGCGGTGCCGATAAAATAGTTGCGAACCCCGGCTCCATAACCGGGAGCATTGGCGTCATAATGGAATTTTTAAACTTGAAGGAACTGATAGAGAAACTGGGTATGAAAGGTATGGTGGTGAAAAGCGGGCCCCTGAAAGATGTTGGAAACCCGCTGAGGGATATGACCGAAGAGGAGAGGGAGCTGTTAAAGACGCTCATCGATAATATACACTACCAATTTGTCGATGCAGTGGCAGATGGTCGAAAACTCGAGCGATCGAAGGTAGAGATCATAGCCGATGGGCGAATCTTTTCCGGGGAGCAGGCAAAGGAACTGGGCCTCGTCGACATTCTCGGTAATTTTTACGATGCGATCGATGTGTCGGCCAAAATCAGCGGCATTAAAGGAGAGCCTCGCCTCGTTTATCCCCCGAAGAAGAAAATTTCCATAATTGATTTGATTAAGGATGAAACGAAAAGTATAATCGAGAAGGTATTATTACAGGTGATTTTTCCCACATATGCAACTAATTAAAGGGAGGAGAAAATGACAAAGAGCGATCTTGTTGAAAAGCTTGCAGAGAAAATCGATTATTTGACAAAAAAGGACTGTGACATAATCATCGACACCATTTTTGATAATATGAAAGAGGCGCTCAGGAAGGAGGATAAGATCGAAATTAGAGGGTTTGGTAGCTTCACGATAAGGGTGAGGAAGGCGAAGGAGGGTCGAAATCCGAAGACGGGCGAAAAGGTCTTTATCCCTCAGAAAAAGATACCTTTCTTCAAAGTGGGCAAAGAATTACGGGAGATGCTGAACAGGGATTAGGGAATGGGGATGGAGAGATTGTACACGCCATGGAGACTCGAATACGTCAAGAATTCGTCCAGGGGAATGCAGCACTGCATATTTTGTATAAAGGATGAAAGCGATAAGAATCGCGAACAATTCGTTCTCAGGATTTCGGATAATACGATGGTCATGTGTAACCGCTATCCTTACACAAGCGGGCACCTCCTCATTGCCCCGAGGGAGCATACCGCCGACTTTTCCCGTCTTAAGAGCGATGTGGTTTGGGAAATAATGAGGCTTCTTCAGGAATCGATGCGGATAATCAACGATGTGTATAAGGCCGAAGGGTTCAACGCGGGAATGAACAGTGGCAAAGCATCAGGGGCAGGGGTTTCGGACCACATCCACTTTCACATCCTTCCGAGATGGGCAGGGGATACCAATTTTATGACCACCCTGAGCGAAGTGAGGGTTCTCCCAGAAACCGTCTCACAGACATATGAAAGGCTATTACCAGAATTTGCGAATTTGAAGATCTGATATATTCACTCATTAACGTATCCAAAAATTGCAACATCCCATGCAGTCCGGGGTAAGCCATGGAACTGACTCCTGCGATGAAGCAGTATATGAATATTAAAAGAGAATACAAAGAATGTATTCTCTTTTTCAGGATGGGCGATTTTTACGAAATGTTTTTCGAGGATGCCATCATCGCATCGAGGATACTGGATATCGCGTTGACCTCCAGGGATAAAGATTCGGGGATTCCGATGTGCGGCATTCCCCACCATGCGCGGGATTCGTATATTGTGAAGCTGCTCAAAACGGGGAATAATGTGGCGATATGCGAACAGCGTGACGAACAGGAAAAAGGGGGGTTGTTCAAGAGAGAGGTGGTGGAAGTCCTCACCCCCGGCCTGATTCCGCGTGAGGATTTTCTGGAATCGGGAAAAGGAAACTTTCTCGTAGCCATCAATCTTTCACAAAACTTTTCCGTATCTGCGGCTGACATATCGACGGGAGAACTCTATTTTGAGCAGATCAGCAAACCCGATGCGGTAATCGATGCACTGCAGAAGATCGATGTGGCCGAGATAATATACGACGATGATACGGCCAACAGGCTCAAGTATTCCGGCTTCGAGAGAAAATTTCCCCCGCAGGTAACAAAGAGAGAGGTGCAATTCTCAGACTTCGAGGAAACCGAAAAAATAGTAAAAGAACGCTATCACGACCGTGTCGTTGGCGATAGGGGTTTTTTGCTGCTTATCGACTACATCCGGAAGAATCAACCCCAGGCTATCTCGAATCTTTCAGCTCTTATGCCCTTTCACGTGCGAAAGGGACTCCATCTCGATGAATCTGCAATACGGTCGCTCGAAGTGTTGAGCAGCTTCCAGGGGGGAAAGATCGGTTCTCTTATCGGCGTCCTTGACCGGGCGAGGACACCCATGGGGAAGCGCTTGATAAAAAAATGGCTCGCTTTTCCGTTGGCTGACATAGAAGAGATCAACGCGCGGCTCGATTGTACGGAAGAGTTTGTGCTCCGCCGTGATATCCGGGACGCGATGACCACACTCTTGGAGGGGATGTGTGACCTCGAAAGGGGAGGGATCAAGGTTGTCGGTGAAAAAGCGAGTCCGCGGGATCTCATGGCCATTACCCAAACCTTGGTCCGAATTGATGAAATGAAAAAACTGCTGAATAACTGCTCGGCGGGTGGCTTGAAAGCACGGGGCGATAGCCTTGACCTTCTCGAAGAGATGGTTGTTCTGGTGAAAAACACCCTCGTGGATGATCCCCCGGCAACGTTTAAGGATGGGGGTGTGATCCGTACGGGGTGCGATGAGCGAATAGATACTCTCCGGCAGATTCAAAGTGGCGGGGTCACGTTTCTCAAAAAACTGGAGGAAGACGAGAAAAAGCGAACACAGATCCCGTCGCTGAAGGTGAAGTATAACAGGGTATTCGGATATTTTATCGAGGTATCGAAGTCATACGTGGACAGCGTTCCACAGGAGTATGTGAGAAAACAGACACTGGTTAACGCCGAACGGTACATTACCCCCCAGCTCAAGGAGTTTGAAAACAGGCAGCTGACAGCAAAAGAGGAACTTGTAAAGCTGGAGGATAAAAAGTACCGGCAACTTCTCGAGAATATCGCACAATGGGGCCGAACGATACTATGTAACGCGCAAATAATTGCAGAGGTAGACGTGTTCTGCTCTTTCGCCAAGATAGCCTGGGAGAACGATTACTCTAAACCGATACTGCACACGGGTTCGCACATAGATATAAGACAGGGCAGACACCCCGTCGTTGAAAAGATGGTGGGGAAAAAAGAGTTTGTTCCCAATGACACGCTGATGGACCAGGAGGGGGAGCAGATCGCGATTATTACAGGACCGAATATGGCTGGGAAGTCCACGTACATAAGACAAGTGGCCCTCGTGATTCTCATGGCGCACGCCGGATCCTACGTTCCGGCCGAGCGCGCAGAAATTGCGCTCACAGATGCGATATTCACGAGGATAGGCGTTTCTGACAACATTCACCTCGGTGAATCAACTTTTATGGTAGAAATGAAAGAAGTTTCTAAAATTCTCACAGAGTTGACGGGAAAAAGCATCATCGTTCTCGACGAGATCGGGAGGGGAACATCAACCTACGATGGGTTGAGCATCGCCTGGTCGGTAATTGAGTATATACATTCTCTCGACGATAGGAGGCCTATTACCCTTTTTGCGACTCATTACCATGAAATATGCGAACTTGGCAGGTTACTCCACAGGGCAGCCAATTACAATATATCGGTAAGGGAATGGAATGAACAGGTGCTGTTTTTAAGAAAAATCGAGAGAGGGTCCTCCAATAAGAGTTATGGAATTTATGTGGGAGAAATTGCGGGCCTTCCCCGAAAGGTGACGAAGAGGGCAAAAGAAATTTTGAAATCCCTTGAAGATAATGAGTATAATGATTCAAAAACAGGGGGTTTGTCGCTTGAAAGGAGAGAAGAGAAGGTACAGCTGAATCTTTTCGGAAAATCGAATGAGCTGGAATTAATTGGAGAATCTCTCGATAAAGTAGATATTGAAAGGACAACCCCCGTAGAAGCGCTCACGATACTCGAAGATCTCAGGGAGAAATGGAACGCTATCAAAAGAAGGAATTGAAACTTTCCCCCCGCCGTGGGCGTGTACCCGAGCCTAACAGAGCGAAAAAGTCTCACCTTCACATCGTTCTTTCCCTCGTATTTCTGTTGCTGATTACTTGCCTACTTGCTTCCTATGGATTTTCCTCGACCCTCTCGAGAGAGCAAAGGGAGCGAATCAGTGAGATCGACAAAGAGCTGGAGCAACTACGTAAGGGCAAATTGGGCGAGAGAAGCCCTGCGGGCGAGGTCAAGATCAACGGGATAAGACACTTTGCCAACAGCGACTATGCCCGTATTGTTTTCGATCTGACGTCCGTACCGAAATACAGTGTCGATGGAGATACGGCGAGCGGAGACGTTTTCAGAATAATATTGAAGAACACCAACCTCCAGGTGTCGCCCGCAGAGTGTGACATAGAACCGGACAGCGGTCTTTTGAAGTGCGTAAACGCACGAAGGGTCGGCAACGGTATTTACGTGAGTATTTTTTCAAACAAGGGCGCAACAATGAAAGTTTTCAACCTGAGCGGTCCCCCGCGAATCGTCGTTGATCTTTTCAAAGGCTCAGGGGAAGAACCTCCCGGTGACTTTGCCGCTCCGGGGTCCATGGCTAATGTCAAGACCCGGGAGAGAAAGATAGTCGTCGTTATCGATCCTGGACACGGCGGAAAAGATCCAGGAGCGATTGGATCGAAAGGTCTCAAAGAGAAAGACGTGGTCCTCGATATAGCCCGGCAATTAAAGCTCCATTTTGAAAATGATGGAAGGCATAAAGTCCTCCTTACGAGGAATAATGATGTTTATCTCTCACTCACAAAGAGGACGGCGATAGCCAACGCAGCGGGTGCGGACCTCTTCATTTCGATACACACAAATGCGTCGAAGAAGAGGAGGGCTCGGGGTATCTCTTCATTCGTTCTCGGAAAGAAGGCAACGGACAGGGAGGCGCTGGAACTAGCGATGAAGGAAAACGGCGTGATGATAGGAGAGGATTCTCAGGTGAATTACATTTTGAGAGACCTCATAAATTACGGAAAAGAAAAAGAATCCCTAAGGCTGGCAAAAGTGATCAACGATAATATCGTCGATGGGGTGAGACCCAAGAGAAAAGGGGTTATCGATCTTGGTGTAAAAAAGGCGCCTTTTTACGTTCTCTTCGGTGCGGCAATGCCCGCAGTTCTCGTGGAAACTTCATTCATCACAAACTCTTCTGAAGAGAAGCTTCTCGGCAAGAGCTGGTATCGCAAACTGATTGCCCACTCGATCTACACAGGGATAGCCAATTATATCGACAGGTCAAAGACGGCTTTTTATGGATCATCAGGTCAATAAGGGGACCGACATATCACTTACCAAGCTCAACGATTTCTCTCCTTTTTTAACTCTTGACAGGAAAAGAATCAAGGAAGCCATCAAAGAGCGCCTGGAGGAATTTGGTCAGTATCTCTGGAACAGGCATTCATCGGGCGCCGGGGGGATTGATCTTGTGAGGGTAAATGCAAGATTTTTCGATTCCCTTATCTGTTTTCTCTTCGAAACATCCAAACGAAGCTATTACAAGAAATATCCGAAGCTCGAGTTTCCTATCGCAATACTGGCAGTTGGGGGTTACGGGAGAATGGACCTCTGCCCGCAATCCGATATCGACCTCCTCTTTCTCTACCATTACAAGTTGAACCCTTTCGTAGAGGCCGTGACAGAGGAGATGCTTTATTCGATGTGGGATATCGGTTTGACAGTGGGGCATGCCGTGCGAAACGTCAAGGAAGCCCTTTCCTATGCGGCGGAGGATTCATCGATAAGAACAGCTCTCATGGACTACCGTTTCGTTTGTGGAAATTACCCTTTTCTCGAAAGGTCAAAGAGCACCCTGGACCGGTTCCTCCTTTACTCAAGCGGTGACAAGTTCATCGAAGAGAGAATCCGTGATTTGAGGAGGCGGCACAAAAAATTTGGTGGAGTTGTCTATCTTCTCGAGCCGAACATAAAAGAAGGGAAGGGAGGACTGAGGGATTTGCACACGATTCTCTGGACCCTCAAAGTTAAATTTAAGGCCGATACGCTTCGGGAGCTTGTAACAAAAGGGGTACTTTCGCCCAGATCCGAAAAAAATCTCTACTATATTCTCGATAACCTTCTTCGGATCAGAAACCACATACACTTCATCACGGGGAGAAAAACAGACGTTATCAATTTTGAACTCCAGGAAAACCTTGCTGAGTTCTGGGGATACAGGAAACACGGGATATTTCTCGGGACAGAGAGGTTCATGAGGTTCTATTACATTCTTGCAACACTCTGCAGTCAGTTGACCGAGGAGATCGTCGAAGAAGTGGAAAAGTTTCTGCCCGAGAGGGAGAAAAAAAAGTTCTATCTCCCTTTCAAGAAGCGGATATCGGATGGAAATTTTTCCACCTATAACGGCAAACTTTACGTAAACAGCTAGCTGTCTTTCATACGATCTCCGGAACTGATCATGAAAATTTTCAGCTACTCGCAGGAATCGGGAAATCCCCTCTCCAGCCAGGCGAAAAGAAGGATCAAGAAAGTTTTGAACATCGTTGACAGCCGGTTCAGGTGGAACAAGGACGTGGCCAACGAGTTTCTCGACATATTCGAAAGGGGTAAAGACCTGGGCCGGGTTCTCATGGAGATGAACGAGTGCCGTTTTCTCGGCAAATACATTCCAGAATTTTCTCACCTCTTTTTCAGAGTACAACAGGATATATATCACCGGTTTACGGTTGACATACATTCCATCATGTCGGCATCTGTCATGACGGAGATAGAGGAAAGAGTGAGAAAAAATGAAAGCCTGAGC
>CAYFXN010000013.1:0-18317 GCA_964347065.1 uncultured bacterium | reverse complement strand
TGGCGCCGTTCGTGGCCTACCTGACCCGGACGCAAAGCCTGAGCGATGAGGAGCGGCATTTTTTCGATATCTATTCGAAAATCAAGAAAAAGCCTCTTTTTCTCCTATCCGTTCTGTTTCACGACATAGGTAAGGGGTTGGGACATGGGCACAGCAAGATAGGCGAATCTCTGGGCGAAGGCATACTGAAGAGATTCGGGATGGGGAATGAGGAAATTGAGGACTACAAATTTCTCGTGAGGAATCACCTTGAGATGGCAAACATATCACAGCGCAGGGATATGCACGATATCGAGATGATTCATAACTTTGCCATGAAGGTGGGATCGGTCAATCGCCTTGAGATGTTATATCTTCTTACCTATTGTGACCTCAAGTCCGTTAGTGAAGACTCCTGGAACCAGTGGCGTTCCATGTTGATTCGAGAACTGTATGAAAAAGCGAGGAATATCCTCGAGCAGGGTGAGTTCAAACTCAGCCCCTTCCATGAATTTCTCAGCGCGAGAATGGATAATATCAGGGGTATGCTCGATGAATTCGATGAAGAAAGGGTCGAACATTTCCTGCAGAACCTGCCGGATAGGTATTTCCTCTCCACTCCCGAAGACCGATTCTATGAGCACTATAATCTCTTCGTTTCATATGAGGGGGAGCCATTGATCGATGTGAAGAATTATCTCGACAAAAGGTATTCGGAAATCACCGTTGTTTGCCGGGACTCACATGGGCTTTTTTCAAAAATAACGGGTGTCATTGCCGCTCACAACGTGAACATCCTCGGGGCGAACGTTACCACCTCAAAAGGAGATGTGGCGCTCGATTCGTTTCAGATAAATTACCTGGGAGGAGCCTTTCGGGATGCAAACAAAGTGGAGAAATTAACCGGGGATTTGATATCGGTGATCAGGGGAGATCTTGATGTGGAAGCTCTTATGGCAACCAGGGGGACTGAGAGAGCAAGAGATGGTAAAATAGTAAAGTACAGACCAACGAGAGTCCAGATTGACAATGAGACTTCGAGGAACTTTACCATCGTGGATATCTTCACGTATGACCGGGTCGGACTTCTCTATGACATTACCAAAACGATTTCTTCCCTCGGTTACGAAATTTACCTCTCCAAGATTTCGACCAAAGCGGATCAGGTAGCCGACGTTTTTTACATTTTCGAGCCACCATCAAAGAAAATAGATGATGCGGAAAAAGTCGAGGAATTGCGCGATGCCATATACGAGGCGATAGAGGAAGGTGTTTGATGGGGTGACAGGAATGCAAAGTGGAGAAGATCTGGAAAAAATCGCCGCGGATTTTATTGATTACCTGAAGATTGAGCGGGGCCTGGAAGAAAGTACGGTAGAAGCATATCTCAGCGATATACTGAGATTCGGTGAATTTCTCGATAAAGTCGGCAAGGAATACTTTTCGGCAGAGCTTTCCGATCTGTACGGATACTTCGCTTTTTTAAGAGAGGCAGGTCGCAAGACGAGCTCCATCCAGCGGTCCATCTCTTCCCTCCGGGGGATGTACCGGTTTCTCGTGGAAAAGAGAAGAATAGGGTTAAATCCCTTCGAACTGGCAGAATCGCCCAGAAGCGGTGTGAAATTGCCCGAATTCTTAACGGTAAAGGAGGTGGAGGTTCTTATCGAAACTCCCGATGTTGGGACAATCTGGGGAAAAAGGGACCGGGCCATCCTCGAACTTCTCTATGCTACGGGCGGGCGCATATCTGAGGTGTTGCACCTCAAGCCTGGCGACATCAATCTCAACGGGTCCTATCTCATTCTCTACGGGAAGAGAAAGAAAGAGAGAGTGGTACCTTTCGGGGAACCTGCCAGAAGTGCCCTCGAGGATTACCTGGCCCTTGTAAGGCCGGTACTGGCAAGAGGAGGGGGCGAACAATTCCTCTTTCTCAACAGGTTTGGCAGGAAGATTTCCCGCCAGTGGGTGTGGAAAAGAATTCGATACTATTCTACGCTTGCGGGCATTGAGAAGAGCATAACCCCCCATATTTTGCGGCATTCCTTTGCCACCCACCTGTTGACCTACGGGGCAGATTTGAGGACGGTCCAGGTCTTGCTCGGCCATGCTGATATATCTACAACGCAGATTTACACGCATTTGAATGTGAGGGAACTGAAGAAGATTCATGAGAAATTCCACCCGAGGGGATAGCAGTTCATGGAGATCATCACTTCTCACGTAAACTCCGATTTCGATACGATCGCATCCATGCTCGCCGTGAGCAAAATGTATCCTGACGCTTATATCGTTCTGCCGGGGGCAAAAGAGGAATCGGTAAATGATTTTCTCTTAAAATCGGCTATATACGCCTTCAAGATGAAAAACGCGAAGGACATAGTCCTCGACGATGTCACGAAGGTCATTCTCGTCGATATAAGAAACTCTTCGAGAATCGGGATTTTCAAAGATATCGTCTTTAAGGAAGGGGTTGAGGTTCACATATACGATCACCATCCCGAGGAAGAATCTGATATTCAGGCCGACATGGAAATCATCAAACCGGTGGGCGCCACCGCGACGATTTTGACGGAGATCCTCAGGGAGAGGGGCATGGATATCACACCAGACGAAGCAACGGTGATGATGCTCGGTATATATGAAGATACAGGGTTTCTGAGCTATGCGTCAACGACAGTCGAAGATTTCAGAGCAGCAACCTACCTTCTCGAAAAGGGCGCTAACCTTGCTATAGTGAGAGATATTCTCAGCAGGGATCTCACAGCGGAACAGGTTTACCTCCTGTACGACCTCATCAACTCCTCGAGGGTACTCACGATAAATGGAGTCGATGTGGTGATCACAGAGGCAAAAAGGGAATTTTACGTCAAGGATATGGCGGTGGTAGTGCACAAATTGAGAGATATCCAGAGCATAACCGTTCTTTTCGCTATCTGCCAGATGGGAGACAGGGTTCTCATCATTTCGAGAAGCAGGCGCAGCGACGTGGACGCCGGGGCAGTCATGAGGGAGTTTGGCGGGGGAGGGCACTGGTATGCTGCCTCAGCCACCGTTAAGGAGTTGACGTCGATCCAGGTTCAGGAAAAGATCGTTTCGCTGCTTTCTGAGAAAATCATCCCGCGCAAGACGGCTGCAGACATAATGGTTTCGCCGGTAAAAACGATTGAGCACAAGACCCCCCTTGAAGATGCGCACAACGTTTTGACGATGTTTAATATCAACGCTATGCCGGTTATAAAGGGGGGAAAGATCGTGGGGATCATAACGAGGCAGATCGTAGAGAAGGCCCTTTACCACCATCTCGAAACTCTCAATGTGGCAGATTACATGCTAACCGATTTTGAGAAGGTTTCACATAACGAGGGTATAGACAGGGTCCAGGACATCATAATCGGGACGAATCAACGACTCCTCCCGGTCGTCAAAGATGGAGCTATTGAGGGTGTCATAACGCGGACCGACCTTATTAGGTACCTCCACGACATCAGAGAAGTGAGCATCGTGGAAAAGGAAAAGGATACGGAGAGGTACTACTCCAGGAAGAAGATCATTACGAATCTCATGAGGGAGAGGCTTCCTGGAAGGGTCTATACGCTCCTCGAAAAAATTGGCCACACAGCAGAAAACGCAGGTATGAAGGCATTTGTCGTCGGAGGTTTCGTCAGAGATCTCCTCCTTCGGGAGGATACTTTTGACGTGGACATCGTCATCGAGGGTGATGCGATAGCGTTTTCACAGAAACTTTCTGAGGAGATCCCCTGCCGGGTCAGGAGCCATACGAAGTTCGGGACGGCCGTTGTGATTTTCCCCGACGGTTTTAAAATCGATTTGGCCACGGCCAGGGTGGAGTATTACCAGGAGCCAGCATCTCTCCCTGTTGTGGAATATAGCTCGATAAAACAAGACCTCTACAGAAGAGACTTTACCATCAACTCTCTTGCCATATGCCTCAACTCATCTCATTTTGGAGAGGTAATCGACTTCTTCGGGGGACAGCGGGACCTCAAGGATGGGATCGTGAGGGTTTTGCACAATCTCAGTTTCGTTGAGGATCCAACGAGAATCCTTCGGGCAATAAGGTTTGAAAAGAGGTTTTCCTTCCAGGTGGGTAAACAGACGCTCCTTCTCATAAAGAATGCTGTAAAGCTCGGCCTTCTGGAGAAACTGCCGAAAACCAGGATATATGCCGATCTGGAACTTATTCTGCAAGAGGGAAAGGTGGTGGAGATCATCGAAGAGATGGGAAAACTCAAAATCGGGCCGGCCATACACCGGAAAATTAAGTTCGACCGCGAACACATAGCCCTCTTTAGAGAATTGCGGGAAGTTTGTGTCTGGTTCAATCTATTGTATCTGGAGAAGCAGCAGGAAACATGGATATGCTATCTGCTCGTTCTCTTCGACCCCCTCGTGAGAGATGAGGCGATGAATCTTGCCCGGTCAATGGGGATCAGAAAAAGGGTTCTGGAATTTTTGCGCATAACCAAAGAGGAGGCGGAAAAAGTAATCTACAGACTGTTGACTACCAGGGTGATATCGAAAAAACTGATCTATGACCTGTTGTCCCCGCTGCCAATTGAAACAATCCTTTACATAATGGCCAAAGCAAAGAGCGAGGATATCAGGCGCTACATATCAATGTACTTCACCAAATTGAAAAATGTGAAGGTTTCCGTGAGCGGCAACGATCTGATTGCCCTCGGCTTAAAACCAGGCCCCCGGTTCAAGAAGATATTTGATGATGTTCACGAGAAGAAGCTCTCGGGAGCGTTGAGCACGTGGGAACAGGAAATCGAGTACATAAAGAAGCGGTATCTTGATGATATTTCCACAAAGGAGATGGCGTAATTTTGGAAGAGATAATACGGAGGATAGCAGTTTATGCGATACCCCTCTTGTTCGCAATTTCCTTTCACGAGGTTGCTCACGGATACGTGGCGGACAAGCTCGGGGACCCCACTGCCAGGCAACACGGAAGACTCAACCTGAATCCCCTGAAACACGTTGATCTCTTCGGGACCATCCTTCTCCCACTGCTTCTCATCCTATCGAAATCCCCCGTTCTCTTCGGCTATGCGAAACCGGTGCCCGTCAACATGATGAACCTGAGAGATCCCCGGAGGGGTATGGTGTATGTTTCCGCAGCCGGTCCGGGGACGAACCTGCTTCTGGCATTTTTCTCCGGTATCGCCTTCCGGTTGATCAACCTTATATCACCGGAGAGCGTTGCAACGGTTATAAGAGAGGGGATTTACGCCGTCCCCCGAAGTGGGGGACAGGTGTTTATCGTACCCCTGATCATGATGCTCCTCGTCTCGACACAATTCAACGTTCTTCTCGCGCTCTTCAATTTGATCCCGATTCCTCCCCTCGATGGGGGAAGGATATTGACGGGAATTCTCCCCGACGACATGGCAAGCTCCTTTGCCAGGATTGAGCGGTACGGAATGTTCATCTTAATTGGACTGCTCTTTTTAAACCCATTTGGTATAATGACCCGATTTCTCGGCACGGGAATACACATTCTGAGCGCTCTGTTTTTGGGATATTAAGGTGCAGGAGGCTTTTCATTGAGAAAAAAGATCGTCCTCTCCGGCATGAGACCCACAGGGAGGCTCCACCTGGGGAACTATTTCGGTGCTATTGTCAACTGGATCGATCTCCAGGAAAGGGACGATACGGACTGTTTTTACTTCGTTGCCGACTGGCACTCACTCACGACCGATTACGACTCAACCGAGGAAATAGCGGAAAATATTCGGGAAATGGTCGTTGATTGGCTTGCCTGCGGGATCGATCCTGACAAATCGACTGTTTTTGTGCAGTCGGCTGTAAAAGAGCACGCGGAGCTGAACCTCTTGCTCTCAATGATAACACCCCTTCCCTGGCTCGAGCGGAATCCCACATACAAAGAGCAACTGAGAGAACAGGCGACGAGAGATCTGCATACCTACGGGTTCCTCGGGTACCCCGTCCTTCAGGCCGCGGATATCATCATTTATAAAGCGAACCTGATACCTGTGGGGATAGATCAGGTGCCCCATGTCGAGCTTACCAGGGAAATCGCGCGGAGGTTCAACCATTTTTACGGGGAGGTTTTCCCGGAGCCTGAGGCGTACCTGACAGAGACGCCAAAGCTGCTCGGCATCGACAACAGAAAGATGAGCAAAAGCTACGGGAACGCTCTATACCTCTCGGACAGCGACGCGGAGCTGGATAGAAAAGTAATGGAAATGGTCACAGATCCTCAGCGAAAAAAAAGGCATGATCCCGGCAATCCCGATGTATGCAACGTTTTCTCGTTTCACAAGATGTTTTCGGCCTATGAGATCGTGGAGAGGGTCAACAGGGAGTGCAGGACGGCAGAGATCGGATGTGTTGAGTGTAAAAAATTAATGGCGGAAGGACTCAAAAGATTCATCAGGCCGATAAGGGAAAAGGGGGAGGAAATCTTGAAAGATGATTCATTGTTGATAGAGATTTTCGAAAAAGGGCTTGAAAGGGCCCGGAAAATCGCTCAACAGACAATGAAAGAAGTAAGGGAGGTGATCGGGGTTTGAGCGAAAGACAGGAAGAAATTCGTTTTTCCCTTCCCTTTCTCAATTTCGAGGGACCCCTGGATCTGCTGCTTCACCTGGTGAGGAAAAACCAGCTCGATATACACGATATTTCCATTTCCGAGCTTACGAGACAGTATCTCGAGTATCTGGAGCTCTTACGGGTGCTCAATGTGGAACTGGCAAGTGAATTTCTCGTCATGGCCTCGACACTCATATACATAAAATCACGATCGCTCCTGCCGAGGCATGAGGGGCTTGACGATGAGCCCGATCCCGAGGAGATGAGACGAGAGCTGTCAAGAAAATTGATAGAGTACGAAAAGTACAAAGAGGCCGCTGCCCAACTTTTGGAACGGCCGATGCTGGACAGGGATGTTTTCAAGAGAAAAGATATTACGGAAATGGATTCTTCCACATCCGAATCTCTCCCCATCACAGAGGTCGGCCTCGTTGACCTCCTGACGGCCTTTAAGAGGGTCCTGGACCGTGTGGGAGGGGAGTTAACCCAGGATATCTCGATAGACAGGCTGAGCATTTCCGACGCCATGACATTTTTGCTGGACAGGCTCGGGCACTCATCTGTGCTGACTTTCAGTGAGGTGATGGAAGAGGTTACGACAAAATCTGAAGCAGTTGCTTTTTTTCTCGCAATACTCGAACTCGCCAAACTAGGGGCATTGACCCTTTTTCAGGCGGGCCCTTTCGAAGACATCACGCTTGTTTCCAAGGCTCTGGAAGGGTGAGGGCGAGGGCACAAATTGCTCATAGAGGGAGATATGACCGGTGAAGAAGAACAGGGATTAGTACGGAGGCTTGCTTCCATAATTGAGTCGATCCTTCTCGTATCGACCATTCCTGTTAAAGAAGAAAAGATCATGAAATTAGCGGGAACCTACGAAAAGAAGACCTTCGATGAAGCGATTGCGCTTCTCATGAAAAAATACGGTGGCGGTTCCGGGGTTTTGATCGAAAGTATCGCCGGGGGATACCAGTTCCGAACGAATCATGCAAACCAGGACTATGTCCGGCAGTTTTTGGAGACAAGACCTCCGCGGCTCTCGCGGGCGTCACTTGAGACCGTTTCGATTATTGCCTACAAGCAGCCCGTAACGCGCTCAGATGTAGAGGACATAAGGGGTGTGGATTGCCAGGGGGCGATAAAAACCCTGCTTGACCGGCGGCTCATCAAGGTGGTAGGGAAGAAGGAGGTGCCGGGGAAACCGTTCCTATTCGGAACGACGAGGGAGTTTCTCGAAGTTTTCGGCCTCGAGAACCTCGCATCACTTCCCTCAGTGACGGAGCTCAGTGAAATTCTGGGTCCATATGGGGAAGAAGGGTCTCCGGTGGAAGAAAAACCTCGAAATGAAACCGCTGGAGAACTGGATGGGCAAAGAGAAGATTCGGATTAACAAATATCTGGCCCAGGCGGCTGGAATATCGAAGAGAAAAGCCGACGCTGCTATCTTGGAGGGGAGGGTATCTTTAAACGAAAGAATAATATTTGTGCCGGGTACCCTTGTTGACCATGAAAAAGAGAGGATTCGCCTTGACGGCAGGTTGATATCCTTAATAGACGAAAAAGTATATATCCTGCTGAATAAACCCCGAGGCGTACTCACGACAATGGCCGATCCAAGGGGAAGAAAAACGGTTGCTGATATCGTCGATAACGTTTATCCCCGGGTATTTCCCGTCGGGAGGCTCGATTACAATACCAGCGGCTTGCTCATCCTCACCAATGATGGTGAACTTTCGAACTTGTTGACTCACCCCCGATATGAAATTGAAAAAGTGTACCTCGCCAAAGTGAAAGGGGTTCCCTCTAAATCGAAGCTTGGTCTTCTGAGAAAGGGCATCGAGATCGACGGGAGGAGGACGGCTCCGGGCTTTTTCTCCCTATCTGAGGTGAGAAAAGATAAAGCGTGGATTGTAGTGAAAATATCTGAAGGGCGATACCGCCAGATACGAAAAATGTTCGCAAAGGTTGGCCACCCGGTCTTGAACCTGAGAAGAATAGGCTTTGCGAGCCTCATCCTGCAGGACATGCCTCCCGGCGCATGGAGATACCTGACGAAGAGAGAAATTACCAGCTTGAGAAAGTATGTAGCTGAGAAAATGGGGGAAGACCGTCCCCAGCAGGGGCCCGGAGACGCTCGGCCCGGCGTGGTACGCAATGAACCATAGCGAAGATTGGGCCCATAGCGGCAGATGAGTCTCTTTGAATGGTGGACTATCGGGAGAACCACAATGTATTTCCAGGAGCTGAAAAAGAGAACCCAAGAGGGGGTTATTTGAACTCTCAAAAAGCCGGTAAATCCGCATTATTACCGCTTAAAGGGTGATAGTAGTTTTTGAAATATTGTTTTAAAAATGTTGGAAAATATGCTTGACAACCCGATAACATTGTTTTACTATCTGATTCAAATTGGACACCGTTTCTGTTCTTTCACTTTTCTGGGAGGAAAAGGTAACCGATAGACAAACACACCAAAAGGAAGGGGGGTGATAGCGAGAAAGTATTTTCAGCTCTTTTTATTTTTTCTGTTTCAAAGGTGAGCTTAGAAACACCAAAATAGTGGAGGAGGTGTTGTATGGCAGAGAAAGTAAATCGTTGGAAGTTTGTCGGAGCGGCGCTGGTCATGCAGATGTGCCTGGGAGTTCTCTATTCGTGGTCAGTTTTCCGCCCGGCGCTTGCTTACCTGAACGGATGGGATAAAGGAACCACCGTTGCTCCTTACAGGTACTCCCTACTGTTCTTCACCGTCGCGATGATCATCGCGGGTATCTGGCAGGATAAGAAGGGACCGAAAATCGTTGGTGCCTTCGGAGGGGTTCTCCTGGGTACCGGATGCCTGATGTCAGCTTTCTTGTACAAAAATGCCATGGGTTTAAACTTCGCTTACGGAATTATCGGGGGACTGGGAGTGGGATTCGCCTATGTTACTCCCATCGCCACCTGTATCAAATGGTTCCCTGACAAAAGGGGAATGATCACCGGTCTAGCTGTTATGGGA
The DNA here is from genome assembly GCA_964347065.1 of uncultured bacterium. Taxonomy (GTDB): domain Bacteria; phylum Desulfobacterota; class Deferrimicrobia; order J040; family J040; genus WVXK01. The sequence goes on along the minus strand of CAYFXN010000013.1, from coordinate 8,764 downwards.
TTCGGCGCTGGATCGATGATTTTTGCGCCTCTCATCGAGAAACTCGTTGCATTCCAGGAAGGTATGGATATGGCGCTTCTTTCTTCGAATATCTTCAAGACCTTCTTGATCATGTCGATCACCTTCTATATCTTCGTCATCGGTTCTGCCATGGTTTACGCGGTTCCGCCTGCAGGGTACAAGCCGGAAGGCTGGGAACCTCCAGCGCCGCCTGCCGGTGAGGCAGCTCCCGCCAAGGTGGATTTCTCCTCTGGAGATATGGTCAAGACCTACCAGTTCTACCTTCTCTGGCTCACCTTCTTCTTAGGTGCCGCCGTGGGACAGGTTGCTATCGGGCAGGCAAAACCGATTGTTGCAGAGCTGGCCGGTGCTACTGCCGTGATGACGGGGGGAACGGCCCTCGGGATCATGTCGATTTTCAACGGCGTCGGACGGCTCGCCTGGGGTGCCACATCGGATAAGATCGGGCGAAAGGGGGCTTATATCGGCTTGCTTTCCCTCTACATAATCGCCTGTCTCTTCCTCCTGAGGAACGCCACGAACTTCTGGCAGGTGCTGATCGGCCTCTGCGCCGTTGGCTTCTCCTACGGCGGGAACTTCGCCCTCCAGCCGTCGATCACGGCGGACTACTGGGGCACGAAGAACCTCGGCGCGAACTACGGCCTCGTGTTTACCGCCTGGGGAATCGCCGGCTTCACCGTTCCCAAATATTTTGCGAAGGTGGTGCAGGCTGCCAAGGATGCGGGCAACGTGGCTTCCGGTTACAACAAGACTTACTTCTCGTTGGCGCTCTTCTGCGTCGTAGCGATCGTGTGCATGGTTTTGATGAGGAAGCCGAAACCCGAATAACGACCGTTTGATTTACCGGCGGCGGCCTCTCTATCGGGCCGCCGCTTTTTTATTAACTATATCCGGGAAACCTATCGGGCCCTCTCCCTTTCCCCTTATTATCTCTCCTTGACAAGCGTAATTATTGAGGTATATATTATTTTGATTATAGAAATCGTTGACGCGGGGTGGAGCAGTCTGGTAGCTCGTCGGGCTCATAACCCGAAGGTCGTAGGTTCGAATCCTACCCCCGCTACCAGGAAATTAAGAGCCGGGAACGTTTGTTACCGGCTCTTTTTGTTCCGGGAGAGTAATCAAAGGGGGGGAATATTTTCCCGTTGATTTCAAGCAAGCACGTCTTAAATAATATGATAGGAGGTTGTATCTTCGAACTTGTTTTTATGAGAGCACTCAGGTATTATCAGAAAAATAGTGTGAAACACCATAGATAAATTGTGAATTATTTTGCTCAATTTCAATTTTGTAAATCGTTTCTGAGTAAAATGTGCTTTTAAATTAAGACCTTGTTAATATATTGTGGGCAGGCATACTATTTGATAATGGTAAGACAGTAATAAACAAAAAAAATGAAGAACCAATCAGAAATAAATAGAATCATCAATGACTTCGTCGTCGATTACCCCCCTGAATTGGACGAGATGGAGATTTCCCGCATCGGCGTCCAGTTGAATGCCCTTTTGAAATCTCCCGTGTTTCTCAATTTCACGAGCGTAGAGGATTTCTATATACATTTTTCAAACCACTTAATGGAAATCATCCCCAATCTGGAAGGAGTGATCATCTTCTCCTTAAACGAGGACAGGGGAGATTATAATTTGAACGTTGGGGGCAGGGTTGAGATCGATGCAATAAAAGCCCCCTTCAACGATTTTCTTCCCCTGAGGGCGGTCAGCTTCGCAGGAAAACCTATCCACCTCTTATCGGGAAAGCATTCGATTGTCGACCAAGTGCTGAAAAGCTTGAAGACCGAATCCGTCGCTGTTTATCCGGTGCGCATTGACAATGTTTTCAAGGGAGCGTTTGCATTCACAGCGAAGGGGGATCATATCTTTGCCCCCATTGAAATAAAGCTTTTATGGAATCTATCGTTCTACGGAGATCTTTTCTTCAGGATCACCGAGAGTTCCAAATCTCTCGTCTATTACGCCCTTTACGATCCGTTGACGTCTCTCTTCAACAGAAGAGTTTTCAATGACAGGATCGAGCAGGAGGTCCTGAAATCGAGAAGGACGGGGAAGTCCTCAACGGTACTCATTTTGGACATCGATGACTTTAAAGCCTACAATGACCGTTATCATCACACCTTCGGAGATCTTGCCCTTCAGGAAGTCTCAGAAATTCTCAAAGATTCAGTCCGAGAGGTTGATATCGTTGCGAGGCTCGGGGGTGACGAGTTCGGCATCGTTCTCCCGGCAACCAGCTCAAACGAATCCCTCGTCGCTGTGGGGAGAATTCTGGAAAAGGTTTGCGACCATATCTTCTATGATGATACCTATCAGAGGAACCAGAAAATGACAATGAGCATTGGCGCGGCAGTTTACCCTCAGGATGCCTACAACGCGAGAGATCTCGTTCAGAAAGCCGATGCAGCGCTTTTCACCGCTAAAAAGCTGGGAGGGAACCGTTTCGTCAGGAACGAGGATCTCATCATGATGAGAATCGGGGCGGGACCGGTTGAACAGGAGATACAGCCCCAAAGCCTCTTTGAGGCTGTCAGGACAGTTTTTAACTTTGAGAAATTCATGTCCGTTCTGCTCCATATTTCCATGGACAGCGTTTTGGCCGACAGGGGTTCGTTTTTCGTGAAGGATGTGGAAGAGCCCGAATATATTCTCCTCGCGAAAAGAGGCTTTAGTACCGATGGAAACAACAAGGCGAAAAAGATTTATGGCGGGGAGATTATCAAGAGGATCGTGCTTGATGGGAGGCCCTTCCTCTATGATGAAGAGGTGAACACGGAAATCGGGGAATTCCTCAAGAAAGAGGGATTCTACAACGAATCGTTTATCTCCATACCCTTGAAGAACAACGGTGACGTTATCGGGGTGCTGAGTTTTTCAAACAAAAGGGGGGGGGGGAAGTTCACCCCGGAGGATATCGAAAAGATCAGCCCCATGCTCGATAGCGTTTCTGATGTGCTCGATGAGGGCGTCCGGTTCAAAAAGACATTGAAGAGCTTCGGGGAAATATCGATTTCCACGATGACCAAGGCATTCGAGATAAAATATCCTTTCTACAAAGACCATTCTGAAGAGGTTGCAAATCTCTGCGTCGATCTCGGCGAGAAAGTTGGGCTCGATCGCAGGCAACTGGATCAATTGCGGACTGCTGCACTTGTGCACGACGTGGGGATGATTTGCGTGCCCGCGGTCATCATGAACAAAAAAGACACCCTAAAAGAGAGCGAAAAGCACTTTGTCAGAAAACACCCCTACATCGGGTGGAAAATGCTCGAAAATGTTCCGGAGTTCGATGATGTTAGAAACATCGTGCTCTATCACCACGAGAGATCCGATGGAAGCGGGTATCCCTTCGGCCTGAAGGGGAAAGAGATACCGATTCAAGCAGGGGTTCTGGCTATCTCTGAATTTTATGCGTCGGTAACATCTCCGCGGCCTTTCAGAAATGCGATGACGAAAGACGAAGCAGTGAAGCTCCTGCACGATTATGCGGGGAGTTACTTTGACGGTCTGCTGGTAGAAAATCTGGTCAGCCTGGTTCAATAGACGAAGAGCCCATTTTGGGTGCTCTTTCTTTTCTTATCGTGGTTTCAATTCTCCTGTAGTATACTCGTTGTAAAGATTTCGATCAGGTATCTTGAATCACATTTTGTTTTCCCTTAATCCAATTTGTAAGTGAACGTTAGGGCGGTTGCGTAGCTTCCTGCAGGGCTGTTCAGGAGATATAATCTGGGCTAAAGTTCATTTTTATTCTGATGACTAATATGTTGCCGGAGTGAGGGGCCATGAAAATACATAAAAGTGCCGGGAAGCTGATTATCAAGCCGGGATTGTTACAAATGCTCTTCTCCACTTCGAAAATGATGGCCAGCAAGCTGGAATTTGACTATGTGAAGCAGACGCTGACGATTTCGAGAGGAAGGGTAAGGAGAAAAAAAACAATCGTTCCCTTCTCCAGGATCAGAAAAATCTATCACAGAATTTACGGGCAGGAAGACAATTTCATCGTTGAAAAAAGCGGGAACAACAGCGCAGGACAGTCGTCCCTCTCGGTTATATTTCTTCAAATCAACGACATGCCCAACGAAACGATATTCACGGAGAGCTACGAACGCGCGGGAAGTGCAACGAAGGATGCAAGGAAAATTATCCTGAGAATACAGAAGATGGTCGATGAAATTGCCCACTTCATATGGATACCGGTTGTTATCGAGTGTAAAGAGATCGGATTCTTCGTCGATATGGAGAAACGGCAGATGTTCATTCACGGATTCATCATTCCTCTGAGCAAGATTTGGCTGGTTCAGACCGTCGAGACAAACAGGGGTCACTATGCGGTGGAGGTTTATACCGGTGATGGCGACGTCTATGTTACCGCCGAAGGGAGAGACAAAACGCTCAACATATCCGACACGGTACGAATGGTTACCGACAGGGCGGGCCTCCCGTTCCAGCTGGTGCGCAACAGAAACAATCACTACCCTTTTCAGGGCATTCACTATCAGGAGACGAGGTTCGTACCCGGCAGAAAGGATAAGGTGCGCAACATGATGATGCGATTGTTCTCTGATGATGGGGGTGAGGGTGATGGAAAGACACTGGAAGCAAAAGGGAATTGAAAAGGTTTTTCAGAACAAGATATTTTCCGTTTACCACAAGCATTATTTTCTCCGCCCCAAAGATGCTGAGGGCGTTTTCGCCACAATAGACACGTCAAACTGGGTGAACGTCATTCCCTTACTGGAATGCGGGAACTTTCTTCTCGTCCGGCAGTTTCGACATGGAATCGAGGAAACGACCATTGAGATCCCGGGTGGAGGAATCAACAGCGGCGACGGGGAGCCTCTCGATGCAGCGGTCAGGGAATTACTGGAAGAAACAGGGCACACCGCGAGGTCCTGGGAGTATCTCGGTTGTGTGACCCCCAATCCCGCAATCCTCAATAATTACTGCTATACCTACCTCGCTCGCGGCCTCGAAAGGAAGGGAGGTCGATCGGATGACAAGATGGAATTTTTAGAGGTCATTAAGGCCAGTCCCACCGAGGTGAGGAAGATGCTCGCTGATGGGACAATATCTCATGCTCTCGTTCTCGCAGCGTTCACACACTATCTTCTCAGGGGTTTTGCGTTGTAGGCTTCAGCCTGGAGGGGGAGTGGCAAATGTACCGCTACCTGATCACGATCCGGTCCTTCAGCCTGTGTACATTATCAAAATCGTTTGCATCTCCGAATATGGTTAGCTCAATAGTTACCCGATAGCGTCAAGCCTCGTTTCCTGAGGTATCCTACGTCAGCGTTGCGACGATTGTATCCTTCACATCCCAGTAGTCAAGGTCCACTATCTTCTCCACGAGGACCTTTCTCCGAGATGTAGCACGGGTTACCGCTCGACGCTCGCCCTCCTCACCCATGTTGTGAAGCGTTATCTCGAAGTTGATCTTGTCTCCCCGGGAAGCTTCAGTTCTATCAACTTCCACGTTTTCTACGGCTATGTTTATTTACATGCCATCATTTCCCGCTTCCAATTGCGCAACCTGTATGTGCCGGTCTATCAAAGTACCGACGGTTGATGAGTACGTCGGTACTATAAATATAGCTGCAGCGACAAGTGAAGCGCTATTTTTCCGAGGGAAACCATAACAGGCACGTTTCTGGGAGTATTATCCATAGACAGATTATATATAGCACCAATCGGCGGTTGCCACCTTACCGGAACGTGATTCCATTCACGCTTTTAAAGAAGGGGAGGAAAAATAATCAAGGATTTGTAACCGGCGCACCATTTCGGTGTTTAATTATGGAGGGAGAGCCCTTGTCTCCGCTTAAGTTGCTAAGTTTAAACAGAAATTTTGAATACAGCGGAAGGGTGGATCGTCGAACTTTAAAACGAAAGGGGAGGATAAAATGTTTAGACTGTTGATCATATTTTTCGCTACCATAAGCGTGATGGCAACGCCCTACGGCGTTTCCCAATCTCACGGGGCAACATATATCTCCGAAAGCGATAAGGTATTTCGGATAAGAGAGGTAAAGGGAGAAGTCTGGTTGAGAACAGGGCCGGGAAATGAGGGGACAGAGGTTTATGAAAATATGCCCCTTACTGAAGGGTACGGGATCGTTACGGGGCCGGGAGGATTTGTAGATATTGAAGTCGATTCGGAGACATTCGTCAGAATGGGCGAGGGGTCAGAAATTTCTCTGAGGGAAGTCGGTCATGACAGGCTTCTTATGGAGCACATCGCAGGAAGGGTTTACGCGAGCCGCCTCGGAGAGAGTAGCAGATGGGCGATCACTTTTGCCTTCGGATTTGACGGAATGCTCGATTTTACGGGACAGGGGGCTTTTCGAATTGACGATGGAACACATGGGACCATCAATGTTTCAGTGAGAGAAGGGCGCATAACCCTTCGTGCGGAGGGAAAGGAATACCTCGTAAGAGAGGGAGAAATGGCCATGCTCGGGGAAGGAGTGAGATTATCCCGGGCATATGGGAAGGATTCATGGGATCAGCTCAACGAGAAAAGGGATAACGAGGTTTTGGCCCTCTCCGGAGGGGGATATATTCAAGATGTCGTTGCCGGTAGGCACGATATGGAAAAGTACGGGGAATGGGTTGAAGTGCCTGTGTACGGATACGCCTGGAGGCCGCTTGTGGTCGTTTCCGGGTGGGCTCCTTTCAGGTATGGGAGATGGGTTTTCCTCTCTCCCTTTGGATGGACCTGGGTTTCTCTTGAGCCTTGGGGATGGATAACGTACCATTACGGCAACTGGGTTACCACTTCCCACCACGGCTGGGTTTGGGTTCCTTCGACACAATACCGGCATTGGTATCCGGCCAGAGCGAGGTTGATAGTTGAGTCGAGAGGTATAAGATGGGTTCCGCTTCGTTTCGGGGAGAGAATCGCCGTATATGATACGATACTGTTGAAACGAAAATACGCGCATGTAATCAACAGGAGGGCAATATTTTCTCGACCCGTTGTGATAAAGAGAAGGAACAGGTACGTTGTTAAGGAGTATAGGCCGCTTCGCTATGAAAGAAAACGTAAGCTGATACCCTATCGGAAGGATTTGAAAAAGAGAAGGGAGAGCCCCGAGAATCTTATCAAGAGAAGAACATACAGGGATAGATCGGAAAATTATCGAAGGCACCAGGGAAACGTTACAAAAATAAAAGAGAGAAGAGCGGTTTATCAGCGAGAAGATCAACGCGGCAAAAAGGCAAGGGGAGTGAAGCCGGAAAGATGGTCAGATAGCAAAAGAGGAGCTGTGATCGGGATCGGGAAAGGCGAGAAGAGGGTGGAAAAGCTGCGAAATGCAAAACGGAGCGAGCGTGTAAGCTTCATCCGCGAAGATAACGACCGAAGAAAAAGCCAGACAACTGCTTTGAAAAAAAGCTTCAGGTTCGAGAGACAAAAAGTCCGGGTGAATGCGCCAAAAGCGAAAGAAAAGGGGGACATGAAACGAATGAGGAGGACGAAGAGGAACCTTTTCAACCGGGGTGCGGAACTCAAACGGGCGAGTAGATTCTAATGCCGGGGCGAAAGGGATGATCAAGGTATGGACATACTCCGGTTACCGGGGTGATGAAAAACCCATAAGATTTGAACTCAACGGCGTTGAGTACGAAATTGAGGATATTCTCGACAAGTGGTACGGTAAGGACGCCGATTTTTTCAAAGTGATGACGCAGAAGGACAGGATTTTTATTCTCAGGCTCGACCGGTTCGATGGTATCTGGGATATCGAGGCTGTTGTAAGATGATACCTCTTTCTTCTCGATGCATCGGTGTGGATGTTGGAAACGACGCGGCGGCTGATTCTGCGAGAAGAGCGATCCGCCCCGACTTCCTGAGCATGGTTTTGGTGCGCAAGGAGCGATTTACTGGATCGAACTCTTCCCCGCTGGGTCCGGGGCCTCTTTGACCTCACCATAGGTTTTTTCATATTTCCCGAGGTTATCCATGAGTGCATGAATAATCCGTTTCAGGTGGCCGGGACTCGTTATTATTCGCGACGTGACGATCCCCTCCGGGGGAAAAGAGTTGATGAAGTCGATAAGAAACTCCTCCCTGGTGTGGGTGACCACCATTGAGTTCGAATAGACGCCCTTCAGAATGTCGTCCGTTATCTTAATGTTCAGGCCCGATTTCTTCTTTTCCATGTTCCCTCCTCACAGGGGAGATATGTTATTTTTGCGGAAGTTCCTGAATGCGAGATTGAGAAATCCAATGTCATCGGTTTAAATTTAGCCCGTCACGGAAAAAAAGCGTAAATTCCGTCAGTCGATGAAGAGAGCCAGTGACCCTGCTTTTTCCCATTTATCGTTTATAAGAATAAAAGGGGCTTTTACATATTCCGAATACCCGCTGTGAAATACCAGGAACTGTTTTTCGAAGTCATAACCCACAGCTACCACGTATCGAAGGGATGATATCGAAGAGTCTCCGAGAGCCAGCAGGAGTATCACGGGCCTGCCAACTGCTATAGATTTTGTCACGTCGCAGAGGTCGCTTTTCTCCATGCGGGAGGAGGGGTAAATTGTGGAGACGTATTGCCTCAATGTAGTAGGATGCAGCTCTGCAGTGGATTTCCCTGCAAGGTCGGCGGTAATTTTTTCGAGTGTAACCGTTCTCCCCAGGAAGCGCAGTACCATCGTGAGAGCCGCAGGGCCGGAATTGAATGCAGCCTGGTATATGGGCTGCACCTGAAGAACGGGGGTGTGAGGGATTT
>CAYFXN010000012.1:38292-39622 GCA_964347065.1 uncultured bacterium | reverse complement strand
TGAACTCTGAACTCTGAACTCTGAACTCTGAACTCTGAACTCTGAACTCTGAACTGATTATAAGGTGACAGAGCAAACAATAACCTTTAAAATCAGCGTAATAACGAGAGTATAAAGGGGGGCGGGAAATGGAGCCGTTATCCGAGAAGATAAGACAATGGATGAAAAAGGATCTGCCGATGTTTCATTACCTGACCGGGGATGACATCAGAGGTCTCCCACCTGCATTCTTCAAACAGGTAAACGCCTACAAGGGTGAGACGGTCTGCGAGGAGGGGAAGGTCTGTGACTTCGTGGCATTGATAATTTCGGGAAAGCTCGAGATCAAGAAGGAGACGGAGTTCGAAGGGAAACAGGTGGTGATCGGCGTTTTGAGCGAGGGGTCGGTGGTGGGGGAGATATGGGTTCTCGGCGATCATCCGGGTCCGGTGACTGCTATCGCGGCGGAAGACAGCATCCTCTTGATGATGAGCAGGGAGCATTTCAACACCCTCATCGAGGAAAATCCCGTTCTCGGGGTAAAACTTCTGAAGGGGCTCCTCCTCACCACGTCCATACGGCTGAGAAAATCATACGACCGCATGGTGGCAATGTTCTGATCCGGTTACCTGCGAAGCTTAATCGACGGGAATAAAATTACAAAATCGCACCTCCCTTTCCAATTTTCGTCCATAGGTCTGTAATTTCGAAAATTGCAGCAGAGCTAAAAACCATTCAATATCATACCGTTACAAGATATATCCCTTTCTGGCACTCCCGTTGCTCCTTCCATGCACGGAAGAGGGGTGACCCGTTGATGCGTATTTTGTCAGGGGGCGAGCAATGAGGCAAATTGTTACGAGATGCTTGATTATACAGGCGATAATGATAATTGCTGCTGCACCGGCGAAGGGGAGGAATCACGGCAGATACCAGGACAACACCGAAATACCGAACGTATATCATTGCAGCGATCATAGTGCCGGAAAAGAGGGGGGGATGATCCTGGCAGAGAGCACAGGCGGCGTGTTCGTCTGGAACAGCATGTACTGTTATCTGGTTCCCGATACCACCTGTGACGGCCGTGACTGCGAGGCGGTGCAGCTTTGCTGCACCGATGCCGACCATGACGGGTTCTACGAGGGCTGCAGCTTCCGGAATACAAGTTCCTGTTCCGATGGTGGCGATCCGGTTACTGCATACTGCAAGAAGTAAAGGGTTGCCCGAACAGCCGAGTAGCCGAACATCCGAAAAACAGAAAGCAGAAAATTGGCTATCGCGGTAACGTGGAATTCGGAAATCGGAACCCTAACCGGAACAACGGAAACCAGCAACAGTAAACTTTGAACCT
>CAYFXN010000012.1:0-38282 GCA_964347065.1 uncultured bacterium | reverse complement strand
GAAAGCAGAGAGCAGAATAAGCGAAAAACCGATAACTCGAACAACCTATGTTTCAATGTGTAAACTTTGAACTGTGAACCTTGAACTTTGATCTGAGTAGGCTCGAAAAGTTCTGATAGGTCCAAAAATTTATTTTTTTTTCCCGGCAAGAACGTCCCCGGCCCAGGTGAGCCCCGCAACGACCGTGGGGAAACCGATCGCCGAAGTGAGCAGTATTAGCGCGTGATGGATCTCTTCCGGCTCCGCTCCCGCATCGATTGCCCGCTGCACGTGGCTGTGGACCGATCCCTCGGACCGGATTGCGGCGGCAGCAGCGAGCTGGATCAGCTGTGCCGTCTTCTCGTCCAGGAGGCCCGCCTCTTTCACCGTCTTCCCGAGGGCCTCCACCGCATCAACGAAAGCCCTGTTGAGCTTTTTTAAATCCTGGTACGTCTTCGGGGGTTTGCTCGCCATGAGACGATCCTCCTTCCTCGTGTAATCTTGGGATTTCCCTATCGTTCTGTCATTCTATCTTTGCGAAAATGCTAAAAGCATTGAAGAACAGTAGTTTTGCAGATCTGCCGGCAATCAGTGGAAAACGGGGCGGAAATGGTATAATAATCAACAAGGGGAATAACAGGTATTTCGCTTCCAACGAATCGATTTTTCAGGCGTATAGGTCGGTTATTGTCATGATCGAGCTTCTGAGACCAAATAACGAGATACAGCTGGCGATGATACGGGGTATCCTGGATAGCGAGGGGATCCCCTATATCGTCCGCAACGATCACTTTGGCTCCCTTCTTGGTGGTCCTATACGGTACGATTACAACGAGAAGGCCGTGATGGTGGAGGAGGAGCACGCAGAGAGGGCGAGAGAACTATTGGGGCACATCATGGAGGATCCGGGGGAATGGTGAATTTGGAAGCCGGAGGATCGTACCCGGGCCGGTAAACGGAGATACAACCGCCGCCGATTATCAGAATCCTATCTTTTTTTCACCACACAGAATAGCGCCAGGGGTTGCGGGTCGAGGGTCCCCTGGTAGACGGTCTCTTCGATCCCCATCACATCGAAGGCACCGGAGAACATGTCGACGATCTCTTTGGGGAAGAAACGATAGGGGCCGTCCTCCATCGGCTCTTTGTGGCTGAAACACTTCAGAAACAGGTAGCCGCCACTCTTGACGAGCCTTTCGATCGCCAGGAGATACGTCTCCCGGTGTTCCGGGGAGAAGGTGTGAAAGCACCCGCGGTCGAAGACGAAGTCGAAACTACCCGTCAGGCTCGTTTTCAGGATGTCGTCGCAGCGAAAATCGATCGTTAGACCCATTCGCCTCGCGAGGGCCTTCGCCCTCTTTATCGCTGCCCCCGATATGTCGGTGGCAGTCACCCGAAAACCTCTCTTTGCCAGCTCTATTGCCTGCGTTGCAGGGCCGGTTCCAAGATCCAGGAACGTCCCGCTTCCAAGGTCGAGGGTAGCGAGGGCATTTTCCAGGTCCGGGTCGAGTGAGGAGTGATACCAGGGCATCGTCTCGACATTCGCTTCCTCGTAGAGAGAGTCCCACTTCGGGAAGTTCTTTTCGGCTTTGTCCATGGCTACCTCGTTCTATTTAGATGACCTGGTTGCGCGGAAGATCCGAACGACCAGAAAAGCGAAATTCAGTCCAGAGTTTATAGTCCATAGTCCAGAGTTAACCAGAAAGCAGGGAGCAGAAATAGAGAAAAACCGGATAGCGCGAACAACCGAACAGCCGGGGTTCCGAAGTTCCGCCAAAAGCAGAAAGCAGCCACACAGCCAGGGTGGTAGTGCGGAATTCGGAGTGCGGAATGCGGAATGAAAAGCAAAAAAAAATGCAGCAATTGAAGTCGGGAAACTTTGAACTGATTTTTTACTCTTCGGTATACTTTATACGAGAGGGAAATACAAACCATTTGACCGTCAGGGAGGAGGGAGATGAAGAAGAAGTACGATCTTTCCACACGATGTGTCCACACCGGGGAGGTGAGGGATGCACAGGGCTCACCCCACACGCCCATCTACAACACCACAACCTTCGGCTTCAGGTCCACGGCGGATCTTCTCGACGTGGTGGAGGGAAGGCGTGAGGGCAACCTGTACACCCGGTATGGCCTGAACCCCACGATAAAGAGCGTGGAGGCCAAGCTGGCAACGCTTGAAAATGCAGAGGCAGCACAGGTATTCGCCTCGGGCATGGCCGCTGAGGCAGCGCTCTTTTTCACTCACGGCAGGAAGGGGATCGTCTGTATCGGGAACGCCTACGGGGGGACGCTCGAGCTTCTCGCCGATCAGCTTCCTCTGGTGGGGATCCCCACGTTTCTGCTCCTGGGTGATGAGGTGGAAAAGCTGGGAGAGGTGCTGAAGGAGGGCCCGGGCCTGGTATTTTTGGAGACCCCCACGAACCCGAACATGGAGATCTTCGACATCAGGGGGATCTGCACGCTCTCACACTCCTGCGGCGCTCTCGTTGCCGTAGACAACACCTTCGCAACACCCGTTAACCAGCAGGTATTAGACCTTGGTGCCGATATTGCCGTCCACAGCGCCACCAAGTACCTGGGGGGGCATAGCGACCTCACGGGCGGGGCCCTCATGGGGCCGAAAGAGCTGATCGATCCCGTCGCCCCGTGGCGCAAGAACCTGGGGCAGATGATGGCACCGGAGATCGCGGCCCTGCTCTCCAGGAGCCTTCGGACCCTTCCCCTCCGTGTGGAGCGGCAGAATCAGACTGCGAAGGCCGTGGCGGAAGCGATGAGGGACCACCCGAAGGTAGCCAGGGCGCTCTACCCGGGTCTCCACGATTTTCCTCAGCACGATCTGGCAAAATCACAGATGTCGGGGTTCGGGGGAATGCTGACCCTGGAGATCGACGGTACCGGGGAGGAGACGACGAGGTTTGTGGACGGCCTCGAGCTTTTTACCATCGCCGCCAGTCTCGGGGGGCCGGAGAGCCTCGCTACCCAGCCCATGACCACCACCCACCACGGACTCACACCGGAAGAGCGGCAGAAAAGGGGGATAACCGATTCCATGGTCCGCTTCTCCATCGGGATGGAGGCGCCTGAAGATCTCATCGATGATCTGAGATATGCCCTCGATGGTATATAGGGCACACGGATAGTGGTCAATTATGCCCGGGCCTGGACTCATTATTTCTTGATTATTCAGCGGCGGGGGCTACAGGTACTCCTCGGGGATCAAGATCGTTATTTTCCGCATATCAAGGAGTCCGAGGAACTTCAACGTCTTCATTTTCAACACGTCCCATTTCGTACAGAGGGTGAACTCCATGCCGTTATTATCGAGGTATTCTTGATACTTATGGGGGTTCAGCTGCATCACCCGCAGTTTTTCGAGGGGGATCTTCGTCCGGAACCGGAACGCCTTCACGATACCGATCATGGGAATGGTCAGCCCCCAGTAGTATTCCTTCTCATCCGTGGTTATGGTCTCGTCTCCTCGCTCTTTCGAAATTGGCGAACCGCCCTATTGCCTCTTTATAGTCTTTCGGCAAAAAATCTTTGTCATTTAATGGAGGATGCTTCAAAAGGTGTTCCCGTTACAAATTAATCAGCGATAAAACCATCATTGTTAGTCCAGCGTCCAGAGACATCGGGAAAGCAGAAGGAGGGTTACGGTACGGAAATGATGGAAGCAAGAAAGCCGTGGTTTCCATCCTCGTCCACGTAGTCCCCCACGATATTGCCCCTGTTATTGATCCCCCGAACGGCGATGTAGGCGCCGCCGGGGATATCGATTGGGGAGAAGTCGTCCCCTTCAGCCCAAAAACCGCGGTCGATCCCGGCAACGTCGGAGTAACCGACCGGCTGGCCGAGATTGTTGATGCCGAAGGCCCGGGTGAAATCGGCCCCGGGTACATGGAGCGTAGTGAAGGTGGCTCCGTCATAAAGATATCCGTGGATACCCGTATCATCCTGGTAGGTTCCCACGACCGTGCCGTCATCGTTTATTCCGCTGGCCTTGGTCCATATTGCACCGGACACATCCAGGGTGGTGTGCAAGGCTCCGTCGGAGATGAAACCGTGGGTGCCGTTTTTGTCTGTATATTCTCCCACGATCTTTCCGCTGTTGTTAATCCCATCGGCTGTGGTGAGCGCGGCGCCGGGAATATCAAAGGTAGTGTAGGTGGTCCCGTCATACAGGAAGCCGTGGGTGCCGCTCCCATTCCGGTAGGATCCGACGATCTCCCCCCTGTTGTTTATCCCCCGGGCCGATGTTTCAACAGCCCCGGGGACGTCGAGAGGGGTGTGAGAGATCCCGTCATACAAAAATCCGTGGGTGCCGGTTTCGTCCCCGTAGGTTCCCACGATCGTTCCGTCATCGTTTATCCCGCTGGCCTTGGTCCAGATTGCTCCGGGCACATCGATGGGTGTGACCGGGTATTCGGAAGAATGTGCGGGAGGAACCCACGGCAGCAGGATCACTGCGATGATTATGGCCGCTACAAAGAGAGAGGTTGTTTTGCTCATCGAGGTTTGCCTCCCAAATACCAAAAACCTCGCCGGAGCGGGTTGAAGGGTGTCAAACGGTACCCCGTACCGCTGTAATACATCTTATCCGATTTCCCTCTATCGGATACGCATAACCGATAATTGCTATTATTATATCCCGGATTTTCAAATCCGATAAATTCTTTCCGATACGTTTTTCCCATCGCGTGTTAAAAAAAACATCCGAATATCCGGAAAATCAAAAGCTCAGAAGTTGAGAAGGTAAGAAGATGAGAAGTTGAGAGGATAGGAAATGAAGAATAGAAAAGAAAGCTGGAAGCATTAAAACGTACGTTCTATGAATTATGTATGTCGGACAAGCAAAGCTGGCTATATGTTTTAGGTTTTTCTGAACTTCTTAACTTCTGAACCTCTGATGTTCCGGTTTTATAACTCGGGACCACGAACTACCATGTTTCATGTAAAAAACATGGTTCGGGTTTTTGATTTTCAGAAGAACTCCGCCCCTTCTACTTCTGCGCGGATGAACTCGAAGTAGCGGTCATTTCCAAACTCCCACCCCGCGCGGATTTCGGCGGGAATCGTGATCCCGCCGAATGTCTTCTCTTTTTCCACCGTGACCCCGAAGGGCACGGGGCCGGTGAGGCCTCCCTCGTCTCCCCGGTATCGGGGAATCACTCCAGAGAGGATCCCCCCGTCTTCCCCGAGCGTGAAGGTGATGGAGGAGGATACAGAGCCGGCGGAAAGGGTTACCTTTCCGCGCCTCTCGTCGACCCCTTCCCAGACGGCGCCGCGGGAGGGAAGCAGGGTGGAAGGAAGCCAGATCGACTCGATCAGGGCCCGCCCCGCGGCGGACCGGGAAACCGTTTCGCCGGAACCGTTCACGATGGGAATAAGCCCCAGCAGGAAGAACCGTACCCGTCCCTCTCCCTCGAAGTAGTAATCGGCGCCGGAAAGCGTCAGGGGGCCGGCCACCTTCAGCGTGGCCTTCCAGACGAAGCCCGCCGGGCCGCAAAGGATCTGCCGGGCCTGAAAGGGGACCCATTCGGCCTTCTCGCTTGCCCGGAAGGTGCCGGACATGGTGAGTACCACTCCCACCGGAAGGGGAGTCCCCGGCTGCAGAGCATGGAGAAAGTACGAACTCGCCACAGCGGGGAGGCCCTCCACCATCTGGGGGTAGAAGATCTCTTCAGCATCCCGTTTTTTCGCGAGGGCGCCCCAGATGCGATCCACCGCCGCATCGTACCTCTTTCTCATCGCCAGAAGGAAGAAAGCGACCAGTGACGAAGGGATAATGATCAGGGCCAATATTGTGGCGAGTAATTTCATAGGCGGTTTCCAACCGGAATAGATCTGGAACGGGAATCATCCTATCAGCGAGAACCGGGATAAATCAAGGGCAGATTCCTCCTGTCCACGAGCCACTGTGCAGGGGCAGAAAAGGTGGCGGCCGCACTCAAAAAAGTGCGGCCGCCGCGAGGCAACGATTGAAGCAAAGGCCAATCAGGACTGTTGTTTCGGCGAGCGAAGGATGAACACGAGAATGATCCCGATGATGCAGAAGAGGGCGAGAGAAAAGTACACCTTGTTGTACCCAATGGCGATATCCCCCGCGTCCTTCGCGGCCTGCACGATTCCGGCGAAATACTTCGGTACGGTGAAGCCGCATACACCCCAGGCGGTAAAGACGATCCCGTAGTTTGCCCCCACGTTTTTCGTCCCGTAGAAGTCGGCGGTGAATGAGGGCATCATCGCCAGGTAACCCCCGTAGGAGAAGCCAACCAGGCAGAGGCCGGCCAGGGCCTGCCAGAAGTTCACGGGGTTACGAAGGAGAAAGAGGCAGGAGAAAATATAGACGGCGAACATACAGATGGTGGTTGCCTTCCTGCCGATCCTGTCAGACGTGGTTCCCCAGGCGAGACGGCCGATACCGTTGAAGAAGCTCATGATACCCAGTGCCGCACCACCGCTCATCACTGCCGCCACCTTGGCCAGCTCCTTGACGAAGGGAGCGGCCTGACCGATGGCTGTGATACCGACGCTGGTTCCGAAAAAGTAGATAAGCCAGATCACGTAAAACTGCCAGGTCTTGACCATCTCCATGGTGGTGAAATCTTCCTTGAGGACGGGAGCACCCTCTTTGGGTTTGGGAGGCTCCCAGCCCTCGGGTTTCCACCCAGCGGGAGGAACTGCGTACACAAAGGCTGCCCCGATGACGCAGATGTAGAATGTAACGGACATGATTAAGAAGGTTCGAAAGAGGTTGGACGATAGGAGTGCCGCGTCCATTCCGTCCTGGAAGGAAATCAACCGCTCGATGAGCGGAGCGAAAATGAGGGAACCGGCGCCGAAGCCCATGACAGCCAGACCCACGATCATACCCCTTTTATCTGGGAACCACTTGATGCAAGTGGCTATGGGTGTTACGTAGGCGAAACCCACGCCCAGGCCGCCGATGATCCCGTAGGCGAAGTTGAGTCCGATCTGGTTTTTATAGAGAAAAGCCGACAGGAGACATCCCGTTCCAAGGAGCACACCGCCGACGGACCCGACCAGCTTCGGCCCTTTCTTGTCCTGCCAGAAGCCGGCAAATATCATAGCGATAGTGAAAAAGAGAAGGGAGTAGCGGTAGGGCGAAATCGATACTGTTTTATCCCATGTGTTCAGATATTCGAGGGCCGGGCGGAAAACCGACCAGGAATATAGAACACCCAGGCATAGCTGCATTACAAGCGCTGCGAAGACGAACTTCCAGCGGTTTACTGTTACTTTCATAATTTGACCTCCTCATTGAAGGACAAATAAGCCACGTTCACGTCGTAAAAAGCAAAATAGTTCCACAATACGAAAATGCGATCAGTTTTCGTTACTTTCTCTCTCACCTCCCGCATATTGCAATATAAATTATTTAATTGCAATATGATGAATTATTTCTTCACACAATTTCCCCTTGTTCCGGTTCTCACGGTCTCGGTTTTCGGGGAAAATATCTCTGATTACAATTGTAAATGAGGGTCGAAAATAAATGCAATAGATTTTTTTAGAGGTGATACGATGTGCGGCTGTGAACGATGATATTTACCGCAGGCGGGATGGGGATGGTGCAGCAAGTGAACGGGCAGCGACGGGAAACGGTGAACTTTGCATTGGTGTTGACTCACTTGCTGAAACAGGTTTTTCAGATCGCCAGGTGTCTCTCTATAACCTCCCGGGGGAGTTCGTCCTTTGCTCCCGAGGCTTTTATCTGGCCGTTGTCCATGATGTAGATACGGTCGGCCACGGCGAGAACGAAGGGGATGTTCTGGTCGGCGATCAGCATGGAGAGGTGCTCCTGTTTGAGCCTGACTACGATCTGGGCGATCTCCTTGACGATTGCCGGTGCGAGACCCTCGGAGGGCTCATCGATGAGCAGCATCTTCGGGTTGGAAAGAAGCCCCCGGGAAATTCCCACGAGCCTGCGCTCGCCGCCGGATAGCTGCCCCCCCCTGCGGCCCAGGAGCTCTTTAATCTGGGGAAAGGTTGTGTAGACGTAGTCCAGGGTGAAGTGTCCCGCAGAGACAGAGAGGCGGAAGTTTTCCTCCACGGTGAGGTTCGGAAATACCCCCCCCGTATCGGGCACGTAGGCGAGCCCCATCCTCGATATCTTGTAGGGCTTCACAGCCCTGATGTCCACGCCGTCAAACAGCAGGCGGTCCGCATCTTTTTCCACGACCCCGACGATCGAGCGCAGCGTCGTGGTCTTCCCCACGCCGTTTCGCCCGATGAGCGCCACCACCTCGCCCCGTCTCACCTCCAGGGAGACGCCGAAGGTGATCTGGCTTTTCCCGTAGTGGGCACCAAGGTTTTCAACGTTCAAGATGATCTCGCTCATTCGAGCCCGCCAAGATAAATTTCCACCACTTCCTCGTTGTTCTTTATCTCTTCAGGAAGCCCCTCCGCGATGAGCTGCCCCCGGTGCATGACCAGGATCCTGTCGGCCACCGTGAACACTGCGTCCATGTTGTGCTCGATCAGGACCACCGCCAGCCCCCGCTCCTTCAGGTCGAATATGATATCGATGATCCTGCCCCGGTCTCCCGGGTTTACGCCTGCCATGGGCTCGTCCAGAAAGATGATCTCCGGGTTCAGAGCCAGGCACATGGCCACTTCGAGCAGCTTCTGGTCGCCGTGGGACATGCTCGACGCCGGGTTTTCCGCTTCTCCCTCGAGGTTGAACAGCCGGAGGAGCCTCTCCGTCTCTTCCGTAAGAGAAACGCCGCGCACACGGGAGAGGAGGGGAATCCGGACGTTTTCCCTCACCTTCAGGCCCTGGAAGATGTTCGTGATCTGGAAGGTCCTCCCGATCCCGCGGGCCACCTTCTCGTTCGGAGCAAGCGCCGTCACGTTCATCCCGGACAGGAGAACCTTCCCCCTGTCGGGCCGAAACACCCCGGTGCAGAGGTTCACGAAGGTCGTCTTTCCCGCGCCGTTGGGGCCGATAATCGCCGTGATGACACCCTTTGAAAAGGATGTGGTCACGTCGTTTACGGCGACGAGCCCGTCGAAGCTCTTGCGAACCCCTTCCGTGGCGAAGAACATCATGCTGCTCCTTTCGCTCTCTTCCCGAAACGGGAGAGGACCCTTTCGCTTACGATGCCCACCACGCCTCCCCGGAAAAAGAGCACGATTCCCAGAATGACGGCTCCCAGGAAAACCTGCCAGTACATGGTGTACTTGGTGATGATGTCCTCGGCCAGAACGTAAACGACCGTGCCGACGACGGGCCCCACGAAGCTCTGGGGGCCGCCGATCAGCGTGGCGATCACCGGGACAGCCGAAAAGGACCAGTGGGCTACGGAGGGCGTGGCCGTGCCGTCCAGCAATGTCCAGAGGATTCCCGCTACCCCCGTGAAAAATGCCGAGATTACCATGGCCATGATCCGGAGCTTCATGACCGAGTGGCCCGAGAAGGTCACCCGAACGTCGTTTTCCCGCAACCCCGTGAGCAGCAGCCCGAAATCGGACCGCACGATCCGGTACATCACGGCTGAGCAGAGAAACACCACCCCGAAGGAGACGAAGTAGAAGGATTTCACGCTCATGCCCCTGCCGATACCGGCGAGCCCGTCCTCGCCGCCCGTTAAGTGACGCGACTTCAGCAGGATCCCCCAAAAGAGCATGGAGAGGGCAAGGGTGATCATGGCGAAGTGGATCTCCCGGTGGCGGAGGGAGAGGAACCCTGTGGCCAGAGCAAAGAGGACCGGGACGATGAGAGCCAGGGCGATCCCCACCCATGCGGGCACGTTGAAGATCACGAGGGGGATGGCCAGCGCGTATGCGCTCCCCGAGAAGAAGAGGGCGTGGCCGAAGCTGAGGAGCCCGCAGTAACCGAACAGGAGGTTGAATGCGATGGCGTAGAGGGAGAGTATCCCGATTTTCACCGTCAGGTAGGTTCCGTAGCTGGTCCCGATGAAGGGAAAGGCCGCAACGACGGCGAAAAGGACCAGAAAGAAAGTCGCGCTCTTTTTCACTTCATGCTTCTCCATAGATCCCCTCGGGTTTGTAGACGAGAATTGCGGCGAGAATCAGGTAGGGGATGGCCATCGTCAGGTTGGGGAAATAGAGCGCCCCCAGCGATTCTGCCACCCCTATAATGAGGGAGGCCACGAAGGCCCCCTTGATGTTTCCCAGGCCTCCCATGACGGTGACGATGAAGGAGTAGATGATGATGTGCTCTCCCATCCCCGGCGACGCCGCGCCGATCGGAAGGGCCAGCGCGCCGCCGAGCCCGGCGAGAAACGAGCCCACGAAAAAGGAGGATGCGTAGAGAACGTCGGGGTTGATGCCGTTCGCCATGGCGAGATCGATGTCCGATATCATGGCCCGTATCATGACCCCCCACTTCGTCCTGTTTATGGCCAGGTAGAGCAGGCCGCCGATAAGGATGCCGATCAGGATCAGGTAGATGGAGTAGAGGGGAAATCTCCTTCCTAATAGTTTGAAGGTACCCGTTCCCAGCGATGGGATGACCCGCGGGGCCGTCCCCCAGAAAAAACGGACCGCGTCCTCGAAGACGAGCACGAGGCCGAAGGTGAGCACCAGCTGAAAGGGGACCGGCAGCAGGTAGGAGAAGCGTATCAGCCCCCGCTCGCACAGAATCCCCACGAGCCCGACCAAGAGCGAGGCAATGAGCAGCGAGCCGATGAAGCTCCCCGTTGCGCCAACCAGGGCGAGGGTGAGGTAGGCGCCGAGCATGTAGAACGACCCGTGGGCGAAATTGAGAACCCTGGTCACGCCGAAGGTGAAGGTGAGCCCGACGGAGACGATCCAGTAGAGCATCGCCGTTGAGATACCGACGAGCACTTGGAATATGAGCGATTCGATTCTCATGAGCGCCTAACCGGCCCTTTCGAAGGATGAGGGGCTGCCGGGAATTCCCGGCAGCCCCTCATTGTAATCGTTCGGTCAGACTTTCACAAAGGGTGGATAGCCCGTGTAGGGTGGTACATCGTCGAAGGGCGGCTTCCGGAAGTACAGGTCCGCGGGAGCACTGATCATGTTGGTGAGCACGGGGATCGGGAAGTTGGGGTCCCGCTTCACCTGCCCGAAGGGCACATCGTAGACGGCCTGGTGGTCCTCCTTCCGTATCCGCACCGTCCCGAGAGGACAGTAGATGGTCAGGTCCTCCAGAAAGTCGATGTGCGTATTGATGTCGAGGGTTCCCGTGGCCTCCACGAGCTTCTTGATCAGGTACATGGCCGTGTAGGACGTGGCCCCGCTGTACGCCGGTAAGTGCTTCCACTTATCGAAGTGGGCTTTGACGAAGTGGCTGTTTATCGGAGTTGGCGGGTAGGACCAGATATACCTTCCCGATATCCATGCTCCCTCGGGATACTCCTTCGCCAGGGCCTCCATCACGTCGATGGAGGAGCCCATCGGGTTGACGAAGGCGTAACCGCCCTTGTACTTCACGGCGTCGAAGAGACCCATTTCGATGGCCTGGCGGACGAAGGTGATAAGCGACGGCCCCCACTGCACCGAGTGGATCCCCTCGGGCTTCTTATCCAGAATCGAGGAGATGAAGGGCTTGAAGTCGGTGGTTCCCGACTTGGCCCACGCCTCTCCCACAAACTCCACGTCGGGACGTAACTTTTTCAGCGACTTCTTGAAGAGGTCCCAGGAATCGTAACCGTAGGCGTAGTCAGGGTGGATGCAGGCCCACCGCTTGGCCGGCATGTGGGTCGCCACTATGGCCGCCATGATCCCATCCTGGTAAACGTTTGCGGCGAGGCGGAAGACGTTCCGGTTTCCTTCCTTGTAGACCTTTTCCTCCGTGAGCTTGTGTGTTGCAGCGTGGGTGACGAAAAGGAGCCGTTTCAGCTCCGGCATGACGTCGGAGATTCCCAGGACCACACCGCTCGAGTCGATGCCGATCAGAAAATCGACTCCCTCCGACTCGACGAGCCTCCTCGCCTGCTTGATCGCCTCGTCCGCTTTTCCTTTTGAGTCGCCGTAAATCACCTCCACGTCGGCTCCCATTATCCCGCCGGCCTTTTTGATCTCCTCCTCGGCGAGTTTCGAACCCCTCTGCTGAAGCTCACCGTAGGTCCCGTATGCGCCGGAAAAGATGGCGATGTGGCCGATCTTGATCTTGTCCTTGATCTTGGACATTTTCTGCGCCGTTTTTTCCGCGGCCATGGCTTCTCCCGCCCCGAGCGCACCGCACACGAGAACGCCTGCGCCTGCACCCATCGTCTTTAAAAACTCTCTCCTGCTCTGATTTTTCATGCGGCATGACCTCCTTTCGAGTTAAGGGGGGTAACGCAAACAAGCAATATAGTGGATATTATTTAAATTACTACAATCGCCTCCATCATGAAAGATATTTGTGGATTAGTTTACGCTATTTATTTCTCATTCCTAATTTCTAACTGCTAACTGCTCATTTCCTATTGCTCGTGAATGAACGGATGATTTTCCAGCTGAAGGGTTGCTAGGAGCGAATGGTGGGCGGGGTTTTTCAGCAAAGGGTGGCGGGTATCCCATCGAGGCCCTTGATCAACCGTTCCATGACATCTTCCGTGACATCGTCGTCGAGCCAGGAGGTCAGCTTCATGGACCGGTATACCTGCAGGGTCTTTGGGACATAGTTCATCCTATCGATGAGGACGCTGTCCACGTGGGGGGCTATCTTCTTCGCCAGGCGCTCGGGATTCATCGGGAGAATCGGCCCGATGAACGCGTAGGTGCTCACCCCGGCTGCGTATAGTTTTTTCAAAGCGTTGATTCGCTCCTGGATGGGAGGGGCCCCGGGTTCGAACCGTTTCCTCATCCCGTCGTCATCGGTGGTGATGGTGATTCCCACCTCGATGTCACTGAACCTTTCGAAGAGGTCCATGTCCCGAAGAACAAGGGGGGACTTCGTGAGGATGCTCACGGAAAAGCGGTGCGGGGCGAGAACTTCGAGACAGCGCCGGGTCAGCCGGTATTTCTTTTCAACGGGCTGGTACGGGTCTGTTACCGAGCTGATCATCACGGTTCCCCCTTTTTTTCTCCTGACCTCCTTCTCCAGAAGGGGAGGGGCGTTCACCTTCGCGTCGACGAAACTTCCCCACCTCCCCGTGTGGCCGGTAAACCGCTTCATGAAATCGGCGTAGCAGTACCTGCAGGCGTGGGCACAGCCCGTGTAGGGGTTGATGCAGTAGTCAACCCCCGGGATTTGTGACCGCGTCATGATCGATTTCGCGGTGGTTTCGCGCAGCATGCTCATGAATCCTCACAGGTTTCCCGATTCGTTGCGGCTATTTTACCGTACTGGTTTCAACTCAGGTGTTATTGCATCGAACGGTCACTTTTTGAACCTGGCGATAGCCTCTTCTACCGATTTTTTCAGGTCAGAGACGGCTTTGTCCAAGCCGCCTTTGAGGCTGTCCCATGTCTCATCGCTCGATTTTCGCAGTTCTTCCGCCCTTTTTCGTGCCGAGTCCCTTTTCTCTTTGAGCGTTTCGAGCTTCTTGTTGATCTCGATCCCCGCCTCTGCTCCTTTTTTCTCCGCTTTCGCCTTCAAAAGCTCGATCTTCGCGTTCAGCTCCGTTAGCTGCGCTTCCAATTTTTTCCTGTATTCTTCTCTCTTGTCGGTCATGGTGCATTACCTCCTGTTCGGGCCGGGGAAAAATTCGCGGGTTTTTCGATCCCGGCCTATTTAGGTCCCATTGAGAAACGTTTCATGATTCTTCTCCTGTATACTTATTATACCACCGCTGTTTTTTCCCCACGCCGGGCCCCTTATCCTCCGAAACTTTCCTCTTTTGCTGTGACGTTGTCCCCTTTAACTTTTCCCTACATATTGCCGATAAAACAGTTAAACCCGTTGTGTTTCGGGTATTTCTAAAGTTGAGGGAACAGCCATGTTGAAGTGTCCCGACTGTGGAACGGAAACCTTCGAGTCCCGCATGACCCTGCAGGGGGTCAGGGTGGAAGGGTGTAAGTCCTGCGGGGGTGCCTGGTTCGACCAGGGGACGATCTTTCACTTTGCCAGGAGCGCAA
The DNA here is from genome assembly GCA_964347065.1 of uncultured bacterium. Classification (GTDB taxonomy): domain Bacteria; phylum Desulfobacterota; class Deferrimicrobia; order J040; family J040; genus WVXK01. The sequence continues at coordinate 24,284 of CAYFXN010000012.1, read as the reverse complement.
GTGAGTTCACCCTCGCCATGGAGCAGGCCAGGGAAAATGCCCGGGAAAGCGATCGCTTGAGCCCGGTGACAAACGAGCCGCTCATGGGATTTCCTCTCGTTCAGGAGAAAGTCGTGATGAACATCTGCCCGAAGACGGGAGGACTCTGGCTCGGCGGCAGGGAGATGGAGAAGCTCGCAAGCGGCGATGGGCCGCTTTTGTCGATCCGGTTCGATGAGCCGGGTGAAGAATCCCCGGAGGATGAAGCACCTGATGAAAGCTACGATCCGGCGGATGAGGCCCTCGAGGAGGTTTCCATCACGACCGGCGGTCCCCTGAAGCCTCTGCCCAACCTCTACCTGCGATCGGGGGCAACACTCTTTTTTCTCTACGCCCTCGTCACCCTGGTGCTCATCTCCGCCGTGGAGTTTCTCGGCCTTGCGCCGCACCTTGCCCTGATCATCGGGGTTGCCTTCGCCATATTACAGTTTCTGGTCTCTCCCTTCCTGATGGACATGACGCTCAAATGGTTCTACTCCATGCACTGGGTCAGGCCGAATGAGCTACCGAACCATCTGAGCAGGTTCATTTTGAAGGTTTGCCAGGAGTCAGGCATGAAAGTACCCCGCTTCGGGATCATCGAGGACGGCTCGCCCAACGCCTTCACCTACGGGCACACGCCGGGAAACGCTCGCGTCGTAGTCACCCGGGGCATCCTGGACCTTCTCGGTGAGGGGGAGATCGAGGCGGTGGTGGCACACGAGATCGGCCACGCCAAACACTGGGACATGGTCCTCATGACGGTCGCCCAGCTCGTTCCCCTGATCCTCTACTACGTGTACCGCACCCTCATTGGTGCGAAATCGAAGAAGAACGATGAGAAGGGCGGGTCGCCCTATCAACTCGCCGCAGCGATTGGGGCCTACATCCTCTATCTCGTTTCTGAATACATCGTCCTCTGGTTTTCCCGGACGCGGGAGTATTACGCCGACCGCTTTGCCGGGCAGGTGACGGGCCGGCCGAACGATCTTGCGCAGGCGCTGGTCAAGATCGCTTATGGTCTAGCGGGCCAGGAGAAGGGAGAGAAGGGCGGGAAGGAAAAAGAGCGGAAATTCAACCTGGAGGCGATCGGGGCCTTCGGGATATTCGACCCCAAGGTCGCGCGGTCTCTCGCCGTTGTTTCATCCGGCAGCAACAGGTCCGTCGGTAATCCTTCCGGCGGGGGGATCGACCGTAAGACCCTGCTCGGGGCAATGCGGTGGGACCTCTGGAACCCCTGGGCGATGTTCTACGAGCTTAACTCGACCCACCCCCTGACGGCGAAAAGGCTCACCCACCTGGGAGAGCAGGCGTCATCCCTCGGCCAGGAGCCCCTCGTCATATTCAACCTGAAAAAGCCAGAGAGCTACTGGGACGAGTTCCTCGTCGATTTTTCCATGTACTCCCTGCCCGTCCTCGTTCCCCTCTTCTTGATTCTCGCGGGATGGCTCACCGGAAAATTCTGGCTCTATGGAGCTGCGCTTGCGGGGGCCGGGCTGGGGCTGTTCATAAAGATGCCCTTTTCCTATCCGCGGAAGGGTTTCCCGGCGACAGAGGTCTCGGAACTCCTGAAAAAGGTCAAGGTATCGGCCGTCCGTCCCGTGCCCTGCTCACTCAAAGGGGTCGTGATCGGGCGCGGCGTTCCGGGGCTGATCTGGTCCGAAGACTTCGTGATGCAGGACAGAAGCGGTATCATATTTCTCGACTACCGCCAGCCATCGAAAATCTGGGAGTTCTTCTTCGGCCTTTTGCGGGGGAAAAAGTTGCGTGATGCCGAAGTGGATGTCACGGGATGGTACCGCCGGGCTCCGGTCCCATACGTAGAGCTCAACTCGATGAGAGTGGGGGGAACCAGATATACCTGCTACGTCTACCACATCAAGCTCGTTCTGGCAGCCCTGCTGGTCATGGTGGGGTTAATCGTGACTCTCGGGGGCTTCATGTAGCACCAATCGGCAACCAGTCAACAGTTCAGAGTTCATAGTCCAGCGTTCATAGTCCAGGGGAAAACCTGAAAGCAGAGCAACAGAGAGCAGAAAGCAGCCAAACTGTCAGGGAAGTAATGCGAAATTCGGAATAGAAAAGCAGTCCAGGGTCTGGCGTTCATAGTCCAAAGGAAAACAGATAATTCCTCATTTCTAACTACTAACTACTAACTGCTAATACGGGAACGCTCGGTTCGAGCAATCGAACATCGGGAAACCGTGAACGGGAAACGAGACACTTTGAGCCTGTTTTTTTAAAACCCGAGTATCGAAACTCGGGTTTAAAGTTTTTTCTCTGGACTCTGAACTCTGGACGCTGGACTGAATTTACGCTTCCTGCGTCTTCTTGAGCTTCCCCGTCAGCGCATACAGCCAGTGGAAGCTCATCAGGTAGGAGTAGAGATAGGTCCCGATGACCACCAGGACGAAGACCTTCACGATGTCCGTGGTGTCCCCCTGCAGGGTGAAGCCGGGCACGTACCCGAAGAGGAACGGCCCCAGGTAGAGGAACTTGGCGAACTTGAAGGATGCGAAGGCGGTCCTCCACATGTTTGCTTCCGCGATGGTGGCTCCCGCGAAGGCGGCGATGCAGACCGGCGGCGTGATGTTGGAGTCCTGGGAGAGCCAGTAGACGATCATGTGTGCGGCGATCTCGTTCACCCCCAGGTGGGTCAGTGCCGGGACGGCAACCACGGCGGTAATCAGGTAGGCGGCGGTGACGGGAACGCCCATGCCGAGAATCAGTGAGGCGAGGGCAACGAAAAATATGGTTAACCAGAGTTTACCGGCGGCAAGTTGAATGACGATATCGGCGAAGGTGAGGATAAGGCCGGAAAATGTCAAAACGGCAATGATGATGCCGATCACACCGACGACGGCACCGATCTTCAGGCTGCTCACCGCGCCTTCCCGTGCCGCTTCCAGCATCTTTTTCGGTCCCATGCGAGTCTCCTTGTTCCACATGCTCACGACGATACATGAGGCGATACCGGAGACGGCGGAGAAACCGGCCGAATAACCGATGAGCATGAGCACGGTGATGACCACCAGCGGCAGGATGTAGTACCACTCCGCTTTCAGAACCTCCATAGCGCTGTGCTCGCTCTTCTCACCCTTTATGTTGTGGATCTTGGCCTCGAAGTGGACCATCATATATACGCTGAAGACGTACATGATGGCGGGGAAGATGGCGACCATCATGATCCGGGAGTAGGGAGTCCCGGTGAGCTCGGCCATGATAAAACCCCCGGCACCCATAATGGGAGGCATGAACATCCCCGCGATGGAGGCGGCCGGCTCTATTCCTCCCGCCACGTGGGGCTTGAACCCCGCCTTTTTCATCAGTGGGATCGTAAACGTTCCGGTTGAGACTGTGTTGGCGATGGCGCTTCCGGAGATGGAACCGAAAAGAGCGCTCGCTACGACCGATACCTTCCCCGGGCCGCCTACCCGGTGGCCGACTGCGGCCATGGGAAAATCTATAAAGAAGCGTTGTGCTCCACATTTTTCCAGAAAGGCACCGAAGAGAACGAAGAGGAGCACGTAGGTGGCGAGCACGTTGGCCATGATGCCGAAGATCCCGTCGCTCTTGTAGAAGATGGTGGTGCACAATCCCAGGAACGTGTCGCCGGGGTGGGCGAAGAGCTCCGGCATGTAGGGCCCGAAAATACCGTATGCCATCAACAGGGAGCCGATGATTACGAATGCAACCCCCACGACCCGCCGGGCCAGCTCTATTCCGACGAGGACCCCAACCACGGCAATGATCTGGTCGGTCATGGTTTCAGCCCCGGAGCGGTAGTTTAAGGCCTCGAAGTTAAACATCCAGTAACCAATTGTTACGATAGAGAGGAGCAGGAGGGTGTAGTCGAGGGCTCTCATCGCCTTGTGCTTCGATTTGTAGAGAAGAAACACGAGGATGTACGTTATGAAACAGTAGACCCCCCGGTGGTACTGGGTGGCGGCCGGTTTCCAAACGGCCGAATAGGAGTAAAAAAGAAGCAGGGCGACCGACAGGAAATCGAAGACGACCTTCTCGTATTTATTCAATTTATCGTACACGGATTCACCTCTCCTTTTTCACGGCCTATCCGGCCGGAGTATCAACACGTTAAAAAGAGCCTCCTTATTTGAGGACGCCCACCTCCTTCCAGAATTTTTCCGCGCCCGGATGGAGGGGGGTGACGATTCCCTTGGTCCCGTTCTCCACGCTCATCGCCTTGGCCGACTTGTGGACGCTTACCATGTACTCGAGGCCCTCCTTGCTGAACAATGCCTTCAGCAGATTGTAAACGGTATCTGCGTCCACGTCCTTATGGGCCACCATAATTGACGAGTCCTGGAATGTGACCGTTTCTTTGTCAACGCCCTTGTACGTCCCTGCGGGAATAATAACCTTTGCAAAATAAGGATACTTCTTTACCATACCGACCGACGCGGCATCGTTGAACACGTTCACCAGGCTGATGTCGGTCTGCAGCGCCGCCTCGATCACCGAGGCATTGGGGAAACCGACGAAGACCCAGAAGGCGTCGAGCTGGTTGTTTTTGAAGGCATCTGCCGCCTGTCGGTATCCGAGAAAGTTTCTGTCGATCTTGTCCCAGAGTCCCAGCTCCGAGAAGAAGAGTTCGGCGTTTGCGGCCGCGCCCGATCCGGCGTTGCCCACGCCGACCCGCTTACCTTCGAGCTGTCTCGCGCTCGTGATGCCCGCATCTGCCCGGACCACGAGCTGGGCGGGAGCGCCATAGAAATAGGCAACTGCCATGACATTTTCGTATTTTTTGGCGTCGCCCTTCATCATCCCGTTTCTCGCTTGAAACACGTGTCCGGAATACGCCACGGCGAAGTTCGCTTTCCCGGCGTCGCAGAGCCGGATATTTTCGATGGAGCCGCCCGATGAACTGGCCAGCACGTTACCGATTTTGTGCTTCTTGGCCAGGGTCGAAACCGCGCTGGCGTAGTACTGGAAGGTCCCGCCTGATGGCCCCCCGGAGAACCGGAATACCTTCCCGAAGGATTCACCGGTGAAGGTAAAGGTGAAAAGCAGGGTAACGATGATCGCTGTTGCGATGGATAGATACTTCTTCATGATTCTACCTCCTTTTTATGGTTGAGCCGTTTATCTCCTCTCAGATGCCCTCCAGTAGGCCGGAGGGGCAAAATCTGACGTTGCCAGTTTTTCGGGCCAGACACAGTGGAACTGTCCGTTGACAACCTGCAAAACCTGTGTGGGCAGGCTGTTCTGCCTCTCGAATTTTTCGTACGATAAAAAACGAACGGGACCGAAGGGGGTGGTGATGTCCGTTTTGTCCAGTGCGGCTCTTATACCTCCGGGACTCATGTCTTCGGCCCGTCTCAGGGCATCGGCCGCAACCAGAAGAGCCGAGTAAGCTTCGGCACCGTGATAGTCCGGGTCCGTTCCTGCCCGCGTAAGGTAGGCGTTATAGTACTCTTCAATTCCGGAATAGGGAATTTCCTGAAACCAGAGCGTCGCCGTCAGCACCCGGTCGCCGGCTTCCCCGGCATCGGTGATGAACTTCGGGTGGGTGAACCCCCCGGCTCCGCCGCAGAGCAAAGACGGGATGTCCATTTTCCGGATAACCTTAACCAGGGCAACGGCGTCCTTCAAATAGGAGACCATGTATATTACGTCGGGAGGCTCATCCTTCAAGGGTTTCAGTATGCGTTCGTAATACTCCTCTTTGATTCTCTCCCGGTGATAGGGGATGATCTTTGTGATCTCGATCCCCTGCTCCCGGCAGAACCACATCATCCGCAGAGCTCCACTCGTGCCGTACGGGCTGTTCTCGTACACGATTGCCATCGATTTCGGCTGGACCTTTTGCAGGAAGAAATTTTCGAGACCCTGGGTGTAACCGCTCGCCGGGGGATTGAGCCGGTAAATGTTTTTCCACTTTCTCTGGGTAATCCTGTCGTCAGCTGCGGTGGTTATGAGAAATGGCGTGTCGAGTTTCTCGGCCATGCCTGCCATGTACACCGTGTTGCTGCTGCTGTACCCTCCCACCAGCATGACGACACCCTCTTTTTTCACCAGATCTTTCACGGCCTTTTCCCCCGTGTCTGGCTTCCCCCCGTCATCTGCGTAGACGAGTTTGATCGGGCGCCCCTTTATCCCTCCCGTGCTGTTGATGACGCCGAGGGCCATCTCGAAAGATGTCTTCATCATTTCAGCGAAGGGAAACTTCTTGTAGTGGGGGATTCCGACGGCGATGGGCGCCTTGTTTTCCACCGCAGGGGAATTACCTTTTTCCGCTTCGGCGAAAACGCCGTTGGAAACGGAATGAGTGCAGACAAGGAGCAAAACCAGTGCGAATAAAACGATTGTTCTGATTTTATGGTCTTTCATGTCCCCCCTCTTGGGTCCGGTACACCGGATGAACTATGGAAAGGTGAAAATCCCCTCGGCCTCACCTGAAAATGGTCTCTCTTCTGAAGGGCTGTGGAAAAAAGTTTTTCTCCCTGTCCCCCGGAAAATGGTAAGGCTTGATAGCATGGTACGACGGGAAGCGAAAGCTGAAAATCGGGAGGATTCTGATTGTTCTGTCGGAAGATTTCTTACAGGCTGAGCGGCCAATTCGGGATTACGGCTCGATGAGGCGGTTCTGTATGGCGAAACGCGCCAGTTCCGCGTTGTTCCTCAGGTTGAGCTTCTTCAGCAACCGTGAGCGGTAGGTGTCCACGGTCTTCACGCTGATGCAGAAATCTTCTGCTATCTCGCGGTTGCTGTGGCCAAGCGCCAGCCGCCTGAGAACCTGAACTTCGCGGTTCGACAGCATATCCAGGGGAGAGCGGGTACCTTTTCCTCTGGCAAGGTGAACGGCCAGAGATTCGGCCGCCGAATCGCTTATGTAGCGCCCGCCGGCGTAAACCTTCCGGATCGCCTTGATGAGCTGTTCGGCCGCCGAACGTTTGGTGATGTATCCCCGGGCTCCTGCACCGATCGCTCGCACCACGTACTGATCTTCTTCGTGCATGGTGAGGACGAGAATGGGAAGTTTCGGGAAGTGGGCAAGGAGCTGGCTGATAACTTCCAGGCCGTCTATGCCGGGCATGGAGATGTCGATGACTGCAACGTCGGGAGTGGCTTCATGGGCCTTGTCGATGGCCTCCCGGCCGTCTTCCGCCTCTGCCACAACCGTCATGTCCCCCGCCCCTTCGATGAGGCGGCGAAGGCCTGACCGAACGATGCTGTGATCGTCTGCCAGGAGAATCCTGATCAATGGGAAACCTCGCTTTTTCCCCGAAGGGGTGCGGTAAAGGTTACATGCGTCCCCTCACCGGGTCTGGAGATTATTTCCAATCTCCCGTCCACCAGGTTTGCGCGCTCGCGCATCCCTGCCGCGCCGAGACCCTCCGTCTCATCTAGCACCCGGGTGTCGAAACCGTGGCCGTTGTCCTCTACCGACAGCGTCAGTGCCCCGTCCCTGGATCCGAGGGTGACGGTTACCCGGGAAGCGCTTGCGTGTCGTGCCACGTTTGTGAGCGTCTCCTGGGCAATCCGGTACGCCGCTGTCGACACCGATTCGCTCACCTCGGGAAGATGCTGATGATGAAAATTACAGGTGATGTTCGTTCGCCTTTCGAAGTCTGTGGTGTACCAGTCGAGGGCATCGATGAGGCCCAGGTCGTCCAGGATCCCCGGGCGGAGACGGGTTGCCATGCTCCTCACCTCGTCGATGGCCCTGTCGATGAGCTCGCACATCGCCCCTGCCCTCTCCGAAGCGGCCAGGTCAGCACCTTCTAGCTGTTCCCTGAGCCATACCGAATCCATTCGGAGGGCGGTGAGCACCTGGCCGAGCTCGTCGTGGAGCTCCCGGGAGACGGCGGCGCGCTCCTTTTCCTGGCCCTCGAGTATGCTGTCCGAGAGTCTCCTCAGCTGGTCCTGGGCCCTCTTGATATCGGTTATATCTGTTGAAATACCGCACACGCCGAGAGCGGCCCCTCTATCATCGTAGAGAGGGAACTTCACGGACAGGTAAGTGTGAATGCCATCAATCTGCGGAACACGCTCCTCCACCTGCAGGGGTTTACCCTCAGTGAGGACCTTCCGGTCGTTCTGGCCAAACTGGTCGGCAAACTCGCCCGGGAATATGTCGGCATCTATTTTTCCCCTGATGTCTTCATTACGAACCCCGAAGAGCTCCTCGTAGCGAGAATTGATGAAGGTATAGTGGCCTTTGCTGTCTTTGATGTAGACTACGGCAGGCGTATACCTGAGGATGCTCGTGATCTCCCGTGTACGTTTCCTCACCTGCCGCTCGAGGTCCTTGGTGTAGTGTCTGAGCTCCTCTTCGGCTCTCCTGAGGGCTTCCTCTGCCTCTCTCCGTCTCACGATGTCATGGCTCGCTTTTCGGTAAAGGATGAATACCGAGAGCCCCACGAGAAAGCTGAGAGCCAGGATTATGGGACCCGTTACCCGTATCAGGGAACCGGAAAACTTCCCGAAAATATCTCTCATGTCCCGGAGGTAGATCACATTCCAGCCGGGAAAGTTCTCCACCTCCATCTGGAAGATCATGAATTGTTGTCCCGATTCATCGAACGCCACGTTTCCGTCCCTGATATCCATGCCGATCCAGTCCCACGGGCCGTTCCCGAATTGCTGCGTCCCGGAGATCCTTTCCACCTCTTCGGGGGAGAACTTCACGAGGGAGCGGTAGAGCCAGTCCTCCCTGTTGGAGATGAAGGTTATTCCGTGTGGGTCCGTGAGAAGGACCGTTCCCTCGTATGCATTTTTGAACTCCTCCTCTATCAGGCTCACGGGGGATTTGATCACGGCCACCCCCATGGGTGCATCCCCCCCATCGCCGAAAACAGGGTAGCTGTAATAGACGCCCCGTTTCTTCGATGTGATCCCCAGGGCCATGTAGGTGGCGGGGCTCCCCTGTATGGCCAGCTCAAAATAAGGACGAAATGAAAAGTTCTCCCCTATGAAACTGTCGGGGTCCAAACGGTTGCTGGAAGCGATGGTGTTGCCCTGAGGGTCCATGAGGTAACAGACGTCCACCTGAAGCGCTTCGGTGAAGTGATCGAGGATCGCATTGGCTTCGTCTCGCGCGCCCGGGCCAGGGTTCTCGAGGGCTTCACGCATCTCCGTTAGCCCGGCGAGGGCTTTCACGGATTTCAGGTTTTCGGAAAGGTACGACGAGAGGGTGTCCTGAATCCGCAGAGCCTCCAGGGCAACCTTCTTTTCCGCTTCTATATACGCTGTCTCCTCCAGGGATGAGTAATACAGGTACCCTGCTGTTGTCACGGAGAGAAATGCCAGAAGTGACAAAACGATGAGTATTACCCTGAGTTTCACTTCTTTCCCATTGCCTCGCTGTTCGGATTTATAAAATCACTATAGCATGAAAAAAACTTATTCTTAGCCGGTGGTTTCCGGTGGCCGGGAAAGATTTTCGAGCAGCGAATGGCTGGAGGCTCCGCTGCGTGGAGGCGGTCTTGCCCGAAAACACACCGGAAAGAATGCATGTAATTGCTGGACCGGATAGATTAATATTGTGTTCCCGGCAATCGAGGATTATAATTCCTTTTTCCGTAAAAATAAAAATTGGTGTAGTGCCCACAAATTGGGGAGGTAGATCATGAAGGACTATAAGTATGACATATCCGAGGAGAAGGATCACTATAAGGTGAAAGCGGTTCTAAAACCCCACAGCAAGAGCGGAAGGCATCAAGACGCTTTGGTCGAAGCTCTCTACAGGCATAAGTTGTTACGGGACGATGACGAGGATTTTCGCTTTGAGTTCGAGAGGAAGGATGATGGTTCGTTGAATGTGTATGCCGTATTTCGCGTGAACAAAACGGAATTGAAATACGAGTTCGATGATGTGAAAGAGGACATGGATGAGATAACGGAGAAAGCGCAGGAAAAATACTGGGACAGCCTGGACTACGCCGAGAGGTTTCTCGCCATGCTGCAGGTGGCCAAGGAGCTGGATATCATTTAACCCGGCAAAAGTTGACGAGCTGACAGATCTCCTCCCTTCCAATTCAATATAGATAACGGTTTCCCGATATCAGTTCCTTGTTTCCCCGTTTTTCTGCTTTCTGTTTTTTCATGGGAAACGAGAAATTAGCAGTTAGTAGTTAGAAGTTATGAATGATAAATTTATTGTTTTCCTCTGAACGTAGGACGCTGAACTCTGAACTGGTTTTCTATTCCACACTCCGCATTCCAAGTTCCGCATTACCATTCACTCCAATATTGCTGCTCTCTGTAGTTCTGGTTTACCGGAGCCCAGGCTCTTTGGATGCTCGGCTGCTCAAAATATCTGTTTATTAATTAGAAATGAAGAATGAGGAATTCGGGTATTTCAGCTCATCTGTCTTGAATCTACGTATGAGCCGCTTTCCACCTCTTCCGGAAGACGATCGATTATTTTCAGAAGCCTTTCCGCTGCCTGGTCGGGTGTCATCAGTTCCGGTGTTCCCCGCTTGCTCTTCATGCGATCGATCGTGGGGAAGGTATCGTCGCTCGGCAGGGACATGACGGCCTGCAGCATGGGGGTGTCGATGAGGCCGGGGGCAAGGGCGGTGAAATGCGTGACCGGGAGTTCTCTCGAGTAGAGCCTCATCAGCATGTTCAGTGCGGCCTTCGACAGCGAGTAGGCGTTCCATCCCCGGTGTCCCGTGATGGATGCCCCCGTGGAGATGGCTATCACCTGAGACGGGGGCACTCTTCTCGAACAGAGAAAATCCAGGATCACCTTGTTCGCCCAGACGTTCACGTCCATGACGCTCTTTATGAGTTCGAGGGGCGTATCTTTTGTGTCTCCGAACCTGCCTGCCGTACCGGCGTTTAAAAGGGCGAGATCCAGTTTGGCATTTTCGGGCAGCAGCCGCTCCAGGGCTTCCGGGATCGACGCGTGCTCGGCAAGGTCGGCAGAGGCGTGATGGAAAAGCGCACCCTCGCCAGGATCGGGGGGTTTTCTCCGGCTGAGCCCGTAAACGATCCATCCGGCTGAGAGGTATTTTCTCGCGAGAGCCAGGCCCAGCCCGGAACTGACGCCGGTTACGAGAACGGACCTTTTCGCGGGCTTGTTCGATTCGTCCTTTTTCATCGCTCATCCGAAAAAATCTGGGAGATCATATCCCGCTGCACATCAAATATCTTTCAGCCGCCTGTTTGCCGGAGACCCCTCGATAATGTCGTTGAAAGCTATCAGAACCTCCGAGAGCTCCTTCATCTCCTCCGTCCGGGCGACGGGGATGCTGTCGGTCCCGTAATCGGAAAGTGCATCCAGCACGAATTTAACGGTGAGAATATCGGTGCTGAGGGCAGGCTGGTAAGCAACCGTGTCCCCTTCGTTGAGTACAATCTGGGAAACGACCCCCGCATTTACCAGGTTATAGAGTAACTGGCGGACGAGGCGAATGGGGATCTCGAGTTCCCGGGAGATAGCGTTCTCATCCAGGGGCTTTTCACCGTTCGAGAAGTGCTTCACCAGCAGGTGGGTGACTCTCAGGCTCAGTAGCTTCTTGAAAGAATTGCTCACTTTGAGGCAATCGGGCTCGAACTCGTAAGTGTGGACGTTTTGATGGGCGAAGGAGAGCTCTCCGCCGGAGAGGATAATGATCCAGCTCACCTGCAGCCAGATGAGGAAGAGGGGCAGTGCGGCGAAACTTCCGTAGATCGCGTTGTATTTGGCAACCCCGATCTGCAGTTTGATATAGCCGATCTGGAAGATCTGATAGAGCGCCCCGGCTGTTATCCCCGCGATCAAACCCGATCGGAAATTTACCTTCGTGTTGGGCATGAAGACGTAGACGAAGGTGAAGAGGAAGGCGATCACGCACAGGGGCAATAACCTCAACGAGAAGAATATGATAGGGCTAATCGGACCCAACAGCTTGATCTTGCTGACGATGAGCTTGGCCTGGCTGGCTATGACGACCGTCGTGGCGCTCGATAGAACGAACAGCACGGGGCAGATGAGCATGATGGAGAGGTAATCGCTGATCTTCCTCCCGAAGCTCCGTGGCTTTTTGACTCCCCATATTTCGTTGAACGAGCTCTCGATGCTCCCGAGCACCTTGATGATCGACCAGAACAGGAGAAGTACCCCGATGCCTGCGATGAGGCCGCCCTTCGTGTTCTCCAGCAGCGCCCGGGCGAAGCCGATGACCCGCATGATAACCTCTTCCTGCCCGGAAAGTTTTTCAATCAGCTGCTTCTCGAGTGCCCGCTCGAAACCGAAGCCCTTTGCAATCCCGAAAATCATGGCAACGACAGGAACGATCGAGAGGAGTGAGTAAAAAGTCAGTGACGATGCCCGCAGCTGGGATCTGTTTTCCGTGAAGCCTCGAAGAGACAGCACGATGATCCGGAGTATCCTCACAAAAAACCATTTCGGCCGGGAAAGGTCTCTCTCCCGGATTCTCCATATATCGGTTTTCAAAAACTGGGTGATTTCGGATAATTTCATAGATTTCTATTTTACTCTATTTTTTGCCGGTTTTCCTCTGGACGATGAACGATGGACTCTGGACGATGAACGATGGACTACGGACGCTGAACGATGGACTATGGACTCTGGACTATGGACTCTGGACTATGAACGATGAACTCTGGCCTCTGGACAGACAAACACGCAATCACTCGTACTCGTTCAACGTTCAAGGTTCACGGTTTATCTGCAAAACTTAAGAAGTGGCGCTTTATTTCTCCCAGTCGGGGATCCGGAGCGTATCTTCCGGGTTGAGGTGTTTCAGTTTCTCATCGTCTTCGTAATCCAGTTTTTTATCTTCGAATATCAACGTGTGTTTCCCGATCGTGATTTTGTCCTTGTTGTTTAAAGCCACCTTCCAGCGTATCCTGTTGCCGTTGTGGTAGGTGCCGTTCGTGCTTTTTAGATCCTCGATGAAAAATGGCCAGCCCTGTTTAAAAATTTTCGCATGATAGCGGGAAACGGCCTTGTTCTCCAGTTGAAGGGTATTCGACTCGCCCCTGCCGATCGTAATCGGCACGTCCCTGCTCAGCTGAATCTCCTTGATCGTTTTGCCTTTCAACGTGACGATAAGTTTTGCCATGTTTCAACTCCTTTATCGTTATATTTGACTGAGCTTGCAAAATGGTCGCCATATGAAAAAACGGCCTGGGGCAAAAAGTTTATCATCGGGACCTCGTTGAAGTTTTCGGAGTGGCCGGTAGGACGACATATTTGTTCAAAATTTTCCCGATGCCGGTCATGTCCTGCGTGCGCTCATCGGGATCCTTTGCCAGCATCACCATGATGAGGGAACCCAGCTCCTCGGGAATACCGGTGCGAATCAGGTGCGGTGGACGAGGTTCGCTACTTACGTGCTGGTGGAGGACGCTTCTCACGTTATTTCCGTCGAAGGGGACTTTCCCGGTGAGCATCTGGTAGAGCATGGCTCCCATCGAGTACACGTCCGAGCGTGAGTCCACGCTTTTTCCTTCGGCCTGCTCGGGACTCATGTAGTATGGTGAGCCAACGACTTCGCCTGTGGCTGTCGTGCTGTCAGCCCGGGAAAAAATGGCAAGGCCGAAGTCCGTTATCTTGGGAGAACCTCCCACGGTGAGCATAACGTTCGAGGGTTTGAAGTCCCGGTGGACCACACCGCGCGCATGGGCGTAGCCCATGGCTTCGGCCATCTGTAATCCGAGCCGGGCTGCTTCCGGGACAGAGAGGTAACCTCTTTCCTTGAAGAGATCAGTCAGTTCCCCTCCGCGAACCAGCTCCATAACGATCCAGATACGTTCATCCTCCTCGATGAAATCGTAGATCTGGACAATTCCGGGATGGGTCAGCTGGGCTAGAACCTTTGCTTCCTGGCGGAAACGTGAGTTGCCCTCGACGTCAGCGGCAAGGTCGGGTAACAGCTCTTTGATGGCCACGTCCCGATCAAGGACGATGTCGCGAGCTCGGTGAGTGACCCCCATCGTTCCCTGTCCAAGGGTTCCTGTTATCCGGTAGCGGTCTTTTGGGCCGTGGTGGCTGAAACCGGCTCCGCTGACGTCACGGTCATTCGGTTCGTCGGGGCACCCGGGGGAGGGGATGACAACGGTACTGGCGCTGTCCTCCACGGGTGAAGAACTATACTCAATTGCCGCGGATAAGGAGGGTTTCCTGCGGATTTTCTCATTGAAGGAGCTTATCTTCTCTTTGAGAGCGTTTATGTGCATGGTGTCCGTGGCAAAATTCAAGGCCGTCCTGTAGAGGAGGATGCTCTTTGAGGGTTCGGTTGGAAAGAGCGTATCGGCCCGCCGTTCCAGCTCACGCGCATGTTCATCTGCGCTTTTCAAGGCGGCCGGTATGTGCAGAAGCAGAAGCAGGAAGACGATGCTCCCCGAACCTCCCCAGAGGACAGCTCTCGCAAGTTCTTGCCGGTCTTTCAGGCGAGGGTTCGTATAGGTCTTCTGCATCATGCCGAAGATTTCTTCGTGGAAACGGGGGGGATACATCTTTTCGAGGGCGGCATCAACGGCTCCCGTCATGACCGTGGGAACGGAGAGGCCAAGCACAATGAGGGCTACTTGGGCTGCCCGTGCACTCATAAGCCAATGGAAGATTACAGCCGGTTTCCTTAACAGAACAGGCGCCAGACGGAGCCCTTCCCTTATTCTGCCCAGCAGGTGGCCTAAATTATCTTTGATGAAACCCGGCAACCTCATTTCTCCCGCGATCGAAAGGGTCTCCCCCGCGGATCGTCGTTTCTGTCGAAGACATTCGTTAAGGGCCCGGAAAAAACCTGAGCCGATGTGATCTGTCCCGCTTCGCGGGGGTACCTCTTTTTAAACTATTTCGGTTCGTTTCAGAATAAACTTGATATCGAGTGATCTTCAGGGAACGCTCCAACGAATGAAAATTTATTCTTTTTATTTATCAGTAGGTTGTGCATGCACACCGACCGGCGTCGGCAGGACTGTGGCTGTTTTTCACGTCACTTTACCCGTCGAGGGCAGAAAATCAATTAGAATTTTGAACATTGCTTCGAAATTGCTCGTTGCTGGAGGCCTCTTTTTTCAAAATTTTTCGTCCATCAATACCTTGATGTCCTTTGCCACGTCTGCCCCCCTTTTGTATCTTTTCCTTACATCCTTCGCCAGGAGCTTTTTCACGATTGAATCCAAGCGGCGGGGGATTTTCTTCGCTACTTTCGAGAGGGGCACGTACTCCCCTTTCGAGATGCTGTACATGATGGAGGAGACCCCTTCGCCCGAAAAGGCCTTCTTCCCGGAGAGAAGCTCGTAGAAGACAGCGCCCAGGGAAAAGAGGTCCGAAGGTCCCTGTACCTTCTCTCCGCCAACCTGCTCCGGCGACATGTAACTCGGCGTGCCCTGAATCATCTTCGTGTGGGTCGTCGAGTACTCGACTATCCTGGCAATGCCGAAGTCGGTGACCTTCACCGTGCCGTCGCCCAGGAGCATGATGTTGGCGGGCTTGATGTCTCTGTGGATGACGCCGTTTCGTTGTGCGTAATCCAGCGCATCCGCCACGTCGGCCATGATGCGCATCACTTCCTTGATCGGGAGAAGTTTTCCCCGGGTGCAGTGGGCGCGAAGGTCCCTTCCCTGGAGCAGCTCCATGGCCATGTAGGCCATGTCGTGCTCCTCACCGGCATCGTAAATGGTCATAATATTGGGATGTGAGAGCCTGCCCGCCGCTTCTGCCTCCTGGAAGAAGCGCTTTTTCACTTCGGCAAGCTGGTCTTCCTCTACATCCCCGTAAACGAGGGTCTTTATCGCCACCTCACGGTTAATCTTCGGGTCGCGCCCCAGAAACACCATGCCCATCGATCCGCGCCCGAGTTCCCGCAAAATCTCGTACCTCCCGAGCGTGGGGTTCTCCCCGAGACCTCCTTTAACAACCGTGGTTCCCCTGCTCGACGCGTCTGCGCCAATGGTAGCAGCTCCCTCTGCCTTGCCGAGATTGATTGCCCTTTTTTTCGCGTCTTTGAACCTTCCCGTCGTAAGAATGTGCTCGTAAACGGTTTTTGCTTTCGCGTGCATCCTCTTGCGCTCGAAGTCCAGGGCGAGATTGTACAGGAGCCCCTTCACCGATTCGTCCCTGACGGGACACCTCATGAACTTCTCGAGGGCCAGGTCCAG
This sequence comes from uncultured bacterium, assembly GCA_964347065.1. Lineage (GTDB taxonomy): Bacteria > Desulfobacterota > Deferrimicrobia > J040 > J040 > WVXK01. Next base: position 8,183 of record CAYFXN010000012.1, on the reverse strand, counting down.
CATCCCCTGGTTTTGAAATGAAAGCCCGAGCATCTTGTTGGTCTCGATGGTATCGGCCTCGGCGGAGGATTTCTTTCCGATCGAGACGTACTCCCGGGAAACGATAGACAGGTAACCCGCGAGGAGGAGCACCCCCGGGGAAAAGAGCATGACCCAGTACCCGAAGGTGATGAGAAGATATGCAGCGGCCACGAAAGGGGGCAAAAGGGACAGGACGATCAACAGCGCCCCCACTTTGAGTCCTACCCGCGGCAGTATGAAGGAGACGAATATGCCGAAATAGGCGATTACCAGAACTTCGATTCCGTAGCCCCATGCGGGGCGCAACACCTGATCTCCCCTGATGATGTTGTCAACTACTTTCGCCGTCATCTCGACACCGGTCAGGGACTCTCCGGAGGGTGTTTCGTGCACCATTGCGCCGGCACCCGTGTACCCCAATAGGACCGCCTTTCCCCTTAATTCTTTTCCCCGAACCTTTCCCTCCATCACATGGGAAAGGGAAAGGGTCGGCACGTCATCTGTTCCCGCGAAGTTCGCGAGCATCCGGTACGTGCTGTCGGCGGGGATGTTCAATTTCCCTATACTAAGGCCCCAGGCGCCATCGGCAACTTCTAACCCTGTAATTGAATTGATATCCTCTTTCAGATAGGTGAGGGCTACCTGGAGGGCGAGGGATGGATACCCCCGGTCCCGGTAGCGGATGAGCAGGGGTTCGCGCCTTACCGTGCCATCATCGTCCGGAGCATGATTGCTATGGCCTAAAGCGCGGGCAGCTGAAGCGAGTTCCTCGAAGGGGTGTTGCACGAAGGTGGCCTGGAGCTTTCCATTGAGTATGGTGGCGAGGGGATTTTTTAGAGACAGAATGTCGGCCTTGACGGTTGCGATACTGGCGGGGGGGCTATCGATGACGGCCGAATTTTTCTTAAGAAACCCGGGTACGCTGGCGGCCTCTTCTCCCCGTTCTGAGGTGGTAAAGAAAAGAGGGAGGATCACTCTTCCCGACGACTTAACCGAGGATACGAGCCTCCTGTCTCCGTCGATCTTCTTTTCCGTCTCTTTGAGAGACCTAAATACCTTCCTTAACGCCCCGCTTTTCGCGTCTTTGAGGCCACCGGTGACTTTTCTCACCTCGGCAAGGGCGGGGGTTGGCTCTTTTTCAGCGAAGAAAAGATCGACCCCAATTACTTTCGGGCCATACGAGGATAGGCGATCCAGCGCATCGGCTATGTACATCCGGGGCCAGGGCCAGCTTCCGATGCTCCCTATGCTTTCGTCGTCAATGGCGACGATGACCACATCACGGGTTGGCTCCCTTTTCTTGAGCCGGGACATGGTGTCATAGGCGAGATAGTCCAGCCTGAGGAGGGGGTAAAATTCAAGGGAAAATGCCCCCAGCACGATCAGGGTAAGCAGGATTCCGAAAACCCAATCCTTGAAAATGAATCGAAGCGCTTTCACCGCTCATACCCCCGGCGCCAGTTGAGTCGATGGATTTTATAGCGTGCCATTTTGTACCCTCACGCCAGGATACCGGATCAGGGATCACTGCTATTCGGCCACCATCCCCTGGGAAAACAGGTCACATTGCGCTCTCTGTCCCTATCACGGTTCCTGGATCGCGGTCCTTCCCATACACTATATTTCGGCACCAAGGAGGCGATAGTTGAGGGGGAAAAACAGTTCAGAGTTCATCGTTAAGAGCCCAGAGGAACCTACGAAGCAAATAATACAACCGGGAGGGTAATCCGGAATTCAGGGTGCGTAATGCGGGGGAAAAACAGTTCAGAGTTCAGCGTTCATAGTTCAGAGGAAAACAATAAATTTCTCATACATAACTTCTTACTACTAACTGCTCATTTCTCATTAAAAGTGGGATTTAGAATGCTCGGTCGTTCGAAGGTCACGGGTTGTACTAAACAAGCGTTGTTTGCCATAGGAAGGAAGAAAAGATAAATAATTCAAAGGTTTATAAATAAGTCCGGTTATATTTGCACGCCATCATTTATGGCCAATAATCCTGTTGAGCAGTTCTTCCGTCCGGTGTATGGCATCGTAACTGAAACCCTGGTTTATGAACCTTTCGATAGATGGCAGGAGCTTTACTGCCTCCATGCGGATGTCAAAATACTGTTCCTGCTCTTTCTCTGTTTGCTCGATGTAGTCGAGCATCAACTCCACCGACTCTACGTTCAGAGTCATCGTTGGCTGGGCGTTTCCCTCTTTCTTGTTCCGCTCGAGTGTTTCCCGGTAAAACTGAACTTTTTTGGTTATTCTGTCTTTCATTCTTGAAAATTTCTCCTTTTCAGCAGTTTCAACGAAAAACCCTTAAAATTACTGAGATTTTTTCGCCGTATTGTAATCTAACAAAACTGTTTTTTCATCCGTTAGATTCTAAGATGAATGGGGAGGCAAAATGGTTCAATATCTTGCGAAAAAATGTGGTTGAGGATCAAGGAGATTGAGAGAAGAGCAGAACCGGAAGTTGGGAAATTGAGAAGCCGGGGAGGTTTAAAAAATAGGAAAAGCCGAAACTCCGGGGATCCGATGCTCCGTAATGCAAAGAAAGCAGAAGAAACTGATAGGGTGGCAATGCGAAATTCGGCGTGCGGAATGAGGGTGAAAACCAGAACAACAGAACCGCAGAAGCTCGGAACATCAGGGAGTCGAACGCAGAGAAACCGAACAGACGAAAACCGATGTTTTAATTTTAAACGGGATACTTTGAACTTTGTCCACGGAACCCTTAGTATCCCGAGCGCTCCGTTTTGATCAGGGTCTTACTTTTGCGCCCACGCACCGTCGGGGTTCTGGATCAACCAGCCGCTTCGGGCATTTTTTATCCAGCTCTTCGCGAAAATGGCTTTGATGTCGGGGATTCTGTCGGGTCCGAATCCATTTGCCTGGGCGATTTCCCGGTAGAGCGTTTCCCTGTCCTTGTTCTCCGCATCGATGAGCCTGTTCAAATCGGCCTTTTCCTTCAGGGACAACCCCTCCACGGAGCGGACGGTCAAGAGGCCTTCGTTGGTTATTCCGGCATTTCCTCTGTCCATGAAGGGCTTTATAATGTCCGCCCTGGCCCCGATAGAATCCTTGAGCGTTCGTATGGCAGGGGTGGTAACGTTGATATCCGCCTCCTGAGCGTGCGCTTCCCTGAAACCGATCGTCAGACCCACAAATCTCGATCCGTTGTCGAAAAAGCCCTTCTTTTCTTCTTCCTTTGTTTCCGGTTTGGTTCCCTTTTCCCCCCAGGTCTCCTCGACGATCTCGTCCGCCGCTTTTTCCACGGCAGCGGCGGGAAAATAGATGTTTATCGTCACACAGGAGAAAACAACCGTAAGGGCGAAAAGCGTGGGGAAAAAAGCCATCCTCTTCACTGTGTTCGCCATGTTTCCTACCTCCGGCTCAGTTATTGATTCACCACTCTTTTATTTGTCGCTTTTACTACGATAAATATTCATGCATAGGAAAATCTGCCTGCGGGACCGGTCTCCCTGATGCTATTGATTCTCATCTCAGGGAGGGGGAAAGCGCTCATTTTTTTACGGCCCCCTTCCCCTTTCCTTTCCAATCCACCTGTTTCAGCCTCTTCATCATCTCCCTGAAGGAAATGGCCTGGGTGTAGTTGATGACGTTGACCTTCGGGGGGAGTATGCTCCCTCTCACAAGATACCCCTTATCGCCTTCCCTCTCAATACCGATGAGCAGGAAGATGTCATTTTTCAGGGATGTTCTGAACCCTATCTTTCGGTACCGGTATTTCTTGAACAGGCTGTAGATACCTCTTCCGAGCACGGTGGCGGAAGACCCGGTGCCGATGATGGTGATCTTCTCGAGCGCCTCCACGCTGATCTTCTGGCTGATCCCCCGTCGTTTCACCGTTTCTATTTGAGCCTCGAAACTCTCCGGCTGGCCCCTCGTGACCACCAGGTCCCGGACGTACCCCTGGAGGACCCCCGAGATGTGGCCGAAATCGAACTTGTCCGTGAGCCTGCCCAGGTCGATCTCCCTTATCTCAATCGTGGATTTAAGCGCGGCTACAGGGCTGAAGACATCGCTTATGGAAATTTCCTTCACCCGCATCTCTCCCCCGAATAGATTCATAACCACCTCTCCTTCGGTTACAAGGCTGCTTCCCGAGAGGCGGACCTCCGGAATCGTCCCCGACATACCCCCGCGAAACACGGGCATTTCGAGGGCATCGCTGAGCTGGGAAAGGTCCAGGGAGACGAGGTCGATCGAAAGGTGGAGCTTTCTCTTCGGGTTGAGAAAATCTTTGTAGGAGATGTCCTTTAAGATGATGCTCCCCCCGAATAGGGGGACGGTGATGTTATCTTCGAAAGCGAGTGCATTATCCGAGAAGACCGGTGTGAAAGCGAGGCCGTCGATATCCTGCTCGAGCCAGGAGAGGTGCCCGATCGTGACGGATCCCTGGCGGGGCCCGGAACCATAGAGGGATAACCCGGGATAGGTGAGATAGACGGGAAGCGTTATCTGGATTCCCTCGGCAGACCATTTCCCATTACGGTTAATCACTTTCCCGTCGGTAACCCTCAGATCTCCCTCAGCGGTGAATGTGTCGCGAGACCCCGTAACTCTCAGGTACAGGCCGGTGCTGCCCCCCACGTCGATCCGGGAAAGGAGGGGAAAGCTCTCCTTGTAGGTTTCCCGTATGAAGAGGGAGAATGCCTCGCTGTTTGCCAGATTTTCGATGCGAACCTCCGCCTCGAGGCGGGGTGCCGTTACAAGGGCCGCCACCCGGCCGGCCAGGGAGAGCGTTCCGGTGCCCGGGAGGTTGAGCGCAGCCCTGCTGAGGGAGAGAACGTCCTCCTCTATCCGGTATTCTCCTTCGAGTGCGAGCGTCACACTTTTCCCGGTGAAGTCGCCGTAGAACCTCCCCGAGAGGAGCTCGAACCCCCCTGCATCTGCATTTGCCGTGAACGCAACCCTGTTTTCGGGTAGGAAAAGGACGTACCGCAGGGAGGCGTTCATAAGAATTCCCTCTCCTATCGTTTGGCCATCTTCGCTCGAAAAGCCTCCTCCCTCGAGCTTGAGGCGAAAAACCCCGGTAACGGAGTCCGGCGAACCGCCGGTGAGCTTCGCCGAGACATCTGTCTGGACGGTGAGCTTTCCCTTTGCGCTGATACCCCGGAGAGCGGGAAAGAACCGGGGGAACCTGGCTTTGACCGTTGCCAGGTCTATGTCCCGCCCCTTTACCGAGGCGGAAACGGTCTTGTCGTCTCCGAAATCAAGGAGCAGGTTCCCCGACAGGAGCTCTGTCGCTCCCGCGCTCAGGGAGAAGTTTTCGAGGGATACCTTTTTCCCCTCCCGGCTTCCGTCGAGGGTTCCGGCAATCGTCACGCCTTTCTCGGCAGCCACTTCCCTTTCCCCAATTTTTATCACCGCCGATTCCGCTCTCAAGGCGAGGCCCTCTGCCCGAACCACATTTCCCCGGAAAACGAGGAGAGGGACCGCCAGGTTCCACCCGGCCAGGCTCAGGAGGGTCCCATTTTCCCGGCTCATCGCGGCTGCTGCGTTTTTCCCCATCAGGAACCCCTCTCTGACGGTGAATCGACCGTCGGTGAGCTCCACCGGGAGCGCAGCTTCGAAGGGGCCAGCCTGCGCAATATGGCCTTTCAGGCTCTTCCCCGTGACGCGCAGCGAACCCTTGATAGCGGGGGAGGAAATGGTCCCACCGATGGTGAAGCTCCCTTCCCCCGTTCCCTTAACGTTTGTGCCGTCAGCCCAGCTGAGCGCGTTACCCGAAAGGGTGCTCATAACCTCACCGAGATCCAGCTTTTCTCCTTCGAGGGTCAGGTCGGCCTCTGGGCTCCCCGATGGGGGGATCGAAAGTTTGCCGCGAAGGAGCCAACTGCCCAAAACGGAAGAGCTGGTTCTTAGATTGGTCAGCTTCACAAGGTCTTTATTCGCCTCGTACGAACCCGTCGAGGACACCTTTACCGGTTTCTCCCCCAGGTCCATAACCAGGTTTTTCGACGATATGAGCAGGTTCGTAAGGGTCAGGTCTGACACCCAGCTCAGGGTTTCCGATGGGGATCCAAAGAGACGTGCCTGACCGTTAACCGTGCACCTGTATTTTAGGATTTCCTCGGGGACGCCTGCCGGCGAGTAATACCTGTGAAGCTCCGGGAGGGAAATATTTCCCGCAGAGAGGACTATGACGAAGGAAGCGTCACCTGTCGTGACGTTCTTGATAATGCCCTCTGCCGCGAGGGAGCCGAGGGTGTCTGATGAAAAGGCGGCCTTCTCAACCTTCAGCTCTCCGGTGCCGAAATCGTATTCCGCTGCGAGAACAGCCCTGCTGAAGACGCCTCTACTGGTTGCGGTATCGGTGGGGATGATCTCGGCGTCGCATCTCAGGGAGCTATCGTCAACTGCTTGCAGCAAGGCCCGGTAATCACCGGAGCCGATCCGTATAGGTGCGATACCCTTCCCTCCCGCCTCGACTATCAGGTCCTTAAACGTGCCCGTAAGCTTCAGGTTCACCTCTTTCCCTTGCCGCGACAGGTCTGCCTTCAAGCTGAGCAGGCCGCTCATTTTTCCCCAGCCAGACGGCTGGCGACCTGCTGCGGAAAAGCCCTCCAGCTTGATTGACCCCACATCTATCGAACCGCTGTCAACATTGAGCTTGTCCGTGTCGATCTCCGCGTCAAGAGATAGGGGGGCGTTGAGAAGGGGGATGAATGCTTTGCCCTGAACCCTTGCTTTCCTGCCCCGTTTTGTCTCCTTCAGGTGGAGATCTATACCCTGAATCCGGAAAGCCTCGCCTTTTTCCGTCAGGTAGACCACTTCGCCGCCCTCGATGGCGCCTCTTTTCAGAGGGAGGCTGGGTGGTTTTCCCGGTCTTTTTTTCGCCGGCGTTTTTCCTTCATGGGTTTTTATGACCAGCTTCGGCTCTCTCACCCTGACGGAATCGATGCGGCCGCCCAAAAGCCCGAAGAGACTGACGATGACTTCGCTATGGGGCAGGGTGAAAAGCGGCTGCGATTTTCCTCTTTCCCACACCACGAGGTTTTCTATCAGGATGATACGCTTCTCGGTAAGCGTAACGGACCCGATCGTCACCTCCTTCTTCAGCTTGTTGGCAAGGGTCTTCTCAATGAACCGTGGGAAAGAGGGGCTCCTGGCAAAAAAATAGAGGAAGAGTGCGAAGGCGAAAGCGGTGATGAAAAGGAGGGAAAGAAGCGCCAAAAGGATTTTTTTCAGATGGGGTTTCCCTCTCTTTTCCGTGCTCGTCTCAGCCGGCATGGCTCCTTTCCTGCCAGGAAAGATACTGGTATTGTAATACAGCAGGCTGAAAGTGCTCACATATAGTTGAGCGCCTCGAGTTGTACTGTGAAACGTGTTCCTGTTGCATGTTCGCAATCAGCAGTTCGCCGGTTCCCGTTTGAATATTAATGGGAGATGGGACGAGCGTAAGGAACGAAGCAGGAGGGAGTGACATCTAATGAAATAAATCCAGAGCTTTATTGTCTGGCAGCGGAACTAGGAGACATTTTGTCTTTCGGAAACAAGAGTGATTGGTATGGTAATGACGATTGACATATTTTCCGATGTGGTCTGCCCCTGGTGCTTTATCGGCAAACGGCGTCTTGAGAAAGCGCTTCGTCTTCCCAACGGTGGGTATGACGCTCGTGTCAACTGGCTAGCCTTCGAGCTGAACCCCGACATGCCGAGGGAAGGAATGGACAGAAACACCTATCTCACCGCAAAGTTCGGTGGCAGCGAGAGGTTAAAAGCTCTCGATGAGCGCGTTTCTTCCGCGGGGACGGAGGAGGATATAATTTTTGCCTTCGACCGCATCGCTAAAACCCCGAACACCCGTGACGCCCATCGCCTGATCTGGCTGGCGAAGATGAAGGGGATTCAGGACGAAGTCGTGGAGGCGCTCTTCCGGGCCTATTTCAGCGAGGCGAGAGACATCGGGGATCGCGGGGTATTACTCGACATAGCAGAAAATGCGGGCTTCACCAACGCGGAAAAAATGGCATTTCTTGACGAGGGAGAAAGCCTCCTGGCAGTTCAGGAGGAGGAGGGAATGGCCAGGCACATCGGGATAAACAGCGTCCCGAGTTTCATAATCAACAACAAGTACCTGATATCGGGTGCCCATCCTCCGGAATCGCTCGCATCTGTTTTTGAAGAGGCGCTGAAGGGAAGCT
>CAYFXN010000011.1:0-40045 GCA_964347065.1 uncultured bacterium | reverse complement strand
GAATGTTCTTTAAAAGGTCATCGGGCGTGAACCTCGGGATAAGCGACACGGCAGCGCCAAAACGAAAGGGAATCGTCCCGATTGTGGAATACCCGGCCGCCATCGCCAGCGGCGCCGGACCGCCGATCACGTCGCTTTCGCTTACCTCCCAGCAGTGCTTCCCGAACCCATCGGGGATGATGAGAAACTCCTCGTTGAAGTGAACCGTCCCTTTGGGAAGGCCCGTCGTCCCTGACGTGAAGAGCAAGAGACCGACATCCATCCGGTCTTTGGGAACCACTTCGCATGTGTCGGGGTTCTTCATCAGATCCGGGAAGGGAATGAACCCTTTCTTGCGAATCTCATCCTCTTCCCCACCGACGACGACGATGTTCTCTACGGTCTGAAGATCATCTTTCGCCTTCTCCACCTCTTCCAGAAACATAGCGGAAACGATTATGATTTTCGATTCCGAGAGATTGGCCACGTGGGCGATCTCAGACCTGGCGAACAGTATCGACGTGGGCAGGGCAACGGCGCCTATCCTCAGTGCCGCAAAGTTGCAGTAAAGAAGCGGCGGGATGTTGGGCATCCTCATAAAGACCCTGTCGTTCTCCTCTATGCCGAGCTTTTTCAGCCCGTTGGCCACCCTGCAGATGCTGGAGAGGAACTGAGAGTAGGTTATCTCCTGGTCCATAAATTTAATCGCAACTTTGTCCCCCCTGCCCGCCTTTACGTTCGCATCGATGAGCTCCTCGCAGGCGTTAAAGTTCTGGGGGACATCCCGGTACTCGGGAAGCTCATACGGCCTTTCAGGCCAGAGTTCCTTCGGCGGCAGATAACTTTCCGGTATCGTTCCCATTGCTACCTCCTCCCGTGAAGTTGTGGTTCAATTCCTTACTTGGTGACGAGGTTCTGTGCCGCTTCCTCACAGGGCATGAGCCTGCCCAGCTCCCTGTCCATCCGGGGAAATACCTCGTCGGGATACCGCGAATCGTCCTTGTTAAAGACGAGAAGGGTGGGAACGGTAGTCCCGAAATCTTCCTCGAGAGCTCCTTTGGTCCCAAATACCCCCCTTTTCGGTGCGGGAGGCCCGGTGCACGCGGCATTGTATGTCCGGAAGATGTTCCCCTCGAAGGTCTTCATGTCCGTTACGGTCACGATGAACCCCTCCTTCCCTTTCAACTGCTCCAGAAGCTCCAGCGTCTTGGGTATGTCGCAGAAGTACTGCTTGGCCGGTTCTACATCACTGCTGTAGTAGAAATCAACTTTCATGGCTCGCTATCCTCCTTGTTTTTTGATTTTGAAAAAGCGTTTTATTAATTTTTGCCCAAAAACAGCAAAATCCACGACCGGTATTCCCGGTCGTGGATTTGCCTATTGTTACGTTTGAACTTCCTTCAGACCGGCACTATGCCTTCTCGTAGTAGCCACACTCCCCTTCTATTCCATCTTTGGGAATATTGATGGCAAATGGATACTCGATCTTCATGCACTGACCGATGTACGCTATTGAAATTTGCGGGTCCAGGGCCGGGCTGAAGTTCGTGCAATTTTGACAATCAGGAACTTTTTTAGCCACGATTCGACCTCCTTGTTTTTTTCAGTCGCTGCGTATCAATCTTCGAGAAGGAATTTCGGAGTAGACCCCTTAAGATCATCCACGGTTAAGGGAGCTCCTGAAACCTTCTTACCCCTGACGCTCTTGGTGATGGGAATGGGCTTCCCCTGGAAGTCCGCTCTCGCCTTCGGAGGTGCGTTCACCTTTTTAGGATCGGTAATCGCTCCCCACTCCTGATCCTCGGCATATCCAGGCAGAGCGTCGTGTGGAGGATCGGCCGGATCCGGCCCCTTCTGCCGTACACCGTTTTTCAGCTCATAGTAGAACACTGCATCGCATCCGGCGCACTTTACCTTTCCCTTGAAATTCCAGAAAGTAAAGGGGTCGAAGTAATTTCTCACCCCACAGTCGTGCTCCACGATCAATGACGTCGTCTTGAAGAAACTCATATTGTACCCCCTTTATTTATCCTTATTATTAAATGACCTCATTCTCGTACAGCTTCGCGACGTCGCTGCCGCCCAATCCGCAGAACTTGGCCAGGATGGCCTCGTTGTCTGTTCCCACGGGCTTGAAAGCCCAGTTGGTGCGCGGAGGCGTATCGGACATGAGATAACCGGCCGACTGGATCTGCACATCCCCGAAGTTGGGATCGTCGATCCACTCGCAGGTTCCCCTCATCTTGAAGTGCTCCTGGTTCGACACTTCCTTGGAGTTCCACACGGGCTGGTTGTTGATGCCGTTCTTGTCGCAAATAGCAGCAACTTCCTCTTTGGTCTTGTCGGCAGCCCACTCCTCGATGGCAGAGTATATCTCGAACTGATTTTCCGGCTGCAAACGATCGTTGTGTGTGGGGAACTTCTTCGCCAGATCGGGCTTACCGATCATGCCGCAGAGGGTTTTGTATGCGTCATCTTCGTAAGCTGATACGAGGATGTAGCCTTCCTCCAGCTCCTGGGGGTTGTCCGATTTCGGGTATGAGGACTTACCGCACTTGATGTTGCCGTGGACGCAGAGAAGGATGTCCCACTGCCCCCACCTCTGGGAAACGAGGCCGTACCGTCCGTACAGGGCGATGCAGTCGGAGAGGTGCCGCTGCGCTCCATGGACCTGGGAGTACTCCATGAAGTTTCCACGGTTCGAGATGTTGTCTCGCCACCACATGTTCGCCAGCATCTGGAATGCTCCCATCGCGCCTCCCCAGTAGTCCATGACCCAGATGGTCTGCTTCGAAGGCATACCGCCCTTCTCGCCCTGCAGCCCGGTGACGGAGAAGCAGCCGCCCTGGGCCTGTCCGAGAATATCGTACGAGGCACGGTTCCTTCCCGGACCCCATCCGCCGAAGCCGCCCATCCACTGGTAGATGAGACGGGGGTTCACTTCCGACAGCTGCCGGAAGCCGATCCCCCACCGGTCGAAAGTTCCCGCCCGGTAGTTCTCGCTCACCGTGTCGGCTTTTGCGGCGATCATCTTCATGATCTCCACGGCCTCTGGCTTGTGGAAATCGAGGCCTAAGAAGTACTCATTGTGGTTGGCCCCGAAGAACCCGAGTCCTGTCCCTTTATCCGGCATCCACCGGGAAAGGGGATACAGGAACGGCTCGTTGAAGGGGGTGGTGTGTCTCATCGGCTCGCCACGCTTGGGCAGCTCGATCTTAATCGTGTAGGCTCCAAGCTCTGCAAGGTACGAGGCGTTCGACGGGCCGAGGATGTACTGGGTGGTGGAGATGGCGACCTTCCCCTTGAGAACCTGGGGTTTCGTGTGCCGTTTGCTGGGATCGAAGACCGTCCTGCAGAAGTCTTCGAAGGTCATTTCTTTGAGTTCTTTTGGTATCGTCATCAGATCACCCCCGCTTTCTTTAGCTTTTTAAACGTTTCTCTGTTGAACCCGAGCAGCCTTCTGTAGACGTCATCGTTGTCGTAGCCGGTGGGTCTTCCAATCGTCTTGACCCGCCCGGGAGTATTCATTCCGATGAATGCCGAAGATCCGATGAGGACATGCCCGTAGAGGGTGTCTTCTATCATCTCTACGTGCCCACGGTACTTGTAGTGCGGGAACTCGCAGACCTCGTCGAAGAAGGAAACGCCGCCTGATGCGACCTCCTCCTCCTGGAGGGCCCTTTCGCACACGTCCCTTGAGTGGTCCTTCATCCACTCCACCAGGCAGGTGTAAGTCTTCACCTGCATGTAGTGGGGCAGCCTGTCGGTGACGATTTTGAGCTTTGGATCTTCCACGATGTGATCCTCGAGCTCGGGTTTCTCCTTGCCCACCGTCCTCCAGATTCTGAACCAGAGACGATCGTGGCCGCCGCCGACCATGATCTGACCGTCGGCACAGGGGTTGACTGCGTAGATGTTGATGGCGAGGTCCCAGTTTCCGTATCGTGGCCTGACCGATCCGTCCATGCCGTACCAGCCCCAGTTGTAGTCGATGATCCTCATGACGCCTTCCGCACCTGTCCCTTCCACAAACTGGCCTTTCCCGTAGAAGGAATCTCGCGCTATGAGGGCAGCCATAACACCGATGGATCCGAAGGTGCCGCCCACCTGCTCGGCCATCCACCAGCCCGATCGGACCGGCTGTCCTCCCATCTCCTTCGGGGCGCCCGTTCCGTGGGTGAAGCCCATCGCGTTCTGAGCGGTAGGATCGATCATCCAGGGTTTGTCTTTGAGCGGGCCCCACTGCCCCCTCTGCCCGACCCAGTAGTACACGAGACGGGGGTTGATCTCCGAGAGCTGCCGGTAGCCGATTCCCCACTCATCGAACTGTCCCGGCGGGTAGTTCTCGATGAGGATGTCGGCATGTGTCACCAGCTGTTTCAGCAGTTCCCTTCCCTCTTTCTTCTCCAGATCCAGGGTGATAGACAGCTTGTTCCTGCACTCGGCGAGGAACCTGGCCCCTATCTTCTCTCCCGTCTCCTTGTCGGCGAACATGTAGTTTTCCCTGCCGAAGGGCGTGAGCTTCCGCAGAGGGTTGCCTGTCGGCGGCTCCACCATGATAACTTCGGCGCCGAGCTCCGCAAAAAGAGAGGAGGACCAGTTCCCGATGATGTTCTTCTGGGAGCAGTCGAGGATCCTGATTCCCTGGAGTGCCTCGGGTTTGCCAGCATTGAACTCCTGCCGTACCGCCGATTCCAGCCAGAGGTTGTAGGCTTTCGCCTCATCGCTCACTCCGGCGTAAACTTCGTCAGGGGTCGGTAGCGGTGTCGCTGGCCAATCTAGGACTTTGATTTCCGGTAGACTTTTTCCTTTTTCACGATAAGCCATTCTACCCCTCCTTGTTTGATGACTTGCGTACTACAAACGTGCAGAACTTCTGGATAAAATGAGATGAATCCCCGTGCATCCCCCCTTTCATAATGAATTCTCTAAAAAGTATCTATAACTCCCGAAAATTAGGCAGTTATAGTCGAGTAAAACCCTTCACCCCCTCCTCGTTGCCTTCATATTTGGATGGGACTTTTTAGAAACGTGTTTTATTCTATCTTCCTTTTCCGAAGGTTGTCAAGAAAAAAATTAACGCCATCCTATTTTTTTGCGGCCCGGGTTTTTTTCGGACGTTTCATCAAAAGCAGAGTCCCTACGGTACCATAGGCTATTCCGTCCCTGTTCGGAGCGATGAGGGGAACGGTGCCGACCACCTCCCACCCGTTTTCGCCCTCCTCGTTGAGCCAGGAGAGGTCGCTCGTTAAGCCCTCAGGGGTTTCCTGAAAAATCACCATCTTATCCTTGTATTCCCACTTCATTCGCCTATCCTCCCTCTTTTATTAGTAAAATTCAATAAACTTTCTATCATATTTCAAGGTCTAGAGTCGACGCGATACGCTTCCTGAGAGATAAAAACTTCTCCCTGAGATCATCCTTGCTGTTCACCACATCGAGCATGGAAACGGTAACCTCATCGTTCAGTTCCCGCAGTCCTTTAGCCTCTTCAGCCCCACCGATATCGCCTGCGAGAGCGCCCTGTATTTTCATGTATTCGGGATTCTGAACCAGCCCTATTTGAAAATCGTAGTTGTACAGCGTGCTGTACATCTCGGACAAGTATATTCTTGCGATATGCCTCCCCATCAAAGCGATATCCATCTCGTCGTTATCTTCCCGTAAAAACTGAAGTTTCTTCTCTCGGGGCAGAAGATTCCACGTTTCGGGAGAGAAAGATCTGGTAACCATCATCTTGCCTTTCGTGTACCTCTCGTAAAAATTCAGAATCTCCCTGTCGCCGAGGGCGGAAACGAGCGTGCAGAGAAAATCTATGAGGGTTTTTTTATCTATCTCATAGAATGATGAGAATTTCTCCATAAAGGGCCCTGCAAGGTCATTCATCTCCTGGAGCGTCAGAAGTTCTATGTAAACGAGGGCAGATAACCGCACTTCCTTCAGACCCAATTTTTCAAGGTTGTGCCTGAATTCGGCCAGTTCCCACCCTTCCGGAGCCTCTCTCGGGTACCGCTCCATGGGTGGGCCGAGAAGCTCTTCCACGTCTCCGTCAATTTCCGCGAGGGTTAAAACGAAAGATCGTATCTCCCTCAATATCTTTTCTTTTTCCTTTATTTCTTTCGTCTTACTGGCTTTCAAAACTATCGGTGCAATCTCCTTGACGGCAGTATGGAGCACCTCATCGCTCAGTCCTTTCAACTTTTCCTGAACATCAAAATAGATGGCAAATTCGAGGAGAGACTCATTCCACCCCGGGTCGGTGAGCATGTAAGGCCGAAGGAGGAGGGCGAGCTTTGAGATCTCCCTTCTCAAGCGAAGGTTCGAGAAAACTTTAGGATTTTTCTCAAGTTTCGGCCACTTCTCAATTATCGCCATTTCCTGAAGTTCCTCACCGGTAATCTGCTCCGGCTCGAACCCTTCCGACTTCTCCTTTCTCGCTTCGAGCTCGGAAATTGCATAAGAAGTATACTCCGGGACGAAATCACCCACAAAATCGAGGAGCTTTTCTTCCACCATATATTCCGAATATTCGTCGAGGAACCGCTCCATATCCGCCTCTTCCATGCAGTCGGCGAAGATCCTCACCGTGAACCGCAATTGTCCATCATCCAGCTCCGAAAGTTTCGCCATGATATTCCCTTCTCTATCCTTCAGCCTCTGCGATACGAGAGAGCGGTAGGTGGTGGGAACTCTCTCTTCTAATCCTAAGTCTTCGATCTTTATCTCATTTTCCTCTTTTTTCTCTTTTTTCTCTTTTTCACCTTTTTTCCTTGCCATCGATACTACTCCTCTCCTTTCATAATGTCATCAATGATGGGAATCGCAATGTCCCGACTCACTCTCCACCAGATCGATATAGGCAGTGCCGAAACTCCATCGCCGAACTCGCCGTGAAAAATCGAAAGGGGCTCATCCTCCGGCTCGCCGAACTTCTCCTTTAAATAGTCGACAAACCGATACCCCCCCGTTGTCTCAGCCAGGATATCAGCGACAATCATATCGCTTCTGATGGTGAAGTGAAAGGAGATCCTCTCTTTTGCGCCGAGCTCGACGATTTCCCCTTCATAGATGAGAAAATTCCCCCTTTCCACCTTGTCCCAGCAGATCACCTTCCAGCGTAAATAAACCATTTTAAAGCACTATTTCAGATACATTCTTTAAAAATTCTTTGAGGATTTCTATAAAACGCCCCCTGTCATAGCTATTGCCGTCCCAGACGAGGGACATCATGGCGTCATGGACGTCCAGTTCCTGGGCGATTTCACCCACCTCTCCTCCGCACGCGCCGCCCTTTACTACCGTTGGACCCTCCGTCGGCTTTCCAAAAATCCTTACAAATTGGTCGGATAACTTCCCTCCACCCTTGTTTGCAATGGTCATGTAAAATGCGTGATGGGGAAGGACCGTCACGTAGAACGGTATCTTCCTGCCCCCTTCATCGGCGAAAAACCCCTCCACCGTGTACTGAACCCTCGAGGCCCTCTCTTTCGCCTTCACACACTTCGGATCACTCATCGCCCTCTTTCTCCTCATCCTCCTCGATCTTCTTCCTGAGGAAGCGCGCCATCTCCTCCGGATAGAAGGCCTTGATTCCCATATCATAATATTCGGAATCATCCTCGAGAAAGTCGGCGAGGTGGGCCCTGTGCTCCCCTAGCAGGTGAAATTTCTCGTCGAACTCGAGTACCCCCACACACCGGTCATCGCCGTCGTAATACCGGAAAGCGTACCGGTTCTCCCCCATCTCGACCAGGTCGATCGGCACGGCGTCCGCAAATATATCGAATGCCCTGAGGGCATCCTCCTTGGTGACGATTTTGTCCCCGATGGTTATCATATCCTTTCCCGTCCAGAGTTTGCCGTATTTCGACTCTATCAATTCCTTGTCCTTAACGCCCACGAAAACCTCCAGCCATTTTAGCAAATGGCGTTTTATAAATAGTTGTGCACAACAATCGACGGATTATCCCTTTTTAACTCCCCGCTTCGCATTACTAGCCGAGAAATAAGGATTTTTCCCTCATGAAGGGGAAACTGATTTCCGTGGGTACCCTTTTATACCCTTTTTCTTCCTCACGGTCAAGGTAGTCCGCAGGAGAAGGTGGGGCGTAAAGAGTCATTTCCCCTCGGAGCATTCCCGCGGCCTACCGTTCCTTCACATCATAGAGGTCCATGAGGTAACTCACCAGCTCGTAGGGTGAGATCGCTTCCCTACCAATGCCGTGGTACGTATCTTCCAGCCATTCTGCCACATGAGCTCTGTGCTCCTCAAGGACTCGAAACGCAGCGTCCATCTCCAGGGCGACCACGCACCGATCGTCCCCGTCATAGTAGCGCAGGGCGAACCGGTCTTTCTCCACTTCCACCATGTCTATGGTTACGATATCACCAGCCGGAAGATCGATGGCCTTCAGCACGTCTTTTTGTCCGAGGAGCTTTCCCCCCACGGTTATTGTGTCCGATCCTGACCACAGCCTTCCGTACTTCGATTCGATCAGTTCCTTGTCCTTACGACCCATGGGTCACATTCTCTTTGCAACAAAACTGCCGCAATCTATTCCATACATGCTATTTTACCAGAATAGAAGTTTATGGGTTGTTCCCGTTCCCTTTTACCCCGAATGGGCAAACACGAAAAAAAGCATCACCGTTTCGCACAGCGATACCAACGAGTTAACCTTATACCCTTTTTTTCATCGCAGGGTCAAGTCAAAGGATGAAAAGGTTGACACATCAAGTGAGCAGCAGGTAACGTATCGAAAAAAAAGAGGGAGGGAGAGGATGAAAACACGAGTGTCCAGGAGGCTCTTTCAAGAAGCAGGGAGGCACATCCCCGGGGGTGTCAATTCGCCGGTGCGGGCCTTCAAGTCTGTGGGAGGGAGCCCTCTTTTCATAACGAAAGCAAAAGGCTCGAAGGTGTACGACGAGGACGGAAATGAGTTCATCGATTACGTCGGTTCATGGGGCCCCATGATTCTCGGCCACGCCCCGCCCAATGTGATCGCGCAGATATGTGAAAGGGCAAAGAGGGGAACGAGCTTCGGTGCGCCGACGAAGCTCGAGATCGACCTGGCAAAGCTGTTAAAAAAATTCTTTCCCTCGATGGCCAGGGTTCGACTCGTCAGCTCGGGTACCGAAGCCGCCATGAGCGCCATCCGGCTCGCCCGGGGATACACGGGGCGTGACCGCATCATAAAGTTCGCCGGTTGCTACCACGGCCACGGCGACAGCCTCCTCGTCAAAGCCGGTTCAGGTGCCACCACCCTCGGCGTTCCCGACAGCCCCGGCGTGCCGAAGGGGCTGGCCAGAGAGACCCTCACGGCGCGATTCAACGATCTTGACTCGGTGAAGGCGCTTATCCGGGCGAACAGGGGTAAAGTGGCTTGCCTCGTCATCGAGCCCGTACCGGGAAACATGGGGGTCATCGTTCCGAAACCGGGATTTCTCGAAGGGTTGAGAAAGGTAACTGCAAAGGAGGGGATCGTCCTAATCTTCGACGAGGTCATGTCGGGGTTCCGGGTAGCCCCCGGGGGTGCGCAGCAGCTCTACGGTATTACCCCCGATCTGACCGTGCTCGGCAAGATAATCGGCGGGGGACTGCCCGTGGGCGCCTTCGGGGGCAGGAAGGAGATTATGGATCAGATCTCTCCGACGGGTCCCGTATACCAGGCGGGCACCCTGTCGGGCAACCCCCTCGCAGTCACTGCAGGGATAGCCACGCTAACAGCACTGACAAAGAGGAGCCTCTACCGGGAGCTGGAAAAGAAGGCATCCTATCTCGTAGAGGGTTTAACGAGGGTCTCAGATAAACTGAATATCAACATCCCCGTGAACAGGGTGGGTTCCATGTTCACCGCCTTCTTTACCGGGGCCAAGGAAGTTGTCGACTACGATACTGCCCGGAGCTGCGACACGGCTCGTTACGGCCGCTATTTCCACGGCATGCTCCAGGAAGGGGTGTACCTCGCTCCGTCGCAGTTCGAAGCGGCGTTTATCTCGGCAGCCCATACCCACAGGGATATCGAGAAAACCATCAAAGCTGCAGAGAAAGTAATGAAGAAAATGTAGGAAAATAGTAGTTAGTAGTTAGAAGTTAGGTGTGGAGGAATTTCAACTGTGCCGAGCTGAAGATGACTTAACATATCCTATATACGAAACAAAAACAAAATGGGAAGCACCTATGTCCCAAACTGATGAACATGAACTGGGCCATGGAAATTCCCACTTTATTTCTCATAGGAGAGTCAAATAATCTCCAACTCTATACCCATATTTCTATCTGCTAACTTCTAACTGCTAATTGCTAACTGCTAATTATCGATTGCCGGCAGGCAGCCCAGCAATCTTTTCATCCAACCTGTTCGATTAAAGCTTCCCCACGAGGATGAAAGCGATAACGAGAGCATAAATTACGAGAGACTCGATCAGCGCCAGCCCGACGATCATGGGTATGAATATCTTGTTCTGGGCAGAGGGATTTCTCGCGATACCTTCGAGTCCCGACGCGATGGCTCTGGACTGGCCGAGGGCCCCGCCAAAGGCCGCTATCGCTATACCGAAACCCGCAGCGATAGCTATGAATGCCTTCACGCTCGTCGCTGCTCCTGCTGCTCCCTCTTCCGCACCAAAAGCAACCGATGAGACTGCCACGATCAGCAGTACAAGGAGTGTTGTAAGTGTAGCTTTTCTGGACATCTACTTCCCTCCTTCTGGGATACGTATTTTATTCAAAGGGCCCGCCAACCCTTTCAATCAGTGGTCCTCTTCGTGCTCTATCGCGCCGGCGATGTAGATCATCGACAGCACGGTGAAAATGAATGCCTGCATGAACGATACGAACAGTCCCAGGCCGTAAAAAATCGAGGGCACGAGAATCGGGATCAGGCCAAGAAATATTCCCACGACGAGATGGTCTCCCGTGATGTTGCCGAAAAGTCTGAGAGAGAGCGACATGGGCCTGGCGAGGTGACTGATGATCTCGATGGGAATCATCAGCGGCGCCAGAGGCCACACGGGCCCGATAAAGTGCTTGAAATATTTCATCCCGTTGGCTTTCACGCCGTAGTAGTGGGTGGCGAAAAATATGACGAGGGCGCACCCCACGGTAATGGTCATCTTGTCTGTGGGAGGCAAAAATCCCGGAACCAGGCCGAGAAGGTTCATGAACAGGATATAGATGAAAACCGTAGCTATCAGTGGCATGTAGTTTTTCATCTCATCGCCGATGATGTCCTTGCCGATGCTGTAAACAAACATGACGATGAGTTCGAGCAGGTTCCGTAGGGTAAACTTCTCATCGGGAATGACCAGGTCCTCGGGCTTTTTGATCCCCACGGCGAGCAATGAGAGGATGAGGATAAAAAGCGCCACGCAGGCAGCGGCCATGATGTAGTTCGGTACGCCGGGTATCGATACCAGGTTGAACCAGGAAAAGCCGTGCTCCCCTGCGGCATGGGCAACCCCCGGCAGCATAGCCAGGCAGATGATAAAAAAAGCTGTTTTTCTCCCTTTCATCCACTCCCCTCCGGTGGTTTGTCTTCCCATATGGCCCTTCTGATCCCTTCCAGGATGATGCCGAGAAAAAGGCTCGAAAAACCGGCGAGGAAACCTGCCATATCGAACCTTTTGCTCCGAACGATCAGATAGACTATGAAGACGACCGCCAGGAATTTTACACCATATAACAGGGCTATTGCAAACCCGATTTTGTCCCGGCGCCCGACTGCCCGAAAGATCATGACCCGGATGAAAAAAAAGTTCAGGTAGGCCACGAGACCGCCTGCCACCGCCCCGGCAACTTTCTCCCTCATTCCAAAGAGCACAAAAAGGACCACAACCGTCAGCGCAGAGAAAAGAATCAGGAGTTCGATCGTTCTGGGGACCCTTTCCTGGCTCAAGGGTTTTTCCCCGATTTTTCCTCGTTATTCATCTCCTTCTGCGATTTCAAAACAGCCCGAACGAGACTTCTCAACCCCGCCGCGAAGCCCAAGACAAGAAAGAGCAGCGTCAGCCATGGACCTGTTTTCAACCTCTTGTCGAGGAAAGCTCCTATCACGAGACCGATAATCACCGACAGGGCCATTTCGAGGCCGAGGGCAGCGTACTTTCCGACTTCCCGAAAAAGCTGTGATCTTTTCTTCTCGCTCCCCAAAGGGATCCTCGAAATCTCTCCGGCCCAAAAATTTCCCGGGCAACAAACGTAGGGTATTTAACACAAAAAAAAGAACGGGTCAACTGAAAATCAGTTCAGAGTTCAGAGTTCAGAGTTCAGCGTTCAGCGTTCAGAGTTAAATGGCAGCAAAAAGTTTCTCGTTCACCGTTCAAAACCGCAACGATGAATGGTTGGTCGGATATTACCTGACACACCTGATAAAAGTGGCCCGCATGTTGTGGAGGTAAATCCTAAGCACGAAATCATAAATTCTCAACAAATTCCAATGACCAAAATACAAAATCCAATAATAATGAAGAGAATGGGGGAAGACTTACACCTCATTGAGCAATAGCTTTATTGTTTCGAACATCTGTTCTTTGGATTTTAAATTTGTTTCGTATTTAGAATTTAGCATTTAGGATTTGCAACCTCATCTTCAGCTCAGTTCATATACTTTTTATTTTATTGTTTTCTGTTTTCTGCTTTTCCTCTGAACTATGGACTCTGAACACTGAACTGTTTTATTTCCCTATGGCTACTTTTGCCCTTCTCTTGTTCAGCACTTTCCTCAGGTACTGGCCGGTAAAAGACTCCCGCATCTGTGCCACATCCTCGGGTTTGCCCTGGGCGACGACATAGCCTCCCTCGTCACCTCCCTCCGGACCAAGGTCGATGATGAAGTCAGCCGACTTTATCACATCGAGATTGTGTTCGATAATGATAACCGTGTTCCCCTTCTCCGAGAGCATGTTCAGGACCCGAAGCAGCTTCTTTATGTCGTCGAAGTGAAGGCCCGTGGTCGGCTCGTCGAGCAGGTAGAGGGTCTTCCCCGTGTCCCTCTTTGAAAGCTCCCTCGATAGCTTCACCCTCTGGGCCTCGCCTCCTGAAAGAGTCGTTGCACTCTGGCCGAGCTTTATGTACCCGAGGCCAACATCCCTGAGCGTCTGTAGTTTTCCCCTGATCCTCGGCACGTTCTGGAAAAATTCATAGGCCTGGTCCACCGTCATGTCCAGGACGTGGGCGATGTTCTTCCCCCGGTAGGTTACCTCCAAGGTTTCCCGGTTGAAGCGTTGCCTCTTGCACACATCACAGCTGACGTAGACATCTGGCATGAAGTGCATCTCTATCTTGATGACCCCCTCTCCCCGACATGCCTCGCATCTCCCACCCTTCACGTTGAAGGAAAACCTGCCCGGGCGGTACCCCCTCACGCGGGAGTCTGGGAGCATTGCGAACAGTTCTCTGATGTAGGTGAAGACACCCGTGTAGGTGGCCGGATTCGATCGCGGCGTCCTCCCGATGGGAGACTGGTCTATATTGACAACCTTATCGATGTACTCCACGCCTTCGAGCTTCTCGAAGGGGGCCGGCTTGTCCTTCGACCCCGTCAGCACATGCGCCACAGCGGGCCTCAGCGTATCGAACACGAGGGTCGACTTACCCGATCCGGAAACGCCAGTGACGCAGGTGATGACGCCGGCGGGAATCCGGACGGATATGTTTTTCAGGTTGTTCCCCCTGCACCCCGAAAGCCCGATGTGCTTGCCGTCGCTACCCCTCCTGGTCTCGGGAAAGGGTATCGTCTTCGCCCCGGAGAGATATTTTCCCGTTATCGAACCGGGAACGGAGCAAACATCTTCGAGAGAACCCGACACCACCACCTCCCCGCCTGACTCGCCCGCTCCCGGCCCCATGTCGATGATGAAATCGGCGCTCCGGATCGTCTCCTCGTCGTGTTCGACGACGATGACGGTGTTCCCCTGGTCTCTCAAATTTCTCAGCGTACCCAGAAGCCGTCGGTTGTCCCGCTGGTGGAGACCGATGCTCGGCTCATCGAGGATGTACATGACCCCCACCAGGGAGGATCCGATCTGGGTGGCCAGCCGTATCCGCTGCCCCTCTCCCCCCGACAGGGTCGATGAGGCGCGATTGAGCGTCAGGTACTCGAGCCCCACATTCTCCAAAAAGCCGAGGCGTGACTTGATCTCCTTCAGCACACGCTCAACGATCTGATATTCCTTCTCGGAGAGGGGAAGGAACGCGAAGAACTCCCCCGCGTCTTTGACCGACATGCGGGTAACTTCATGTATGTTTTTCCCACCCACGGTAACCTGCAGCGCATCCCTGTTCAGGCGTGCCCCGTTGCAGTCCCTACAGGGCACCTGGCGCATGTATTTTTCCAGCTCCTCCCTCACCGCCTCTGAATCCGTCTCGTGGTAGCGCCTCTCGATGGAGGGTATCACCCCTTCGAAATGCCTCCAGTAAAAATGCCTCCGCCTCCCCTCGTCGTAGTAAAACTTTATCTCCTCATCTCCGGAGCCGGAAAGTACCACGTTCTGTATCTTCCGGGGAAGGCTCGAGAAGGACTCATAGAGGGAAAACCCGTAGTGTTCTGCCAGGGCCTCCAGGAGGGCGAAGTAGTACGGGGAGGTCATCCCCTTTCTCGACCATGGTGCGATTGCCCCCTCGCGGATCGACTTCGATAGATCCGGTACGACGAGATCCGGGTCGAAATAGTTCGTCGTTCCCAGGCCGGAACAGGTGGAGCAGGCGCCGTAGGGGTTGTTGAAGGAAAAGATCCTGTGAGAGATTTCGGGGAGGCTGAAATTGCACTCCGGGCAGGCGAACCTCTCGCTGTAATATGCCTCCTTCCCGAAGTTGTCGATGATCACTGCCACCCCGTTTCCCATTCTCAGGGCGAGCTCGAGCGACTCGGCTATCCTTCCCCTGGCCGGCGCCCGAACGGCAATCCTGTCGACGATGACGTCAATGTTGTGCTTTTTTTTCTTGTCGAGCTTGATCTCCTCGGCCAGGTCATAGGTCTTCCCGTCAACCCTTACCCTGACGAACCCCTCTTTTCTAAATTTCTCGATCTCCTTCCGGTACTCCCCTTTCCTCCCCCGCACCACGGGGGCGAGGACCATGACCCGGGCCTCGTCTCCCATGGCGAGCACGGCGTCGGTCATCTGCTGGACCGTCTGGGATCGTATCTCCTTCCCGCAGTGAGGGCACATTACCGTCCCCACCGACGCGAAGAGCAATCGCAGGTAATCGTAAATCTCCGTTACCGTTCCCACCGTCGACCGCGGGTTCTTGCTCACGCTTTTCTGCTCTATCGATATGGCGGGAGAAAGTCCCTCTATCGAATCGACATCGGGCTTCTCCATGAGCTCGAGAAACTGTCTCGCGTAGGCAGACAGGGACTCGACGTACCTCCTCTGCCCTTCCGCGTAAATGGTGTCGAAGGCGAGAGAGGACTTTCCCGATCCGGAGACGCCGGTAATTACTATGAGCTTGTCTCTCGGGACCTCAATGGACACATCCTTCAGGTTGTGCTCCCGCGCTCCTTTGATGACTATCTTATCGGTGGCCACGTTTCCCTCCCGCCATCATCATCAGGGCAAATTCCGCCGCCTGGCGCAGGCTCGTCTCCCGTGCGATGCCCTTCCACGCGATATCGTACGCCGTCCCGTGGTCGACCGAGGTCCGGACGATGGGGAGTCCGAGCGTGACGTTTACACCCGTATCGAAGTGGACGAGCTTTAGGGGTATCAAACCCTGATCGTGGTACATGGCGATAACGACATCGAATTCGCCATTATATGCCCTGTGGAAAATCGTGTCGGGAGGATAGGGTCCCGACACATTCATGCCCTCTGCCCGCGCTTTTTCAACAGCCGGTCGAATGTGATCCGCCTCTTCGCTTCCGAAAAGCCCACCTTCTCCGGCGTGAGGGTTCAGTCCGGAAACGGCAATGCGCGGCTCTTTTACTCCCAGTTTTTCGATAAAGTCGTTTTGCACGATGCGTATTGTCTCACCTATTCGCTCCTCGCGTATCATCCCGAGCGCCTCTTGTAGGGAAACGTGGATCGTCACGAGGGCCACCTTCAAGCGCTCACCTGCAAGCATCATCACCACCTTTTCCGCACCCGTGAGCTCCTGTATGAACTCCGTGTGTCCCGGGTAATCGTAGCCGGCAAGCCTCATGCTCTCCTTGTGGATAGGGCAGGTGACGATCCCCCCCACCTTCCCGTTCATGGTGTCTCGAACCGCCCTCTTCACGGCTTCCATCATCAGCCGGGGCCCCCTGAGCTCGGCCGACATCTTCCCGCCAAAACCGTTCTCTCCTCCCAGGGGGTTTACTACGGCCACGCGCTCTCCCCCCATGTCGATCCCCTTTGCCGTGATCTTTCCCGGGACACCGATCAGCGCACAGGCCTTCTGAAGGATCTCGCCGTCGCCGTACACAACCGGTTCGCACTTCAAGAAGAGATCATTCCGGGAAAGGAGCTTGACGATAATCTCGGGTCCCACCCCTGCGGGGTCACCGATGGTAATGGCAATTTTTGGTTTCTCCATAACACCTCAATAGATTGATGAATGCCGCGCGAAAAGAGATGCACAAACCATTATAAATAAATGGTTCGTCCATAGTCCATAGTCCACAGTTCAGAGGAAAAGCAAAACATTTCTAACTTCTAACTGCTCACTTCTCATTTCTCATTCCCCATTAAAAAACAATTGGTCCGAATATCGTGGTTGCGAAGTTCCGGAAAACCATAGAATGAGATGGTGAGAACAAAAAAAGCATCAACTGGATCTGTGAACTTTCCACTGGTTTTCCTCTGGACGTTGAACTATGAACTTTGGACTGCTACAGGTGTACCTCGATGTAGGAGCTCGAGCGAAGCTCCTGCATTATCTCCCGTATCGCCCGTATGCTCCTTTTGCCAACGAGCTCTTCCTTGATGGGTTCCTTCACCTCGTCGAAGGGCACGAACTCCCCCCCCGCTCTCTCCGTCAGCTTTACGAAAACGACCCGGTCCTTCATGATGGTCGATCGAGAGGTTTCGCCGAGGGCTAGCCCGGTTATTTCCGTTCTGATCTCCCTGCTCATATCCTCTACGGGAAGGGGGCCCAAATCGGTCATATCTCCGTTTATTCCCCTGTTTGTTAAATAGTCCCCCACCTCGTCGATCGACCCGCCGTGATCGACTATGCTGTCGGCTCCGGAGAGGACCTCCCGAAATCGTATCAACTCCTCCTTCTCCTCCGGCAGAATGAGGGGGAAGGAGAGCATGGTGATCATGACGGAGTAGTTCTTCTTGAACCGCTCCCTGTTTTCAAGGTAAAAACTCTTGGCCTCCTCATCGGTTACGAGAACCTCTTTTCCTTTCACCGCACGAATAACTCTGCTCTTCTCCATCTCGCGCTTCAGGTTTTCCCTGTACGCACCCATCGTAATACCCTCGCGCTGGAGCGCCATTTCGAACTCCGCCGCCGAGTACCCGCTGCTCGAAACGATACGCTCGATCACCTCGCTGAGCTCTTCCTCTTTCACGCTGTCTCCCAGCTTCTCGAGCTCGAACTGTATCAGCTTCACGTCGATGAAGGCATTCGTCATGTCTTTCAATTTCTCTCTGGACTGTTCCTTCCTCAGGAAATCCTCGGCATCACCCACGGATATCGCCAGCCTGCTCGCCACGAACTCCCTGAACTCGGAGTAAGTCACCGCGTTTCCATTGATGTTGATGAACAGCCCGTCGATGACTTTGGCCGAAACGAATGAACACCACAAAAGTGCCGCGACTACCGCGGCGAGCACACCCGCCGTTCTGTTTTTCCGGTTCATCATCACTTCTTGGTCTTTTCCCCTTCCAGTTTTCCAAGGGCGGCTTCGTTTACCTTAATCGTGCACTCGTTGTATCTTTTTTGCAACCACTCGGAGAGGTACGCCTCCCTTTTTTGCATCGAAATCCTCTCCTTGATCTCCCTGACGGCCTCTTCCTGTTTCTTCACGTGCTGCGCCTCTTTCTTGAGTACCCTGAAAAAAGCGTAGGAGCTGGGGAGCTTAACGATCTTCGAAACCTGGTTCTCTTCCAGGGAGGTTACCTCCTTCACGTACTCCTTTCCGATCCCCTTCTTGGAGAGATATCCGAGGTCGTAAATCGTCACGTCGATGAGGGCGCTCTCGATGATCTCCCTGTCCCGCGTGCCATCGCTGTTTCGGACCAGCTCGTTGGCCTTGTTCGCATCGTCCATGGTTAAAAAAACGTACTCCATCAGGTGCCAACGCTCCGGGACGACCTCCTTTTTCTTCAGGCGTATATTGTTGTTTGCCATATACCGATAGAGCTCCTTCTGTGTCGCGGGCGTCGCTCTGTCCTTTATGATTTCCGAGGCCTTTTTTATGAGCAGCGTCCTCTCGAGCTTTTCCCTCCAGACCTTTTCGTCGATGCCTTCTTTCAACAGCAATTTCCCGAAGGTCCCCTCCGGATAATCCTGCTTTATCTCCTCGATTTCCCGGTCCACCTCATCCTCCACCACGTTGACTCCCATGTCTTTCGCCTCCTCGATGATGAGCGTCTTCCGGATGAGGCGCTGAAGCGCCTTCACGATCTCCTCCCTCGTAGCTCCGGAAACATCGAGGGTGGAGGAAAAACCCCTCACATCCAGGATCTCCCTCTTGAGGTCCTCCATCGTTATCTCGCCCGCATCGACGGTGGCGACGATGACGTCCTTGCCCTTTTCTTTCCCCGATTTATCGGTCATGCCGCTGCACCCTAACAATGAGGCCAGGAGAAGGAAAAGGATCGTTCCGCCTGTTATCCAGCCGATTCTTCTCATATCGAAAAGCCCTTTTTCTTTCTGTTATACCCTATGTTATTCACTATACCAACCGCGGTGGCGCACATTTGGTTTTCCGGGCACTCCGGCTATCCCGGTGGAATGCTGTTCTCCCCGAGGACGCTGTTGAGATCGAAAATCAATTCGTCCCAGTTCGACCCGTCAAAATCGGTCCCGGCGAAAAAGATCCCTCTTCTATCAAACCCGTACCTTCCCTTTCCTTCCAGGGCGAGCCGTGCGATGAGCCCGCGGTCTATCTTCGCATCGGCCTCGAAAGAAAAGTAGATCCTACCCCCGCTGATCTTGAGCTCCTGAACCCCCAAACGGGAAAGGTCGGACCGTAATCGGGCTGTCCTGAGCAAATTTTTCACCGGCTCAGGCGCCCCCCCGAACCTGTCGTTGATCTCGAAAAGGGCTTCTTCGTAATCTTCACCGGAACGGATCAATGCGATCTTCCGGTAAAAATCGAGCTTCCACTGGGGCTCCTGTATGTACTCATCGGGGATATAGGCGGGTACGCCCAGCTCAACATCGGGCAGCGCCCTCCGCCGGATCGGTTTGCCCCTGAGCTCGGCCACCGCCTCTTCGAGAAAGCGGAGGTACATTTCGTACCCCACGTGCTGCACGTGGCCCGACTGATTGGGTCCGATGATATCGCCGCCGCCCCTGATGTCCAGATCGTGTGAGGCGATCTGATATCCCGAGCCGAGTTCCGTGAGCTCCTCAATCGCCGCGAGGCGCGCCACGGCCTCGGGGGAGAGCGATTTTTTCGGAGGGACGATCAGGTACGCATAGGCCCGTTTCTTCTCCCTCCCTATCCGGCCTCGCAGCTGGTAGAGCTGAGCGAGGCCGAAGGTATGGGACCGGTCGATTATCATGGTATTTGCTCTGGGGACATCCAGCCCCGACTCGACGATGGCGGTGCAGAGCAGCACGTCCACCCCGCCCCGGTAGAAGCGCCTCATCACCCCTTCGAGCGCATCCTCTTTCATCCGGCCGTGGGCCACCTCGATTCCGGCTTCCGGAAAGAGCTCCCTGAGAAACTGCTCGACTTTCCCGATGGTCTGGATCCTGTTGTGGACGTAGTATACCTGTCCTCCCCGCCGCAGCTCCCTTCCGATTGCCTCCCGGATGACCTCTTCGGAGAAATTCACCACGAAGGTCCTAACGGAAAGTCGCTCCTTCGGCGGCGTGGAGATGAGGCTTATGTCCTTGATCCCCGAGAGGGCGATGTGGAAGGTTCTCGGTATGGGGGTCGCCGAAAGGGTGAGAACGTCCACGTGGGTGCGCATCTTTTTCAGTTTCTCCTTGTGCATGACGCCGAACCGCTGCTCCTCGTCGATGATGAGAAGGCCGAGATCCCGGAACACCACATCGCTCTGGAGCAGCCGGTGGGTCCCGATGAGGACATCTACCCGGCCGCCTTCTAAATCCGCCAGGATTTGCTTCTGATCACCGCTCCGGATGAACCTGCTCATCACCTCTACCCGGACGGGAAACGCATCGAACCGCTCCCGGAAAGTCTTCACGTGCTGCTGCGCAAGGACCGTCGTCGGGCAGAGAAGCGCCACCTGCTTTCCGGCCATCACCGCAAGAAATGTCGCTCTGAGGGCCACCTCCGTCTTTCCGTACCCCACGTCTCCGCACACCAGCCTGTCCATGGGCCGGGGGCTGATCATGTTCTCGATGACTTCGGTGATCGCCCTTTCCTGATCCTCCGTCTCCTCAAAATCGAAGCCGGAGGCAAACTCCTCGAATGCGGCATCGGGCTGGTCGAAGGAAAAGCCCTGGGAGAGCGCTCTCTCGGCATGTATGGAGAGAAGTTCGGCCGCCATCTTTTGCACTTTCTCCCTGACCCTTCTCTTTACCTGCTCCCATCTCCTCGACCCGAGCCGATCGGGCTTCATCGAACTCGTCTCCCCTCCCACATACTTTTGAATCAGGTCCAGGCGGTACGATGGTAGATAGAGAATATCCCCTCCTTCGTACTCTATTACGGCGAAATCAGCGTCATAATCCCCCACTTTCATCCTTCTAAGGCCCCTGAATATGCCGATTCCATAGTCCTCGTGAACCACAAAATCGTTTTCCTTGAGCCTGTGCAGCTCAATTCTCCCTCTTTCTCGATCAGGTGGGGGATGAGGCCTATAAATAGCCCTTTTTCCGAATATTTCACGATCAGTAACGACCAATATTCCCCCTTTTTCGCTATAAAAACCTGTTTTCATCCCTGAAAGGCGCAGGACCGTACCGGAATGATCCAGGTCAATTACTTCAATCCCCTCATCGGCCGTCAGGGGGTATATCTCCCGATCCCTGAGAATTTTCCTCATCACTTCGAGGCGGTAAGGGGTGGGGACGACGATACAGCAGCTCATCTTCCTCCCGCGTGCCCTCGTGAGAAGGGACAGAAACCGTGAAAGCTTGAGCGGGGACGAAAGGGGAAAGGAGGGGCCCGAAACGGGTGAAGCGTCGATACCGAAGAGCTCTCTCTCCGCAGTTTTGTTGAAATACCAATCGATGAGGGTCAGAGAAGGACCATCGGCAATTTCAAGAATTTCTTCCGCCGTGAGGAAGAGCTCCTCCGGCCGTGGCAGGTCATCCTCCCTCTTTTCGTAGATTTCACTCGCCAGTTCGAAGAGAAAATCCTGCCGCTTCTGTATCTCGTCGACACCGTAAAAAACCAGGTGTGGCGAATCATCGAAGTAGTCGAGGAGCATCCCCCTTTTTCCATAAATCCGGGGCAGAAAATACTCTATCCCGGGGAAGCGCCTGCCGCATCCTTCCACATCATCCGCTGGCGGAGAGGGATAATGGGACGCATCAGAGGGTTCGCCCTCGTCACGAAAAATGATCTCAGATGCAGGGTAAAGGGTGACCTCCTCGATTTTTTCCACCGTCCTTTGCGATGTGAGATCGAAGAGGCGGATCGATTCGATCAGGTCTGCTGCAAACTCCAGGCGCACCGGGAGTCGCATAAGGGGAGAAAAAACATCTACGATTCCTCCCCTGACGGAGAAATCGCCGGGATCGGACACTTCGGGAATCCGCTGATACCCCGCCCCGATAAGCCGCTGAACCAGCGTTTCCATCAGAAGGGGCGCGCCTCTTTTGACGCTGAACTTCACGGTTCGCAGCGTTTCCGCGGGAGCGGTAAATGCCGAGAATGCCTCGGCAGTAGCGACAACCAGCCGGCACCTTTTTTCCAGAATGCGAGAGAGGGTCTCGATGCGCCCGGCAACGATGCCGGGATCGGGCGATGCCTGCTCGTAGGGGTTCAGCTCGTAATGGGAAAACACACGGGCAAATCCCTCCCCCATGAAGGTCTCGCCGCTAAATCGCGCCTCCTCCGCCTCTTTCTTCCCGGGGACGACGAGAACCGCCCTTTCTCCACTGTTATTGATAT
Organism: uncultured bacterium; assembly: GCA_964347065.1. Taxonomy (GTDB): domain Bacteria; phylum Desulfobacterota; class Deferrimicrobia; order J040; family J040; genus WVXK01. The sequence continues at coordinate 17,879 of CAYFXN010000011.1, read as the reverse complement.
GCCGGCAGATAGCGTAGACTACCCCCGAAAGGGGTGCCATCTTCACATGCTTCGCCTTCCCTCTTCTGCCTTCTCCCGGTTCGTTATTTCGGGATGTTTTTCCGAGCGGATCGGCCATGTCGACACTTACGAGTCCCGCGGCACCTCGAGCATTGCGTCAAGGGCCCTTTTCGCTTTCATCGCAGTTTTTTGTGGAACGGTGATGATGTTTTTCATCTCCTCGAGGCATTCGATGACATCGTCTATCGTCGTCAGCTTCATGTTCGGGCAGATGAGCGCATGGGACGCCAGGTGAAACTCCTTGTCCGGGTTTTCCTTGCGGAGCCGGTAGAGAATGCCCATCTCGGTACCGATGATAAACTTCTTTTCCCTCGATTCCCTGCAGTAGGCATACATTCCCGAGGTGGAGCAGACGTGGTCTGCCAGCACCACCACATCGGGCCTGCACTCGGGGTGCACAACCACCAGCGCGTCGGGGTGCGCATCCTTCAACCTCGACACCTCCTCGGGGGTCACCCTATCGTGCGTCGGGCAGTACCCGTCCCACCATTCAAGGCTCCTGCCCGCCTTTTTCTCCACGTACAAGGCGAGGTTGCGGTCGGGGACCATGAAAATCTTCCTGCCATCGGGAACGTGCTTGACCACCGACACGGCGTTTGCGGAGGTACAGCAGATATCCGTCTGCGCCTTCACTTCCGCCGTGGAGTTGACATAGGTGACCACCACGTGCTCCGGGTTTTTCTCCCGGAACTCCCTCAGTTCGTCGCCCGTTATCATGTCGGCCATCGGGCATCCCGCATCGAGCCGCGGTAGGATCACGCTCTTATCCGGAGAGAGTATGGCGGCGCTCTCGGCCATGAAATGAACGCCGCAGAAAACGATAACGTCTGCCTCCGATCGGGACGCCTCGATGCTGAGCCCGAGTGAATCCCCGGTAATATGGGCGATTTCCTGAATCTCGTCCCGCTGATAGTTGTGGGCGAGCAGGAGGGCGTTTCTCTCCTTCAGGAGGTCTCTGAGCCTCTTCTTTCTCCCCTCCATATCCTCCATTTTCAGGCGTCTCCCTCTTTCTCTGCCTTCAGAGACCGCGAGAGCAGCTCCCTCACGGCATCTTCGGGTTTTTTTCCTTCATATAATATATGATACACCTGTTGCGAAATCGGCATCTCCACTCCTGCTTTTTTCCTCATCTCCTGTATAGAAATCGCCGTTTTCACGCCCTCGGCAACCATCATCATGCCATCCAGGATCTCACGGGCGCTCTCCCCGCGCCCCAGGCGGAGCCCGAAGGTTCTGTTCCTGCTCAGGTCCCCCGTGCAGGTCAGGATGAGGTCGCCGAGCCCCGCGAGGCCGTTGAAGGTTTCCCTCTCGGCGCCAAGGGCTGTGCCGAACCGCTTCATCTCGACGAGCCCCCTCGTTATGAGCGCGGCCCGCGCGTTCAATCCGAAGCCGAGTCCGTCGGCGATCCCCGTTGCGATGGCAATGATGTTTTTCACCGCCCCGCCGATTTCCACTCCCACAACGTCATCGTCCGCATAGAGCCTGAAATGGTGCGTGCTCAGTTTCCCCTGCAGGAATTTCGCCGTCTCTTCATTATTGGATGCTATCGTGGCCGCGGCGGGTTTAAACTCCGCAACCTCGCGTGCGAAGGTGGGCCCGGAGAGGACCGACACGTATCTTCCGTTTTCCTCCGGGAGCTCTTCCGACAGAATCTGGCTCACCCTCTTCAGCGTTTCGTTCTCCACCCCCTTCGAAAGCGATACGGGTATCTGCCCCCTTGTCATGTGCGGGGCAGCCTCGGCAGCTACCTGCCGGGTAAATTGAGAGGGAATGCAGAAAAGGACTGTCGTGGCGCCATCGATAACTTCCGGGAGGTTGTGGGAGGGTATCACGTTTTCCGGGATGCGGAAACCGGGCAGGTACAGCCTGTTTTCCCTCTCCCTTCTGATCGACTCTACATCGGTGTCAAGGTGGGCCCAGAGTCCGATTTCCGCGAAGCTGGCGCTCAGCGCGATTGCAACTGCGCTGCCCCAGGAGCCGGCCCCCACGATCGCAAGTTTTTCCCCACCGTCACTCCTCATCCCCGAATTCATAGAATAAACCCCTGTAATCTGCCCCCTCTTTCAGGTATTCCACCGCTTCCTTGAGGGACTCCCGGGCGAGCGCTTCGACGAACGGGTGGTGGGTGAATGAAACATTCCCTGCCTCACCGATGTTGAGGGCCGCGCAGAGGGCCGTCTTCACGTGTTTCCCCGACCTGCCTCCCTGCTGCATCAGTTCGGCGCTGAACAGAAGCCTTTCTCTGATAACGTTCCGCAGAGGATGCAGGCACTCCCGGGTATATTGCTTCAGCAGATTCCTCTTTTTCGGGTTGTCCATGAATGACGTTTCAGGGGGGGGCTCCTTCAGGAGCTCCTCTGCATACTCGAAGGTCCTTTTCGACGTGAGAACCCACTCGGAGCATTCGGGAAGCGAAACGAGATGCCCCGTCTTTTCGAGCAGGGCCAGGTTGTCCCGGATGTCGTCCCACTGGTACCCCCGTATCTGGTACCGGTGATCTTCGGGATATATCTCCTCGGCGTCCAGTATCTGCTCCCTGAGCGGCATCTCCGCCGGGAAAATTCCCTCGTTCTTCTCGGTGAGAAACATGCCGTTGCGGATGAGGCTCAATCCGTATGCAGGGGGAACCGCCAGTGAGCTCCGTGACCTGAGAAACCCTGCAACGATGCCGTCGAATGCCCGCTTCGACGTCTTGAAGTTCCCGTAACACTCCACGATACCGAAGGACCTGTTGATCTGAAAGATGCACATGGCAAGGGAATGCTTCCTTTCGTCGTAAAATCGCGAGAGGGTGACGGTAAACTCATCCATCCCGTCGATGCGGCTTACGATTACCCGGTACAGCGGACCCTGGGGAAAACGGTAGAATCTTCTCTCCTTCTTCACGCCCAGGAGCTCGAGGCGCCGGAGCGAGCGGACTGCCTGCATCTTCACCTCCGCGCTCCTTGTTCGCTTGACCAGCCGCCGAAGAGCCGACAGCGCCATGCCATCGCGAATCCTTCCCAGCTCCCGTGCGGCGTGAAGAGCAATGGGAGATCCGAACATGGACCCGATGATGAAGAGTATGAAGACCGAGCGGTTGCTCTTGATGGAGGCGATTCGACGGATGATGTTCAGCTGGAGATCGAAACCGAGGTACAAAAATTCCTCGAGGAAGCTCTCGAGGAGATTCTCGTCGCGGATGGTCAAATCAACGAAGCTCTCGGTCATAACCTTGAGGTCTCCCGATACGCCTCCGAGAAGGGTTTCCGATATATCCACATCGAAATTATTGAGCACGTTCAGGACCTGTGCCCTGAAAGCGTGGGGGAGCTTCCTCGTGAGAAGCATCTTCAAAAGAGGCCCGACAAAACTGGCGTTCTGGAGGCACTCGATGACGTAGGTGAGCCGGAAAAAGCTGTCCTCATCCTTCGCCCTGTCCAGCTCTCGCAAGAGGGGCCGAACAGCGCTGTCGCCGAAACGCACCATGTCGCCAGCGATCTCCTCGAGCCGCTCGGAGGAAATATCATTCTCCACGATCAGCCGAATGAGATCTTCCAACTTTGCTTTCTGGGTAAACCGGTAAACCTTCCCGCCCATCAACGACGTCCTCCAAGTCTTTTGCCGGGAATCTTGATTACCGAGAGGGATACTTCATTTTGAAGGATCTTTATCTGTTCCGACAGTATGCTCTGATCCGAGGAGGGATAGCGCGTTAGTATTGCCGTGAGATAGTTCGCCGCCTCATTTTTTCCCCGTTTCTCCCTCAGTGCTTCCGCGTAGCCGATCTCGGCCCTCGCCGCGAACCTGCTCTCGGGATAGTTGCAGAGAAAATTCTTGAAAGCGAGGAGCGCCTCGTCAATCAGATCGTGGGCAAGGCACGACATGCCGTAGAGATAGTGGGCCTCGGCAGAGTGGGGTGATGCGGGAAACGACAGAATGAGCTCTCTCAGGTAGGCTCTTTGCATCGCGTAATTCTCAGCGCTTTCCAGGCACCGGGCCATGAGAATCAGAACGTAATCTCTCTGCTGAAAATCGGGGTGTTGCTGGTATATTCTCTCGAGCAGCTCCAGGCTGCCCGTTGGGTCCTGTCTCCTCTCTTTCAATATCTCCGCCTTTTTCACCATAGCCACGGGAACGAGAGACGACTGGGGGTAGTGCAGCTGAAGCAGATCATACATCTCCATAGCGGCCCGAAAATCCTTTTCCACGAAGGCGAAAATATCGGCGAGCTTCACCGCCGCGCCCGGGGCAAAGCGCGACTGGGGATACGTCTCCAGAAGATCGGAATAGAGCGTTTTTGCGCTGTCCCATTCTCCCAGACTGGCATTCGCGCCGGCTGCGTCATAGAGCCTTCTCGCCGGCTCCGCGCACCCGACCGAGAAAGCGATCAGGACGATCAATATCGCGCATTTAACTTTTCCCGGAATCATTCAACCCTCTCCGCAGGCCGGGCTATGGCCTTGAGTCTGTCCTCATCCTCCATCTCCATCAGCCGCACTCCCTGGGTGTTCCTCCCGACCACCCGTACCTCCTTCATTCTTATTCGGATAATTTTGCCTTTATCTGAAATGAGCATCAGCTCATCGTCATCGCCCACGAATATGGATCCCACCACATTCCCGGTTTTTCCCGTCACTTTCAGCGTAATTATACCCTTTCCTCCCCTCGACTGCCTCCGATAATCGCCCTCGTGCGTCCTTTTTCCGAAACCCCGCTCCGTTACGGTCATAATGGTCCCGCCTTCCCTGACGATCTTCATGCTCACCACGATATCGCTTTTCCCCAGGTTCAACGCTTTCACGCCTGCTGCCTGTCTTCCCATGGAACGGACTTCCTTCTCGCTGCAGCGAATCGAGAGCCCCTTCCTGGTGGAAAGAATCAGCTCGTCGCTGCCCGCGGAGGTCACCGCCTCGATCAACCGGTCGTCGTCTCTGAGCGATATCGCTATGATTCCCGAGCTTCTGGGCCTGCTGAAGTCCATCATATCCGTCTTCTTTATCAAACCTTTTTCCGTCGCCATGATGATGTAGTTCCCCGGCCGAAACTCTCTGACGGGAAGCACCGCCGTGATGTTCTCTCCCGAATGCAGGGGAAGGAGGTTGACCATGGCCCTGCCTTTCGCTGTTCTCGATGCCTCGGGGATTTCGTGGACTTTGCGCCAGTAGACCCTTCCCCTGTCGCTGAAAAACAGGAGGTAGGAGTGCATGGTGGCAATGAAGAGCTTCGACACGAAATCCTCGGCTCTCGTCACCATCCCGATCTTACCGCGGCCGCCCCTCCTCTGGGCCCTGTAGAGGCTGATGGGATTTCTCTTGATGTAATCGCTGTGGGAAACGGTTACCACCATCTCCTCATCGACGATCAGGTCCTCGATGTTCAAATCCTCCGTCTCCTCCACGATCTGGGATCCTCTCTCGTCCCCGTATGTCTCCCTGATCTCGAGCAGCTCCTTCTCGATGACCTTCATCATGACCTTCTCTTCCGCAAGTATCTCCTCGAGCCTCGCGATGGTTTTTTTCACCTCTGCAAACTCGTCCTTCAGCTTTTGCCTCTCGAGTCCCGTTAACCGCTGAAGCCTCATGTCGAGGATGGCCACAGCCTGTTTTTCCGAGAGTGAAAATTTTTTCATCAGGCCCTCTTTTGCCGTCCTGGGGTCTTTCGACCTCCTGATGAGTTCGACGACGGCATTGAGGTTGGCAATTGCTATCAGCAGCCCCTCCAGGATGTGGGCCCTCCCCTTCGCCTTGTCGAGTTCAAAGATGGACCTGCGGGTAACGATCTCCTTTCTGAACTGGATGAACTCGAGGAGAAGCTCCTTCAGGGAAAAGATCTTCGGCTGGTTGTTTGCGATGGCCAGGAGCTGTATCCCGAAACTGGTCTGCATCTGTGTTTTCTTGTAGAGATTGTTCAGCACCACATCGGGGATGGCATCCTTCTTGAGCTCGAAGACAATCCTCGTGCCCTCCTTGTCCGATTCGTCCCGGATATCGGAGATCTCTTCGATCTGCCTGTTTTTCACCAGCTCTGCAACCTTCTCGATGAGCCTGGCTTTGTTCACCTGATAGGGGATCTCCGACACGACGATGCTCACCTTCTCTCCCCGTTTCGCCTGCTCTATGAACGCGCGGGCCCGAATCGCAACCGACCCCCTTCCGGTTCTGTACGCCTCCTTGACGCCCTCCGTTCCGTATATGATTCCCCCCGTCGGAAAGTCGGGGCCCAGAACATATTCCATGATCTCGTCGTTTGTCAGGAAGGGGTTCTCTATCAGCGCAACGAGGGCGTCGATCACCTCGGTCAGGTTGTGGGGGGGCATGCTCGTGGCCATCCCCACGGCGATGCCGCTGGCACCGTTCACGAGCAGGTTGGGAATGCCCGACGGGAGCACCGACGGTTCCTGCTCGGAGCCGTCGTAGTTCGGGACCATGTCAACCGTCTGTTTCTCCAGGTCCCTGAGAAGCTCACCTGCTATCTTGGCCAGGCGAACTTCCGTGTAGCGCATCGCCGCCGGAGAGTCTCCATCGACGGAACCGAAATTCCCCTGACCGTCTATGAGAGGATACCGGAGAGAAAAGTCCTGAACCATTCTCACCAGGGCATCGTAAATTGCCGTATCCCCGTGGGGATGGTATTTCCCCATGACGTCCCCGACAATCCTGGCGGCTTTCTTGTAGGGCTTGTTCCAATCGTTGCCGAGCTCGCGCATGGTATACAGGATCCGCCGGTGAACGGGTTTGAGCCCGTCCCGTACGTCGGGGAGTGCCCTTCCCACGATTACGCTCATCGCATAATCCAGGTAGGATCGCTTCATCTCGTCTTCAATATTTACCGAATAGATATTTTTCCCTGGTTCCATGGAACAGGATCTCCGTTCCGTTTACCTATCCCCGGTTGGATAATGTGTCATTATTAAATATCGAGGTGGGAAACTTCAAGGGCATTTTTCTCGATGAACTCTCTGCGCGGCTCGACCCTGTCCCCCATGAGAATCGTGAAAATCTCGTCCGAATATATCGCGTCTTCTACGGTGACCTTCTTCAATACCCTCGTCTCCGGGTTCATCGTCGTCTCCCAGAGCTGATCGGGATTCATCTCGCCGAGGCCTTTGTACCGCTGGACGTAAATCCCTTTTTTGCCCTGCTCGGTCACAAGATTCAGCAGGTCGAGGTAGTCCCTGATCTCTTTCTCCTCGCCGTTGGCACTTACCATGAAGGGAAGCTCTGCCGTATTCTTCAGGGAGATGGCCAGCGACTTCATCTCCTTGAAGTCGCTCGAGTCCACGAAGCGGTGGTCGATCCTGGAGGTCCGTGAGATTCCTCCCTCTTTCAGTGTGACGACAACGAAATAACTGCCGTTCCCTTCCTCCTCGTCGGATTCGAAGGAGTAATCGGTGATCCTTGCGGTCTCCCTGGCGAGGAACTCCCCCACCTTCGTAAAATATCTCTTGATGAACTCCAGGTCTTCCATCTTGCTCACATCCAGGCTCCCGTCGAGAGCGAGCTGTTTGACGAACTCCTCCGGGTGGCCTTTGCGGCCCTTTCGCTCGAGGAGATACCGGAAGCGCCCGATCTTCTTCGCAAAACCGAAGAGCCTCGCTCCCGTGATGAGGCTGCTCTCGCCTCGTATGACCTTGACACCCTCTTTCCCGTTGTCGATCAGGTAGTCTTCCAGCTCCTCGTCTTTCTGAAGGTACCTGCTTGCCTTTCCCTTCTTCACGCCGTAGAGCGGTGGCTGGGCGATGTAGAGATTCTCCCTCGTGAGAAGCTCCCTCATCTGCCGGTAAAAGAAGGTGAGAAGGAGGGTTCTGATATGTGCCCCGTCCACATCCGCATCGGTCATCAGTATGATCTTGCTGTAGCGTAACTTAGCGGGATCGTATTCCTCCTTTCCGATTCCCGTTCCCAGAGCGGTGATGAGCGTCCTGATTTCCTGTGAAGAGAGCATCTTGTCGAACCGCGCTTTCTCAACGTTGAGAATCTTGCCCTTTAACGGGAGAATGGCCTGGAACCGCCTGTCCCTTGCTTGCTTTGCGCTGCCGCCTGCCGAATCTCCCTCCACGATGAACAGCTCGCACAGAGCGGGGTCCTTCTCCTGGCAGTCGGCCAGTTTGCCCGGAAGGGTGGAAAAGTCGAGCGCACCCTTTCTCCGTGTAAGTTCCTTCGCCTTTCGGGCCGCATCCCGCGCCCGCGCCGCCTCGGCTCCCTTGTCCACTATTTTCTTCGCAACGGACGGGTTCTCCTCGAAATAATTGGACAGCCCGTCGTACACCAGCGAGTCAACGACCCCCTTCACCTCGCTGTTGCCGAGCTTCGTCTTGGTCTGCCCCTCGAACTGGGGCTCCGGCACCTTTATGCTTATCACCGCCGTTAGCCCTTCCCTCACATCGTCGCCCTGCAGATTTTCCTTGACCCCCTTCAGAAGATTCCTGCTGTTCGCGTAATTGTTTATCTGCCGGGTGAGGGCGCTTCGGAACCCTACGAGGTGCGATCCTCCTTCGTGGGTGCGGATGTTGTTCGCAAAGGTCAGAACCGTTTCCTGATAGGAATCGTTGTATTGAAGGGCCATTTCCACGATCGTATTTTCACGCTCTCCCGTGATATGGATCGGCTTGGGAAACAGAGCGCTCCTGTTTTTGTTCAGGTGTTCGACGAATGCCTTTATGCCCCCCTTGTAATAAAACTCGTCGCTCTTCCCGGTGCGCTCATCGGTGACGAATATCTTCAGGCCCCCGTTGAGAAAAGAGAGCTCCCGCAGTCTCCCGGCCACGATGTCGTAGGAAAAATCGATGTCCGGGAATATGTCCCTGTCGGGCATGAAGGTGATCTTCGTCCCCCGCTTCCTCGTTCTTCCCGTAACGGCAAGGTCCGTCTCGGCGAGGCCTCTTGAGAATCTCTGCTCGTATCGGTTTCCCTCCCTCCTCACCTCGAGTGACAGCCGTTCGGAGAGGGCGTTTACCACGGATACACCAACGCCGTGAAGCCCCCCCGACACCTTGTAGGAGGCACCGTCGAACTTCCCGCCCGAATGGAGGGTCGTCAAAACAACGGTGGCGGCCGACTGGTTCTCTTCCTTGTGGACCTCCACGGGTATACCCCTTCCGTTGTCGTCCACCGTCACCGAGTTGTCGGGATGGATCACCACGCTGATCTGGTTGCAGTGACCGGCAACAGCCTCATCCACGCTGTTGTCGACTACTTCGTATACCAGTTGATGGAGCCCGTAGGAGTCGGTGCTCCCGATGTACATGGAGGGCCTTTTCCGCACCGCCTCCAGTCCTTTCAGCACTTTGATGTCGTCGGCGGTATAGAGCGTGTCCTCGTTTGCATTTTCGTTGTTTTCGGGCGAATCCGTCTTTTTCATTGAGGATGTTCTCCCCGTTTCAGGCGTGTTTTGTTAAATCGATAAATTATACTACATTATGGCGCCATTTTGAACCTGTAATGCCCTTATCTCATGGGAAAATCCCTTCCTTACGATCTCCGCCTCGGTGGATGTTATAACCGTCTGAAATGCCATATCCTCGAGGATTTTAAGGAGCCTTCCCCTCCTGCCGGGGTCGATCTCGGACGTCACGTCATCGAGTAGCAGGATTGGCTTGTGGCCCGTCAGGTCACGAAGAAGCATTGCCTGTGACAGCCGGAAGGCGATCGAAAGGATTCGCTTTCTCCCCTGGGAGGCGTAGAACCTGCCGTCTCTCCCGTTCAAAAGAATCGTGAAGTCATCCCTGTGGGGGCCGTATGTGGACGTCCCCTTCACGATGTCCTGCTCCCTGGCCCGTGCGAGCGCTCCCTCATCGAAACCGATATCCTCCTGCAGAGAGGTTCCGCCCGTCCCGTCTATATTCTCGTAGAAGAGATCGAAATATCTCCTGATGTTACTCACCACGCTCTTTCTCCTCTTTGCCAGTTCGGCCGAGAGGCGGCAGAACTCACTGTCGAACGAGTCGAGCAGCGACTCTTTCGCCCTCCCATCCCGTATGAGGAAAAGGAGCCTGTTCCGGTGACGGAGACATCGGAGAAACTCCAGGAGCACATCCACGTGCAGGGGCCTCACCATTGCTGCGCTCTGGTCCAGGAGCCTCCTCCTTCCCTGCGGTGGGCCGAAGAGTTCCCGTACGTTGTCGGGAACGAAAGCCACGCTCAGCAAGCCGCCGGCATATTCCCGGAAGCTGTCGGCCTTTTCGTCCTGACGGTGAGCGGTTATCTTTCCCCCGCGCCGCAGGTGCACGCCGAGCCTTGTCTCCACGTCTTCACTAAGAACCCTTCCTCTTATGAACGACTCGCTTTCCCCGTGTCTCACCAGCTGGGAGATGCCACCTCTCCTGAGAGGTCTGAGGTATGAGAGGACGTAGGCCGACTCGAGAATGTTCGTCTTCCCCCCTCCGTTTTCGCCCCAGAGCACGGTTATTCCCCGGGCGAAATTGATCCCCTGTGACGGGATGTTGCGGAAGTTGTTCAGCTCGAGAAAAGACAGAAACATTCCTTAAACGGCTGTCCTGATAGGCATGACGACAGCGATGAAATCATCTCTGTCCTCCGGCATGAAGAGAACGGGAGACAGTTCGTTCGATATGTGAATGACGAGATTTTCCCCTCCCGAGGAGGTTGCCACGTCGAGGAGGTAGCGGGAATTGAAGCCGATCTTCAGCTCCTCCCCCTCCATGCTCACATCGAGGAAGTCTCTTGCCTCTCCGTAGTCGGGGCTTACAGATGAAACTTCCATCTCGTCGCCTTTGAGGTTCATGATGACTGACTTGAGCTTTTCCGTCGCGATGACCGAAACTCTCCGCAGTACCTCTGCAAACTTCTCCCGGTCGACGATAAGTTTTCTCGTAAAGCTGGTGGGAATCACCTCCCGGTAGGAGGGAAATTCCGCTCCGATCAACCGTATCGTGATCTCGGACCCATCTGTGCTCGCGCTCAGAAAGCTCTCCCCTACGCTGACCGTAACGTCGCCGCTTGCCTCATCGACCATCTTTCGCAGTTCCGAGACTCCCTTTCTCGGCACGATGATCCCTTCACTGAGTCGTTCCGTCAACCCCTCCATGTGTTGCTCAACGTAAGAGAGCCGATGCCCGTCGGTAGCTACGAGGCGGAGCCTTTCCGATTTCCCCTCAGTCACTTTTTCGAACAAGACGCCCGATACTTCGAGACGGGTGTCCTCTGTGGACGTGAAGGTCAGCACCCTGTCAATCATCAGCTTCAAGGCAGAAGCCTTTACGGTGAACGGCTCTCCTTTTTCCCTTCCGGGAAGATCCGGGAACTCCTTCATCGGGAGACCGGCAATCTTGAAACGGCTCTTTCCCGCAACCAGCTCAACGAAACCGCTGTCGAGCAGCCGCAGCGTTACCGTCTCTGTGGGAAGTACCCGTACGACGTCGAGCAGTTTTCTCGTCGGTATGAGGTACCCGCCTTCCTCCACTACGTCGGCCTCGCATCCGTCCCGTATAATAATGTCGAGGTCGGTGGCCGTGACGTGAACTCCCCCGTTACCTGCTTCCAGGCTGAAGTGAGAAAGGACGGGAATTGCATGCCTTTTCTCGGAGACCCCTTGAAGTTTCACCAGTAGCTTCTCCATGTTCTGTTTGCTGATAATCAGCTCCATGGTATCCACCCCTCTCTTATAGAGTATCTATTAATTAATTCTTTAATAATCATAGTAATCAGCGCTGTGAAAATGTGCACAAACCAGAAACAGATGGAATTCGTAAAGAAATATAGCTCTCATCCCTGTTGAAAGAAAGTACGGTTGTTATAACATTTTCCCGGAAAGATGCTGAGAGAACATTTTTCCACAGGAAAGGGGGTTTTGTTCACAGGCCTGTTCACACTTTTTCCACCTTCTGCACTTATGAGCTTTCAAGAAGACTAATTATATCGTCAATGACCTGCTTGGTCTGCGGGTCTTCCACCATTTTCTTTTCTATCTTCTTTATGGCGTGAATAACCGTGGAGTGGTCCTTGCCGCCGAATTTCTGCCCAATTTCAGGAAGCGAAAGGCTCGTGTGTCTCCGCATCAGGTACATGGCGATCTGCCTCGGGTAGGTGATGACCTTGTGCTTCCTGTTTGACTTGAGGTCGGATATTTTCGTCTGAAAGAAGCTGGCGACGATTTTCATGATGAGGTCCGGGGAAATTTTCGTTTTCCCTTCGGGGAGCATGCTTGCAAGAACCTCTTTCGCGAGGTTCAGGGAAATCTCCCTGTTCGACAGGGAGGAATACGCGTGAAGGCGCTTCAGGGATCCCTCAAGCTCCCGGATATTCGTCTTGACGGAGGAGGCGAGGAAGAAGGATACGTCGTCATCGAGTGAAATTCGGAGGTTCTCCGCCTTCTTCCTGAGGATAGCAACCTTTGTTTCTGTGTCGGGAGGTTGTATGTCAGCGATAAGTCCCCACTCGAAACGGGAGCGCAGTCGCTCTTCCAGGTCGTGTATGTCCTTCGGGAGATTGTCTGATGTTACCACGATCTGTTTGTTGGAGCTGTAGAGATCGTTGAACGTATGGAAAAACTCCTCCTGGGTCCTCTCTTTCCCCGCTATGAACTGAACGTCGTCGACGAGGAGCAGGTCGACGCTCCGAAACTTTCCCCTGAAGCTGTCTATTTTCTGAAAACGTATGGACGTGATGAGCTCGTTGGTAAATTTTTCCGAGCTCATGAAACAGACTTTGGATATCGGGTTGTTGTTAAGCGACTGGTTCCCAATAGCGTTGAGCAGGTGTGTCTTACCGAGACCGACACCGCCGTAAATAAAGAGGGGGTTGTAGTGTTTCGCCGGGCTCGTCGCTACAGCCTGGCATGCCGCGTTTGCGAACTGGTTGCTGTGGCCGACGACGAAGTTTTCAAACGTGTACTGAGGGTTGAGGATCGTCGCGGTGCGGTGCGATGCCTCCGATGGAGGAGGTGCGGTACGCGATATACCGTTTACGAGAAGGTCCCCGTTATCCTCTGGTTTGTTTGCAATGAAGCGGACGGTTATTTTGGATCCGGCAACCTTTGTGGCCGTGCTGAGAAACTGATCCAGGTAATTTTCTTCGATCCACTCCCGGAAGAACCGGTGGGGCGCTTCCATCAACAGGCTTTTGTTTTCGAATGCCACGTATCGCAGGGGCCTGAACCAGGTGTCGATAACCTGCTCCGAAAGGTTCTTCTCGAGCTCCCGGAGTATATCCTCCCACAGGCTCAAATACATCTCCTCTCAAAGTCCAATTATGCGGAAAAAGAGTTAATTTCGCGTATTTACCAACGATTCATTGAACAACGTTACCAACAGGCTTGTCAACATCTGTGGATAAGTCAGAAACCCACTGATTAATAAACATAAAAGGGCTTCAAAACAGCTGCGAAACAACCCGAAAACCTCACACTTTACAATTTATATGTTCCCCTTGAGGAAGGTTATCCCTCGGCTCTCCCAACTGAGTATGTGGAAGGTTAGCACAGGGAAAATCGGTTTACAAGAAGAAAGTAAAAATAATTTGTCCGGGGGTGCATGATGGGGGAAAGCAAGGCGCGCATTTGTGGTTGACTTTTGTGGCGAAGAAAAAATAGACTTAATAGATTGGTCAAGTTCAGATGGCGAGGTGAACGATGAAGCGGACCTTTCAACCCTCGAACATACGGAAGCTCAGGAAGCACGGTTTCAGGAAGAGGATGTCCACGAAGGCCGGGAGGCGGATCATCAAGAGAAGGAGAGCGAGGGGTAGAATTCGTCTTGCCGCGATAGCGGGCGGCAAGCAGTAGTATAGTTGATGGTTAAGGTATACGGATTCGGGAAGGAAGAACGGATAAGAAAACCCTCCGAATTTAAGAAAGTGCTTTCATCAGGCAGGAGGATTGTTACCCCCCACTTCGCCTTTTACATCCACCGGAAGGATACGTTAGGGAGGAGGCTCGGTGTTTCGATAAGCCGGAGAGTGGGTGGGGCAGTCGTTAGAAACAGGATGAAAAGGCTGGTCCGTGAAGCCTTCAGGTTACACAAGCACGATATACCCGAAGATGTTGACATGGTGGTCATAGTGAGAAATGCTGGAGGCATACGGAGCCTCCATGACGTGCGAGAGGAATTTCAAAGGGCCCTCGGGCCCATTGCTGGAGAGGGAGATGCCTGAGATGGCGGGGAAAGCAATTATTGCCGCCGTGACGGCATACAGGCGCCTCATTTCACCTTTCCTGCCGCGATGCTGCAGGTTCTACCCAACGTGCTCGGCATACATGATCCAGTGCGTTGAGTTAAACGGCCCGCTCTTCGGGCTCCTCCAGGGAGTCGTACGAATTCTCAAGTGCAACCCGCTCTTTCCCGGTGGTGTCGATTTTCCCGAGAAAAAGAGAACAAAGGTGTGGAAATGGTCAAGAGAACACTCTTAGCGATGGTTCTGTCTCTGGCTGTCCTGTTCGCTTTCCAGATGTACCTGCAGAAACAGCAGAAGCGCAGCCCGGGGGAGCCGAAGCAAGTGGAGGAGGTCAAACCCCCTGTTACAGGTGAGTTGAAAGAGCCGGTCAAGGAGGCAATACCGGAGCAGCCAGTCGACGTAAACGCCTTCAAGCCGAAAGAGAAGGAGACACCCCGCTCCATCAAGGTCGAGACGCCCCTGTACAAGGCCCTCTTGCGAACCGCGGGTGGCGGCTTCGAACGTTTCGACCTGAAAAAATACAAAGATAAGCCCGGCAAGGGGGGAGAGCCGGTGAATATAATCGGAGAAGGGAGCATGAAGCCGCTTCCCTACGAGGTCTATATCGGGAACTTTACCCCCCCGCTGCCACTCAATCTCATCTTCAGCGCCAGTAAACCAACGCTCAATCTCGTGCAGGAGGAGAAGGGAACGATCGTCCTTACCTGGAAGTCGCGCGAAGGGTTCGAGATCGAAAGATCGTATACATTTCATCGCGACTCCTATGTCGTCGATATGGTTACGCGCTACAGGAATGGATCCACCAATACCGTCGAGGCCATCCCCGGTTTGGAGCTGTCCCAGGTCTACACCGAGGCGCTGAAGGGTGACCGCTATTCGTTCAAAGGGCTTGTTGCAAGGATCGGCTCAGACGTCAAACGGTTCACCGTGCAGAAGATCTTCAAGGGAAAGGGGCCGCAGACCTATGCCAACTGGGTGGCTGTGGACAGCAAGTATTTCACCCTGGGGTGCATACCAAAAGAGCCGGCGAAAGTTATCGAGTCGACCCCTATCGGCGAAGAAGGCATTCGCACGGTTCTTTCACAGGACAAAAAAGAGATTAAGCCCGGCGAAACAATAGTTTTTTCCACAATAGCATATATAGGACCAAAAAACAGCGATATGCTCAAGAATGTGGGGAGCGGGTTCGAAGAGGTACTCGATTACGGGTTCTTCGGATGGATCGCGAAGCCCCTGGTCCTTGTTCTCAAATATTCTAACAGCGTCACGGGTAATTACGGAATCGATATAATAATACTTACCATTATTATCAAGATACTTTTCCATCCATTGACCCACAAAAGTTACGTCTCCATGAAAAAAATGCAGGATATTCAGCCAGTGATCAAGGATCTGCAGAAAAAGTACAAAGATGACAAGACCCGCATGAATCAGGAGGTAATGACCCTCTATAAAACGTACAAGATCAACCCCCTTTCCGGCTGTATGCCCATGGTTCTCCAGATACCGGTCTTTTTTGCCCTCTACAAGGCCCTGCTCGTGGCCATAGAGCTTCGCCACGCGCCTTTCATGTGGTGGATCGCCGACCTGTCGGCACCCGAGTACCTCTATGACTTCAACCTTTTCGGATTTCTCGTCCCACTTCGGCTCTTGCCTTTGTTGATGGGCATTTCCATGTACCTGCAGCAGAAGATGAACCCATCGGGGGGTATGGATCCAACGCAGCAAAAGTTGATGAATTTTCTCCCCCTCATATTTACCGTCATGTTCTGGGGATTTCCCAGCGGCCTCGTCATCTACTGGCTCGTGAACAATATTATCTCCATCGGGCAGCAGTATTATCTATTGAAATCGAGGGAGAAAGCCCAGCCGGCGAAGAAGGGCTGATTTCACCGGTGCCGGTGGCCGATTCTCCCGGAGGGTGGGGTGATGAGATTCGCCCACGACGATGATACCATCGTCGCACCGATTACGCCGCCGGGTCGTTCCGGAGTGGGAACGGTCAGGATATCCGGAGAGAAGGCGCTTTCCATAATCGAGGGCCTGTCGCAGCGGGACAGGGTGAGCTTTAAGCCGCGAAGAGCGGTTCTTTCGAAGATCGTCGACCCGGAGAGCGGCCTGTTGATCGACAGTGCGATCGTCACCTACTACCGGTCGCCGAAGAGCTATACGGGGGAGGATGTGGTGGAGATATCATCGCATGGAAATCCCATCATCCTTTCAGCAATCTGCGACGGCGCAATCTTTCTCGGTGCGCGCGTTGCAGAGGCGGGGGAATTCACAAAACGGGCGTTTTTAAAGGGGAAAATGGACCTGTCCCAGGCCGAAGCCGTGCAGGAGCTGATAGCAGCTGGCACCATGCTTTCCGCTGCCGCGGCGAGAAAGCGGCTCGAAGGGGGGTTGAAAGATGCCGTCACCAGTACCCGGGAGCGGCTCCTCGAGTCGCTGATGCACCTCGAGGCCGCAGTAGATTTTCCCGAAGAGGAGCTGGAGATCCTCTCAAAGGGGAAGATTGGGGAACTCCTCTCGGGGGCCTTGGGGGGCGTCGACGAGCTTCTCTCGACCTTTCGCGCGGGGAGAGTTCTCGCAGAAGGAGCAAAAATTGCCATCGTCGGGAAACCGAACGTGGGAAAGTCGAGCCTCCTGAACTGTTTTTTGCGCGAGGAGAGAGCCATCGTCTCACCCCGGCCGGGAACGACGCGGGACTTTATATCGGAGATGCGCCACATCCGGGGGATACCCCTGAAGTTCATCGATACGGCAGGTATTCGGTCCGGTGGCGTTAACGACGTCGAATCGGAAGGAGTCAGCCGGGCACGAAAGATCATAGGGGATGCAGATCTGGTGCTGCTCGTCATCGACGGCAGCAGCGCGCTGTCCCAGGAGGACGACGCTGCGCGGGAAGAAATATCGGGAAAGCAGTTCTTACTCGTGGTAAACAAGAAAGATCTCGGCATCGTGGAGCACGGGGAGCGGTTCGGCGCCAACGATGGGTGTTGCGGTTCCGTATCCGTTTCGGCGAAGAGCAGAGAAGGGGTGGAAGAGCTGGAAAGCTGCATATACAGTGCTATTCTCGGCGAGGAAGCGCTCACCTCCGTCGAGGTCCTGGTGGGAAACATGCGGCAGAAAGAGATGCTGGAAAAAGCCAAGGGGTACATCGAGGATGCCATCGGTGGGGCGCACGAGGGGCTTTCTCCCGAGTTCATCTCCTTGGAAGTGAGAGATGCCGCCTCGGCACTCGGAGAAATCGTGGGGGAGATAACCACGGAAGATATCCTGGAGAAAATATTCTCCTCCTTCTGTATCGGCAAATGAATGTTCCACGTGGAACAACCAAAAAAAGTCCCGTGTTCCGAGTCCCGAGTTTCGAGTTAACATCAAGATCAGATAACTGAAAGTAAATCGGAGGTTCGACAAGAATATTCGTGATATGTTAATGATTTAAAACAAGAAAATGCTGGAGAGGGAAAATGGGTTACGACTACATCTATCCGAAGGAATATGACGTGATCGTGGTGGGCGGAGGCCATGCAGGATGTGAAGCCGCACTGGCAGCTGCCCGGATGGGAACAGAGGTGCTTTTGCTCACCATCAACCTGGATGCGATCGCCCTCATGTCCTGCAACCCCGCCATAGGGGGCCTGGCGAAGGGGCACCTGGTGCGGGAGGTGGATGCGCTGGGCGGGGAGATGGGGAAAAATATCGACA
>CAYFXN010000010.1:0-41856 GCA_964347065.1 uncultured bacterium | reverse complement strand
GTTCCCTACCAGGTTGACGGTGATTTTGTTGGGCACCTTCCCCTGGATGTGTGCACGAGTGAGGAATGGATAGAGATAAACACGCCAACTGGGTGACACTTCTCTTCGAAAGAGCGAGATGTTTCGATGTGTCCACTTGGGCCCTCTTTTTTCCATCAACCGGCGTAGTTTCAACCCCCGGGGCCATCACCCTGATGATCATTCATGTATCTTTTAAATTGGGGGGGAAGATTCAGGGATTTTGCATAACCTTGATACTGCGGGGATCTGATAACACTATTTCGGGCCTTCCCTTGTAGAGCTTAATTTTTCCTTCTATCCGTATGGTCTTTCCTAAATAGAGTTTTTCGGGAGGGTCGGGAAATTTTCGGGCATCTCTTGCGAAGATTACGATCGACAGGTTGTTTTTCCAGTCTTTATCGAAATCAAGAAAGGTTACCTTTCCGGTGTTTTTCGTTCTCACAATTTCTCCTTCTATCACAACGTACCGGCCCGCAAACGCATGTGCATCCCTGTATTCGATTTTTACCGGGTCGTATTTATCGCCCGCCGCCCCGATTTCCTTGAGATGAACGTACCCGTCGGTTTGAAGTGCCCTCTCGAGCGTGGGGGGAGAATACTGCCTCCTGTACCTTCGAATTCTCTCGATCTCTTCGGCAACGCCTCCTTCGCTCAACCACGGTTTTCCCATGCCCCGGTATACGATTATAAATGAGTGAGCCGGGCCGTCGTACACGTGAACAGGGGAATAATGGGCTGTTGCGTATTCGAGGGCTTTGGAAGAGCCTTCCTGAAACAGTCCCCGTCCCTCTCTCTGCGCTTCCCGCTCAAGTTCCATGAACTTGCTCTTTTCCCTGAAGGGAAAGTATTTCAGGGTGAGGGCGAGCCCCCTCTGAACGAGGATTGCGTTCAGCATCTCACCCTCTTTGTGGTAGACGTAACACAGCCATCTTCCGTACCTATCCTCTGTTTCCATGTCGAATTCCAGTTCGACCTCTTTGCCATCTATCAATCCGATCACGAATTCCTTCACTTCCTGAGCCATAAATTCGCCGGGTTCTCCATTTTTCCCCAGCTCGGGGCAATCTACCCCGATAAGTCTCACAACCTTGGTTTCGCCGCCTGTATGCACGACTATCGTATCTCCGTCTGTCACAGAGAGGACCCTGGCCTGATGAACATCTTTTCCTGATACGTGGGTTGGCAAAAAGATGAAACATGAGGCTACGACAATGAGAAGAATCAGTTGTGCGAGTTTTCCGCCCTCAGGTTTCGGAAGTTTCATTGCTCAGATTTCATCAGATGGCTTGATGTCAAGGTCGCCGCTGATTTCGATGTTTGACGTATCTCTTTGTTCCTTAATGAAGGCGCTGAGTGCCGCAGCTTTTTTCTGCTCGAGCAAAAGCTCTCCGATCCGTTTTTTTTCATTCTCGTAATCCTTCATGGAGATCTCTTTTTCTCCGGCAAACTCGATGACGAAGACTTTCTCTCCCGATGAGAGGGGTTTATCGGCAATCCGTTTTGCTTTCCCCAGGGAAAGCACGTTTTCAACCATTGTGGTCGAGAGTTGCATCCCTGGAATTCCGGGAGATGACAGGGGGGAAAAGTAGGGTGTCCTCTTCAGCGATAATTTGTAATCTCCTGCCACTTTGCCCAGCCCGCCTTTATTTTTTCCGGCCGTGATTATCTCCTCGGCCGTCTGAAGGGTTTTTTGATATTTCTCTTTTTTCTCGAGGATTTTCTCTATCTTTGCCGTCACTTCATCAAGGGGTGTAATCCACGAATCTTTCCTTTCAAGCAGCCGGAAGACAATATGGTTCCTTTCCGATTTTTTCACCTCTCCCGCCTCCCCCGGTGAGAGCAGGTACGCAGACGACACCACATCCTTGAGCTGCGGCGACACTTCGTCGTGGGACATGAAACCGGTTTTTACCGGTCGTACGCCGTATTCCGCCATGACTTTCTCGAAATCTTCTCCCTTTGCTATCATCCCTCTCGCTTCGTACGCCTTGATTATTGCCAAATCCTGACTTTTTTCCCTTTTGAGGTCACGGACAACTGTTTCCCGGATCTTTTCGAGGGGAAAAGGATCCGATCTTTTGATCTCCGCCACTTTCAACAACTTTACCGATTTTCCCGTGTCGATGGGCTCGGTTACGCCATCGGTGGGCAGGGAAAAAGCCGCATTCGCCGATTCCCGGGGAAGATCTTTCTTCTCGTACCATCTTTTCCCCCCGTCAGTATTCGACGGGTTGGCTTTCGAGTACTTCTTCATCCCCTCGTCAAAGGTAATTTTTCCCGATACCATTTCTTCACGTATCTTAGTTGCCATCTCGATGTTTGCCTCTCTTTCCCGGGTGTTTTCGTAGGGAAGGATGATCTCGTGGAAACGCCTTCGCTCCGGCGCGAGATATTTGTCCGGGTTGGCTTCATAGTAAGTGCTTATTTCGGCTTCGGTTACCGTAACGCTGTCGATGAAATGTTCGGGTTTGAACAGGGCATATTCCACGTTTACTTTTGCTAAGACCCTGAATGATTCCTTGTTGTCCGCGTAATATAGCTGAATATCATCGCTTTTCGGGGGAGGGACTTTCATCGATGCCGGGTCCAAAGACACGTAGTTGAGCCGGATTTCCCTTTTGATAGTGGCGTATCTGTCCGCGATCTCTTTTTCCGATATCATCACCGTGCTCTGGATGAAACGCTGAAGTTTCTTCAACCTGAGGTCGCGTTTCATCTGTTCTTCGAATTCTTTGGGGGTTATCCCATTCGTTCTCAGAATGCTGAGATACCTTTCCCTGTCGAACTGGCCGTTCGGTGCGAATGCCGGGGTCGTTGCAATCGCCCTCTGTACCTCGTCGTCACTGACCTTGATGTCGAGTTTTTCCGCTGCTTCACTGAACAACTCCCTGTTGATGAGGTTTTCCAGTGCCTCACGTTTCAGGATGTTGCTGTCGATCACGTTTTTGTCGGTGAGATTTCCATAAATCTCCCGGTATACCTGCTCGAGATTCTGGTACTCGTTGTAATACTGACTCAGGCTGATGACCCTGTCGTTGACGATTGCAGCCATGTCGGTTTTGGAAACATCCCCCCCTCTTCCCCACACGAGGAATATGGTTCCCACAAAAGCTGCGACCACGAGCCACAGAACCCCTTTTATCATCCAGTTCTGGGCATTTTTTCTGAATGTGCGAAGCATGAAAGTTCCTCCACCGTCATTCTGATGATCTCGTTCTGAGAGAAGATAAATATAAACCAATAAACGCCAAAATACAAGCCGGCGGCGTTTCCCGGATTGGCTGGAGCCGCAATCGTATGAGGGTGGATTGTGGATACCGAAAAGCGGACCGCGAAAAAGACCTGGACATTATCCTAACTTGTTGAATTAATATATTCTCATTGTTAATATTACGAATGAAAAAGAGTTGTATGAACGATTAACCGAAATGGAGGCAGCGCATGTTCCTGAATAAAATATTCGGTTTATTTTCCTATGACCTTGCTATAGATCTTGGAACGTCAAATACTCTCGTATTTATGAAAGGCAGGGGAATCGTCTGTTCTGAGCCATCGGTTGTGGCAGTTTACCGGGATAACCGCGGGGCCAAGAAAGTGCTCGCAGTTGGAACAGAAGCGAAACGGATGCTTGGAAGGACACCCGGGAATATCATTGCCATACGGCCGATGAAGGATGGCGTCATCGCGGACTTTGAGGTCACCGAGGCGATGGTCAGGTATTTCATAAGGGCGGCCCACAACCGGCGCGCCCTTGTTCGGCCAAGGAGCATCATATGTGTCCCCTTCGGGTGCACGGAGGTGGAAAGAAGGGCGGTGAAAGAATCTGCCGAGTCAGCCGGGGCGAGGGAGGTTTACATGATCGAGGAGCCCCTTGCAGCGGCAATAGGCTCCGGGCTTCCTATTACGGAACCCTCGGGAAATATGATAGTCGATATCGGGGGAGGAACCTGTGAGGTGGCGGTAATTTCTCTCGGAGGTATCGTGAGAAGCCAGTCCGTGAGGGTGGCGGGCGATAAGATGGATGAAGCAATCCTCCAGTACATAAAGAGGAAATATAACCTCATGATCGGGGAACCAACAGCAGAGATGATAAAGGTCACCGTCGGCAACGCCTACCCGTCGGGTCAATTAGAGACCATGGAAGTGAAAGGACTCGATCTTGTAACAGGAGTTCCCAAAGCCCTCGATGTCAATTCGGAAGAGATAAGGGAGGCCCTTTCCGAGCCGGTGAGAGTGATCGTAGATGCTGTGAAATCGGTTTTTGAAGAAACGCCGCCTGAGCTGGCTGCAGACATCTTCGACAGGGGTATCGTGCTCGCTGGCGGGGGTGCTCTGCTGAAGAACCTTGATATCCTATTGAGGGAGGAAACCGGCCTTCCGGTGATGGTTGCTGATGATCCCCTATCAGCCGTCGTTTTAGGATCGGGAAAGGTGCTGGACGAGATTGAGCTGCTCAAGAGGATTACCTATCACGATTAACTCACCGGAAATGAGTGATGAGGAAATTTTTCAAGAAGAACGCAAGGGTTATTATTGCCATTGTGCTCATCATCGTTGCCCTCCAGTTCTCTGTACGGGCAGAGACACCGTTTACCCCTTATCGACAGATAATCTGGGCTGTTTCGACGGTCACATTTATCGCTGCTGATGTGTTTACCAAGACAGTCGGTGGGTTTGGAAAATTTATGGAGGACTATTTTTTTCTCGTAAATGTGGCAAAGGAGAACAAGCAGCTGAAAGAGGAAGTGGAGGATTTGAAGGAACAGGCGAGCAGAGCGGAAGAGCTGGAAAGCGAGAATGAGCGCCTCAGGGTCATGCTCAGGCAAAAGAGACAGATCCGCAATGAAGGAATAACCGCCAGAGTCATCTCTTACGACCTTACCCCCTGGTCAAGCGGCTTTTTCATCGACCTTGGTGAAAGTGATGGCATAGAGCCGGGTATGGCCGTGATTCTTCCCGAGGGAGTTGCGGGCCGGGTATACAGAGTGTTTCCGTCATCTTCACTGGTTATATCGATCAAGGATCATAGATTTGCCCTGGATGTGAGGATTCAGAGGACGCGACTCCGGTGCATATTAAAAGGGACGGGCACGGGGTGTCAACTGAAATACGTCAGGACGACGGACGACTTGAAAGAAGGTGACATGTTGATAACCACGGGTTTTAGTGGTTACTTTCCTGTGGGAATACGAGCCGGGTTAGTCTCGAAATTAAAAGAGGAAAGGGGGAGCATTTTTCGGAAAGTGGAAGTAATCCCTTACGTCGATTTAAGGAAGCTCGAGATGGTTAATGTTGTCAAAGGAAGTGACAGTTTTTCCGGCGGGAGCCTTGAGAAATGAAAAAAAAAATCATGAGATTTCTCATTCCCCTCGGAATTGCATTTCTGGGTCTTCTCGTTAACCTTCTTGCCTGTGAACGTATATTCCCGAAGTATCTGATCGTCGATTTTCCCCTCCTGATGACGGCGTATTTCGCTTTTTTCGATCCCAGTGAGGTCTCCATAATTGCGGTAATCATATTGGCAACCTGCCGGGACATCTTTTCCGGGGGGAACATGGGAAGCGTATTCTTTGCCACCCTTTCCCTCTATTTCTTCGGGCGCTATTTTTACAGGAAACTCTACGTCGAAAATGAGCTGTTTCTCCTCGTGGCGGTCTTGATTTTGATGAGTTTCGAGTCATTGTCCATAGGCATCATTAATTTTGCGGCCTATGATTTTGTCATACACCTTCACTACCCCCTTACGGAAATCATTCGCGTTTCCGTAAACTCTCTTATCGCTGTGCCGATTTTTTACGCACTTATGAAGCGCACGGGACTGAGAGCATACGAGATATGAGGCAGCGGATTCGACAATTTGAAAGAGACCCGGAGGTGAACAAGAGACTTCGGATTTTATACATTTCCGCTATCGTTTTGTTTTTCTTTATCATCCTCCGCCTCTATTATCTTCAGGTTATCAAGTACAGCTATTTTTACAAGCTCGCGGAAGAAAACCGTGTCAGATTGCGGCCTGTTCGAGCGCCAAGGGGTTTGATTCTCGATAAAAACGGGGTGATCCTGGCAGACTCAAAGCCCGCTTTTCAGCTTGTGTGCACGCCCTACGACGTAGTCGACGTGGAGGGGGAACTTCGCTTTCTCGGCGAGATCGTTGATTTCGATGAAATTGAGGTGAAGCAAAAGATCCTGAAGGCAAAGAAGGAAAATCCCTTTGGAAACATCAACATCGCAACTGATCTCACCTTCGAGCAGGTATCGGCAATAGAAGTCAACCTGGAACGCATTCCCGGTTTTTCCATCTCCTACGAAGCGAGGAGGAACTATCCCCTGGGTTTATTGACTGCTCATGCCCTCGGCTACGTGGGTGAGGCCGATGTGAATGACCTGAGGAAATTTTATAATGATGGCGTGATATTTGGCGACTATGTGGGAAAGACGGGAACCGAACGTATGATGGAGCACCTCCTTCACGGCAGAGATGGTATGCGCAGGCTGGAGGTGGACGCTCTCGGCAGGGAAAAGAAAGAGATAGGATTTACGAATCCCGATCAGGGGCAAACAATGTACCTCAGCCTGGATATCGAACTTCAAAAGGAGGCTGCGAGGCTTCTCAAAGGACGCTCAGGGGCAATATTCGGGATGAATCCGAAAAATGGAGAGGTATACGTTCTCTACTCTTCCCCGTCGTATGATCACAACCTCTTCGCCCGGGGGATTCGGGCAAAAGAATGGAACGAACTCCTGCAGGATAAAAAGAAACCGCTTCAGAACAGGGTGATTCAGGGGCTCTATGCGCCCGGGTCGACGATAAAGCCTATCCTGGCCCTTCTCTCTCTTCAGGAAGGGTTTGTGAGTCCCGATACTGAATTTCTCTGTACGGGAGAGTTTCAGCTCGGAAAATCGAAGTTCAGGTGCTGGAAGAAGGGAGGGCATGGGAGAGTAAAGTTGATGAGGGCTATCGTTGAATCCTGTGATATTTATTTCTACAATCTCGGTTTGACATCGGGGATCAACAACATAAGCAGGTGGTCAGTGCTTTTCGGCCTCAACGAAGGCACGGGGATCGACATACCTGCTGAAAAGAAGGGCATTGTCCCGGCAAGGATCTGGAAGATGCAACAATTCGGCGAAAGATGGTATCACGGAGACACGGTCGTGGTGTCCATCGGACAGGGCTATTTCGCCACAACTCCCCAGGAAATGGTTGTCGCCTATTCCGCGCTGGCAAATGGGGGAAAACTTGTGATGCCCAGGCTGGTAAAAAAAGTTCAATCGTTTGAGGAGGAAAGGGTAAGCGAACCCAGTGTGAGACGGGAAATAGATTTGGAAACGGAAAAGCTCGCCCTGATTGGAAATGCCCTCGAAGGGGTGGTGTCATCTGTTCACGGCACAGGAAGAAGGGCAGGTATTGTGGGCGTGAGAGTTGCCGGAAAGACGGGAACGGCTCAGGTGGTCGCTCTTCCCGAGAAGGACATTCCGGAGGAGGAGTTGGCATACTACAAGAAGGATCATGCCTGGTTCGTGGGATATGCGCCTGCAGATGATCCCGAGATCTGCGTCGGAGTGGTTGTCGAGCATGGAGGGAGCGGAGGAAAAATTGCAGCGCCGATGTTTAAGGATATCGTACGAAAATATTTCGCTTTGAAGGGTGAAGTATGAGAAAGATCATTACCGGTAAGAGAGAGATTTTGCTTCCCCTGCTTGCACTATTGCTTTCCTGCATCGGGATCGTCAACGCCCACAGCGCAACCTATTATTACCCACACGTGGGAATGCCGATCTTTCTAAAACAGAGCATATGGCTCATTGCCGGAATGGTAATTATGGTTGCAGTGGCATTGATGAAGGAAAATTTTCTCGAGGAATTTTCGTATCCCCTTTACGTCTTCCTCCTCATAATGCTCCTGTCCGTTCTGTTCTTTGGAAAAGTCATCGGGGGATCGAAAAGGTGGTTGAGCCTGGGGTCGATCAATTTGCAACCCTCTGAACTGGGAAAAATATTTTTCGTACTCGCCGTTTCGCGCTACTTTTCTGATCGTTTTACGGTGAAGGGCCTCGAACTCAAGGATCTTATTTTGCCTTTCTTTTTGACCCTCACACCATTTGTTCTGATTGCATATCAGCCTGATCTTGGCACTGCGGGGCTCTATTTTCTCATCTTCATCGGCATTTCATTGGTCGCTTGCCTCAGCAGGAGGAGCATTATAAAGCTCGTTGCTTTTGGCGTCGTCACCGTCCCCCTGCTCTGGATGATGATGAAAGAGTACCAGAAGGAGAGGGTTCTCAGCTTCATGAGTCCTGAAAAAGATCCCTTCGGCACGGGTTATCACATAATCCAGTCGAAAATTGCCATCGGCTCGGGGGGATTCTGGGGAAAGGGCTTTCTCAATGGTACTCAGGGGCAGCTCAGGTTCCTGCCGGAGCAGCACACCGACTTTGCTTTTTCCGTACTGGCCGAGGAATGGGGTTTTATTCTCTCCCTGATATTGATTGTACTCTTTTTGGTTTTTGTCCTTCGTTTGTTCTATGTTTCCATGCAGGTGCAGGACCGTTATTCATCCTTCGTGATTTCAGGGATAGGGATTTATTTTACCCTGCAGATTATTATCAACTTTGCCATGGTCATGGGAATTTTTCCCGTTGTGGGGATCCCTCTGCCTTTCGTGTCCTACGGGGGGTCCTCTATGATAGCGAACATGCTCGCCGTTGGTATCGTTATCAATCAGTCTAAAACCCGTTTGTTCCTTTGACTTCAAAAACCTCGCTCTTTACCAATTGAAGAAGGTTTTCGATCTTCTCAGCCATGTCGCTTTGGTACCCGTAGAGGATACCTGCCACCTGCCCATTCCCGGTAAAACCGATCAGGGCCGGGATCCTTCTCAACTTCAGAACTTTTCTCACTCGGCCCGAATTTCCCACATAGTGCGGTGAGTTCTCCAATCCCGGGGGCAGATCAGGAATGAATTCACCCCCTCCTTTCTCGGCAGGGGAAATTACCGTCACCCCCGATTTGTCCAGGATTTTCCTGTCTATGAGTTCAAGGGTGAGGATGTTGACCCCGCTTTTTCCCCCGTCTTTCAATATGCTTTCTTCGAGGGTTGAATCCAGCATCTTACAGAGGGGACACCACCGGCTCTTCACGTAGAGAATAAAGGGGTTTCCGGAAAAATCCCCGATCAAGAGGGGCTTTCCTGTAAGGGTATAACCTAACGGCGTCGTATTTTTTCTGAGTGTCACAGACCCCCGCGTGAGCGGGTCAGGGGCGCACCCAAGGGACATAAGTGTAAAGACGATATAGGGAAAAGATAAGGTCTGAATAACCTTGAGAATATGTCTCACATCGCCTTCTTGATCAGTTGAAGGATATTCTCTTTCGGGTTTGCGCCAACGAGCTGCCCTTTTATTTCACCGCCTCTGAAGACGATGAGGGTGGGTATTCCCCTGATACCGAACTTGGTTGCTATTTCGGGGTGATCGTCCACGTTTACTTTGGCAAAAGAGGCCTGACCCTCCATCTCCTCGGCAACCTGTTCGAGCAGGGGCGCGATTACTTTGCACGGGCCGCACCATGGAGCCCAGAAATCTATAATTACCGGTTCATCTTTCTTGATCAGGTCGTTGAAGCTGCTCTCATCCACGTTCATGATTTTTCCAGCCATCGTGCCCTCCGTCTCTTTTTAGGTTTTGATGCTCATTGAATGCTATAGTTTCTCGATGAATCGGAGGTGTTCCTTTTTAATGCACCTATTCATTATTACTGTGATATTATTGGCTTCGAGTAACTTTTTTGCATCTTCGTTTTCCACATCCTCCTGCATCCAAAAGTAGATGGGATGTATTTTCACGGCCTGTTCAGCAATGGGGAGAACCTCTTCAGACCTTCTGAACACGTCCACCAAATCGACTTTTTCGGGCACGCTTTCAAGGTCGGGGTATGACCTCTGCCCCAGAACCTCGCTCACCGTGGGATTGACGGGAACTATTTTATACCCCTTTTCCTGAAGATATTTCGCAACCTGGAAAGAGGGGCGGTCAGTTTTATTCGAGAGTCCCACAACGGCTATCACGCGCGCAGTGTTCAGCGCCTCTTCGATCATTTTTTCCACGAGAAGACCTCCAGATCCTAACTTTTTTATTTTCAAACACAACTTTTCGAATGTCAAATCAATTTCCCGAACGAGCGTTGCCGTTTGAAGATGCCTGAGCATATGATGAAGTGACGGGAGATTTTATCCCTGCCTGATACCGAATAATCTATCCCTCTCAGGAATTTTTCCCTTGACCCCGTCACCCGGCGGTTATATTTTCAACGTATTCTTTCCTTGATGGGGGAAAATGAAAAGGCACATCCTCAAACAGTTCAAAGAATCTGCGAATCTGATAGCGAAAATGGCAGATGAGCTCGTGGAGCCCATCGTGAAGGCGGCAGAGGCCATCTCGCAGGCTCTTCAGAGGGGGAATAAGGTGCTCTTGTTCGGCAACGGAGGCAGTGCTGCCGATTCCCAGCATATCGCTGCCGAGTTTGTAAACCGCTTCATGATAGAAAGACCGCCCCTTCCCGCAATCGCTCTCACAACCGACACCTCTATAATAACCTCCATTGGCAACGATTACGGTTTTGCCGAAGTCTTCGTGAAGCAGATAAAGGCTCTTGGAACCAGGGGAGATGTGGCGATTGCTCTCTCCACGAGCGGCGCGTCTCAAAATGTGCTGAAGGGAGTACGGGCTGCACGGAAGATGGATATTTTTACGATAGGTCTCACGTCAGTGTCAGGACAGAAGTTAATCGATCTCGTCGACCTTCCTCTCCCGGTCCCTTCGGATTACACACCCAGGATCCAGGAAGGCCATATCGTGATAGGACACATACTCTGTCACCTCACAGATATGATGCTGTTCGAAAAGTTCAAGCGATAAGGGCGATATGAAGCTCGATCTGACCAAACTCAAAAGATACTCGATTCACGAGAGAAGGAGCAAGGTGAGCGTAAAGAACCTTGCGGAATGCTACAGGAGGGGCTCTTCTTTCGCAGAATTTCTCGGAACGATCCCCCCTATTCTGGGGGGTGAGGATTTTTTTTTCCTGGTCGAAAGGATCAAGGCCGCGAAAGGTGGCAGGAAAAAGGTAATCTTCGGCCTGGGTGCTCATGTTCTCAAAGTTGGCCTCTCCTCATTGATGATCCAGCTACTCGAGGGGAAGTTCGTGGACCACGTCGCTGTAACGGGAGCCTTTCTCATTCACGATGTGGAGCTGGCGATGGCGGGGATGACTTCCGAGAATGTTGGTGAGCAGATAAGGGACGGGAGCTTCGGCATGGCGGAGGAAACTTCCCTGTTTATCAACGGAGCAACGAAAGAAGGGGTCGAGAAAGGGGAGGGGTTGGCCCTTTCTGTAGCTTCGAGGATCGGGGTTGCCTTTCCCTCGGGCAAGGGGCCGAGTGTGCTCGCCTCCTGTGTGGAAAACAAGGTGGGGATTTCCGCACATGTGGCCATCGGGAGCGATATAAACCATATGCATCCCGAAGCGAGCGGAGAGGTCATCGGGGCCGGGTCGCTTCGCGATTTTCACCGGTTTGTCGAGGTTGTGGGTGATATGGAAGAGGGGGTCTACGTAAATCTGGGGTCTGCGGTGATACTT
Organism: uncultured bacterium; assembly: GCA_964347065.1. Taxonomy (GTDB): domain Bacteria; phylum Desulfobacterota; class Deferrimicrobia; order J040; family J040; genus WVXK01. The sequence goes on along the minus strand of CAYFXN010000010.1, from coordinate 30,197 downwards.
CCGGAAGTATTTCTCAAGGCTGTTTCTATCGCAAGAAACCTGGGTCGTCCCCTGAAGAAAATAACGACTGCAGCCATGGACTTCAACCGGCATTACCGGGTGTGGGAGAACGTAGTTAAAAGACCCACCGAGGAGGGGGGGAAAGGGGTCTACCTGGTCGGTCATCACGAAATTATGGTGCCCCTTCTCGTTGCGGCTTTGATCGAAGATGTTCATGGCTAGGCGGCGTGCTCTCATCGCTTTCATGTCCGATTTCGGGGCGGACTCCATATATCCGGGTATCGCGAAAGGCGTGATTCAGAGGATAAACCCGGATGCGTCCGTAGTCGACCTTACCCATTCTGTTCCTCCATTTGACGTTTTGCTTGGTGCCCTGTTTTTGAGTGCTTCCTTCCGATGGTTTCCCGAAGGCACCCTGTTTCTCTCGGTTGTCGATCCTGGAGTAGGGGGCAAACGCAAACCACTCATAATCGTTACTAAAAAGTATGTATTCATTGGTCCCGACAACGGCCTGATGTATCCCGCTGCCCGGGATGACGGTGTGATTTCGGCGTACAGGATCAAGCGGGGTAAATACACATACGACACAGGTTGTGAGACGTTTCATGGGAGGGATGTCTTCGCCCCCGTCGCCGCTCATGTTTCACTGGGTGTTTCGCCGGATATGCTGGGAAACGAAACGGACAGCCCGGTGCAGCTTAAACTTCCCGGAGATGAGATCCAGGGAACGAAGATCGAAGGTAGGGTGCTTTACACTGACCCCTTCGGCAACGTGGTAACGAGCATCCTTTCATCAAGATTTCAATCCTTCGCCGGGGGCGCCAGCGAGTTTATTGTGTCGGGCATGGTAGGTCTGCTTGCCCGCACCTACGAGGAAGTACGAGGCGGTTTTCTGGGAATCATCCCGGGAAGCTTTGACAGGATAGAGATAAGCCTCAAACAGGGAAACGCGGCATCTCTCTTGTCGTTGAAGAGAGGCGACCCTATAGGGATTGAGAAAAAGTGAAGAAAAGGGAGATATTCATCGCTGGTGTCATGACGGGAACGTCGGCGGACGGTGTGGACCTTTCCCTCTCGTCCTTCAGCGGGGGAACCCGACTATCCTGGAAATCCCTTTCGTCGGCATACTATCCCTTTCCCAGATCCCTTTTTGAAAAGATCATCCGGTTCCAGGAAAAAGAGTCGATGGACAAGAAGGAATTTCTGAAATTTGCCCTGACTCACGGGGGCTATGTAGGCCGGAAATCGCTTGAGTTTTTCAGAAATTATTTTGGGAACAGGATGCCCTCGAATCTAGCAGTTGCATATCACGGACAGACGATCGCCCATTATCCGGACAAAGAAAATGTGGGAGGAGGTCGATATTCCCTTACTCTCCAGGCGGGGGATTCGTCCGTTCTCTCCCGGATTACGGGCCTCACCGTTATATCGGATTTTCGCGTCGCTGATTTAGCAGCCGGGGGGACCGGAGCACCCCTCGCGCCGCCTTTTCACGCGTATCTCCTGAAGAAGGTGAAGGGCACCTGTGCGTTTCTCAACATAGGTGGGATAGGAAACATAACGGTTGTTGATGCCGGGAAGGTTGTAACGGCTTCGGACACCGGCCCCGGTAACATGCTCATTGATGGTGCCGTGCGTTATTTCTCAGGAGGGAAGAGCAGGTTCGACAGGGGAGGTAAGATCGCCGGGAGCGGATCGTTTTCCGGTGACCTTTTGCGGTTCATTGTTGAGAGAGACGAATTCCTCTCGAGGAAAAAGCCCGCCTCAACGGGCAGGGAAAACTACGGTGAGGGATTTTTGCAAAAGATACTCTCCTTTTCGAAAAAGCGAAGCATATCAGAAAATGATGTGATCGCCACACTCACCCACTACACCGGCCTCTGCGTTGCCCGTTTTTTGAAGGAATCGGGCATTTCGAATCTATCGAAGGTAATCGTGGCCGGGGGGGGTGCGAGAAATACCAGCATGATGTCTGTGCTGTCGATCCTCTTACCGGCCCGTGATGTTGCGTCTTCTCACGAAATCGGGGTGGACCCTGACTTTGTCGAATCCTATGCTTTTGCCTACCTGGGATACTGCTGCCTTGCAGGGATATTTTTGGACACTGCCCCATTTACCGGGGGAGGCAAGTCAATCCCGGGCAGGATTACGCCGGGAGATAATTATCGGCGACTCATGCGGTATCTTCATCGGGCCTGAGAAGAAAGAAAAAAATATTCGACTTGGTCCCGAGAGGGAAATGCGGGATCAAAATCCTGCTGTGGGCGAAATGTATCGATACACCCTTCGAGCTGTTTTCCTTCCCTTCACTGAAACAAATGAAACTTCCTGCGTTCGATCAAAGATGCCGGTTGTGGAATAGATTTGGTGAGAAGCGGCAAATCCGGCACGTTACAGAGGCTTGCTCTCTCCCTTTGGAGAGCACTTCACCAACCTGGTGGGCGTGACGATGGAGTTCTCAATGAAGGCGTCTTTTCCCACCTTCCCCTTTTCCCATACGATGGAGTGCGTAAGGGTTGCCCCCTCTTCTATGATCGCTCCCGCTTCGATGGAGACGAAGGGACCAATGGTAACATTCTCGCCGAACGTTGCGCCACGGGCGATACACGCAGGAGGGATGACAGATATTTTTTCGGGGTATGGAGGCTCTCCCGCTCCTCGTAATTCCATGAACTGGAGCGTGTTCCACAGGTAATCAAAGGGTGTTCCGAACTCGAAAAACAGTCCCTCCGTCATGTAGCCGCAAACGGGGAGCCCCTTTCTCCTGGCCGGGATGATGGCGTTCTCGATGATACACGATTTCCCAACGGGGAGCAGGTCGATTATAGCTGGGGACAAAAGGGACACCCCGGTGTAGAAACCGAGAAATGTATATGTGTCCGGTTTTTTCCCGATCGATACGAGACGGTTCTTTTCGTCGAGATAAACAGGAGTGTATCTTTCGTCCAGGTAGGGAAACAGTACCATCGTTGCAACTGCCTTTTTGGCTCTGTGGAACCGTATGGCATTTTTCAGGTCGAAATCGAGAATGGTATCGCTGTTGGCAATGAGAAAGAATTCTTCCCCCAGGAAGTGGGCGCCGGCGTTTTTAATGCCCCCTCCTGTGCCGAGTATGTCTGGCTCGATTATGTATGAGATCTTCCCCTTGAATCCGCCCCACCGGCTGATCGTATTTTTTATTATTCCGGGGATTCTGTGTAGGTTTATGACGAGTTCTTTCGTCCCCAGTTTCCAGAGAAATTCCATGTTGTAAGAGATGAGCGGTCTTCCGAGAACGGGTATAACGGGTTTAGGAAGTTCAAATGTCAGAGGCCGGAGCCTGGTTCCCAGCCCCGCCCCGAGGATCATGCCCTTCAATGGAACTTCCCCCTTTTCCCTTTATTTGATCTTCGAGCTCGCTCAAAAGTGGCAAAATGAAATCGGATAACTCCCGGTATTTTTCCAGGAGAAGGGAATTCTCCTTGATATGAAGTATCGTGGGAGGGATGTAGGTAAGGTACCGGTCATTTTTTCTGCCGTGAAACATGTAGAAAAATGTCCCGAGAGCCTTCAGGTTCCTCTGGATAGCCATTCTGTTGAGGTTCTCCTCGTTTTCTTCCCCTGAGCTGAAGGTGGAAAAGGATTCTTCTTTTACCTGTTCCGTGTACCTGCTGAAAAGTCTTTGCCGCTCTTTTCGGGGCAATACAACGTAGGAGTCGTAAAGCAGGGAGGCGGGATCGTAATACATGTTTCCCATGCGAGCGTCTTGAAAATCGATGATCCTGATGCTTCCGTCGCCTTGCACCATGATATTCCTGCTGTGGTAGTCTCTGTGGACGAGCATACGAGGAAGGCCGATGAGATCATTGATAACGGGCTCGATGAGTTTCAGAAAGTTCGCTTTTACGCCTTTTCCCGCCTTTTTTGCATCCAGCTTTTCAAGTCCCCAGAGGGCGAAAAAATCCATCTCCCACATGAGCTTTTCAAAATCGAACGAGTGCTTTGCTGCGAGTGCCCCGGAATCGAGACACTTTGTTCCCCTCACCTGTATTGCGACGATCTGGTCTATGGCCTCATCGTAGATTCTTCTGGTCTTTTCAGAAAAACCGCTTATTCCCACTACATCCTCAAGGGTTGTGTCGCCGCTGTCTTCCAGCAAGAGCAGGTTCGCCTCGGGAATGTGAAGGTAAATGCAGGGGACCGAAATCCCCGCCATCGACAAATATCTGTGGACGTTGAGAAAGGCAAGCTCCCCCTCCACGACGTGGGAGCTGGGGTACCGCATAAGTACCATCGAGATGGGTCCACAGCCACGATTGCTAGCTCCTTCGAGGATAACCCTGTAGTACGTTCTCGTGGAAGCATCACCCCTGAGCCTGAAAACGTCTTTGATCGTGGCCGGGTTTTTGAGGGCCTTGCGGAGCAGTTCCTGGAGTTCTGAAACATTCACGTTATTCTCCATCGATCAGACCGTGCAAAAATCGCATGCTTTTCGAAATTATAGTATGAAAAAGCGTGAGATCCATTTTTTTCCCTTTCAAGGGATCCCGTATCTCGATTGTCAGGGGCCCCCTGTAGTGCAACCCTTTCAGCGTGCGCACGATCCGGCTCCAGTTTATCGAACCTTCTCCGGGCGGAAGGTGCTCATCGCTCTTACCGAGGTTGTCGGAACTGTGAACGTTGATGAGCCGCCTTTTGGTTCTCACCAGAGCAAAGGCGGGTGATTCGACCACGTTCGCGTGGCCGATGTCAATGCATACACCGACCCTTTCGGCAGGAAAACTCTGGGCAAGCCCCATGGTTGCAGAGGCTGTTCCCGAGGCGCTGGTTGTGTTTTCAATAGCGATCCTTACCGTCTCCGGGAGCTGATCGAGAAGGCGGTTCACACTGTCGAGAAAGAGAAATGTTCTCTTTCCCCCGATCTCTCCACCGGGTATGGAAGGGTGGACAACGAGTATCCCCCCCGATACCATATCCAGGATTTGCGATGCTGCCAGCGTCTCCCCGATGCTTGCGAGCCTCAGCTCTTCGTCTTCCGATGAGAGCGAGAGCCACCTGTTTTTCCCTATGTCGTCGATGTGAAAGTAGAGGGGGAAGTGAACGGACTGTATCGTAATCTTGTGCCGGCGGCAATGATTCGCAAATGTTTCGACAAATTTCCTGTTCCTGTAGGGAAAATGGGGATTCGAAGCGAATATCTCGATGGAATCAACGCCGCAGTCTGCGAGGATATCTATGAAGCCGGGATTCAATTCGTGATATACAAAGATATGTGTAGAGACTGATAGAAACATAACTATTTGGATTTTATATGATTACAGGAAAATCGTGGAGAAAAATTTTGATGGTGACTATTTTGTGGTCTCTGTCTCTTCCCCACCTGTCACATTTATTCACACAGGGAAGGGCTGCCGTCTTGGCCGAGAGCGGTGTTCATGGTAGCGAGGCCTCCCGTAACATGGTGGGTTATGAGGAACTGAGGGGCCAGGCGGGTAAGCTCAGGGCGGGCGATTACGCCGGCATCCTGAACCAGAGCGTGAACGGGAAGATACCCGACAGGTTCAGGGATTTTGAGCTTTTCCTCTCGGGGCTCGCTGCCTACGAAGTGGGAGAATTCGAGCTGGGCGAGAAGACACGCACAAAACTGATATCGGAGCACCCTGAAAGTTTCCTGGGATGGTATCTCACCATCGACGCCGCATACCAACTAATGAAGGTGGGCCGATTCGAGGAGGCAAGAATAATTTTCGGCAACGGAGCGCATAAGGAACCCTTCTTCCACCGGGAGGGATCCAGATTTTTCTATGTAAGGGGCAAAATTCTTCTCGCCGAGGGGAAGGGGCTGGAGGGAGTGGAATCCCTCGTTGCGTGTGTGAGCCGCTACCCGGGTACGGAACCGGCGATGTTTGCCGAGAAGATTGCCCTTTCGATGCTCGTGAAGAAGGGCAGGGAAAAGGGGAGGAAGGACTTTGGCAGGCTCGCCTTGATGCTGGGGAAAGCTCTTTCGGGAGAGGGAAAATTTCAGGAGGCTGAGAAGGTGCTCGAATCCTGGCGCGGGAGGGTGGGGAAGAGAGAAAGAGGCACATTCGACCTGGCTCTTGCGAATGCGCTGAGGCGTATGAACCGGTACAGCGAGGCGATACAAATACTAACAAGCCGGGTGGATGGAGAACCGCGCGCTGTCACGGCGGAAAAGATGTTTTTTGCCGGTATATACAACTGGTACAGGGGCAAAACGGATGAGGCCGAGAAGATGCTTTCCGGGGTCCTGAAGGAATTTGGCAGGACCGAGGCCGCATACAAAGCCGCATACAATCTCGGAAGGATCAGCGAGGAGAGCGGGCGCCTCGAGGATGCCTTCACCTATTACCGGATTGCCTCAAAACCGGGCGGAAGTGACGCAGACCACGAAGCGGCCTTCAGGATGGGTCTGGTCAAGTTTCTCGGGGGAGCATATGACGAGGCCGAGCGGGTTTTCTCCGAAAACCTCGAGAGGTTTCCCGATGAAGAGCACGTTTTCAGAAACCTCTTCTTGAAGGCATACACCCTTGAAAAAAAGGGAGAGACAATACGTGCCAAGTCTATCTTTCAAAGGATTCTGTCGGAGAAAAAGGGAGGGATATATTATTTCCTCTCCCTTCGCAAGCTTGGAAAATTCGGTGGCTGGAATGCCATCGGCAATGTGCCGTTCAAAGAGATCACCTCGGAGGTTTTTCTTGAAAGATTCATTCAGCGCAGGAAAAGTGACACGGCCGAAAACAGACGGTTGGAGAGGGCCCTGATGTTTCAGCGGCTTGGCCTCTACGCCTTCTCTCTCGAGGAACTATCGAAGGCGAACCCGGACGGCTTCATCCCGGTGGGTGACAGAAGGACTGTTCATCCGGCGGTGTCTGCCTACCTGGGGGGGAATTTCAGAAGGGGGATAGAGCTGTCAAATATGCAAAGTTCCGTTCGTGGCCTCAACGGCATTCATTATCTTGACTCACCATACTACCTGCAGTACCCGGCGATCTCGCTGGTCATAAACGGTGCCGGAGGGGGAGCTTTGAACCCTTTTTTCCTCCATTCCATACTCAGGCAGGAGTCTCTTTTCGATTACGGAGTGGTATCCCCTGCCGGGGCTATAGGTCTCGGCCAGATTATGCCCCAAACGGGGAGATGGATCGCGCGGCAGAAGGGGATCCAAAACTTTACGATGGAGATGCTCTTCGACCCCATAACCAATTCTTCCTTTGCCACATTCTATCTGGATCATCTGATCAGGCTCTTTGGGGGAGATATCGTGCTTGCCACGGCCGCCTATAACGCGGGGGATGCCGCTGCGGGGAGGTGGCGGAAAAAATCTGGTGGCGATTCCTACCTTTACCAGGAAGTCATCGGTTACGAGGAGACGAGAAAGTACGTGAGGAAGGTTTTCATGAACTACCTCTATTACCTCAACCTCTATGGGGAAGGATGGGCAGATTCCACTACCGTTCAGTGAGCTCCAGGAGGTATTTCCTGAAGCGCGCGATTCTCTCGTGAATGTCCTCAAGCCCCGACCGCTTAAAACTCCGACGGGAATAGAAGGATAAAAGCGCATCGAGGAGTCCTTCCTGGGAATCCCTCTCCCCACAGTGGATGAGAATATCGGTCGAGGACTTCGCCGTAAGGTGGGCAATTTCATCGAAGCTGAACCGGCTGGATACAGCCTTCATTGCAAGGTCGTCGGAAATGACGACGCCGCGAAATCCTATCTTTTTCCGTAACCATTCCTTCACGATGATTTTCGATAGTGTTGCCGGAAGGTCAGCGTCGAGCTTTCTGTAGAGGATGTGGGCGGTCATTACGGCTGGCAAGCCTTCTCTGACCGCCTCGATAAATGGCTTGATGTGGATATTCATGAGGTCGTTTTTTTCCATTTCTACAATGGGAAGCGTTTCGTGGGAGTCTTCCCTCGTCATGCCGTGACCGGGGAAGTGCTTGACGATGGGACAGATCTTCCCCGCAAGGAGCCCCTTCGCGAGCCCTACTCCCAGACGGGACACTTCCCCCGGTGATGTTCCCAGGGCCCTGTCTCCGATAACCCTGTTTGATGGCTCCGTCAGAACGTCCAGCACCGGCGCGGCGTTCACGTTTATCCCGAGCTTTCGTAAATGCTTTCCCACCCTTTTTCCGAGACGGAAGAAGAATTCCTGATTTCCCCTTTTTTCCCCTCCCAGGGACATGGCGGGGGGCAGGTCCAGACCGGGCCCTTCGATTCTCTGTACTCTTCCTCCCTCGTGATCTATAACCAGCAGGGGAGGCTGGATGAGAGATGCTTTTTCGATTTGTGATACGAGGCCTTTGAACTGTTTTGTCGACGCGAAGTTATCTTGGAAAAATATGATTCCTCCACAGAGACCATCGGCGAGCCATTTTGCCACGTGAGGGGGGAGCGTATTTCCCCGAAAGGAGAAAACGATTCTTTCCCCTATGAGAACCGGGCCTGACATCTTCAGAGAATCATCCCCTCCTCTGTCTTGATATCGAGAGTGTCACGGAGGCCGTCTCCGATGAAGTTAATCGATATTACCAAAAGCATGATCGCGAGACCGGGAATGGTCGTCAGGTGGGGGGCTACGAAAAGGTAAAATCTCCCCTCGTTGATCATCGATCCCCAGCTTGGATAGGGAGCCTGCACTCCGAGGCCGAGAAAACTCAGGCTTGCTTCTGCAACGATTACCCGGGCAACACCGAAAGTTGCTTCTATTATAATCGGCGACAATGAATTGGGTAAGAGGTGCTCGATAAGGATTTTCATGGAGGGCAGGCCGCAGGCCTTCGCGGCAACAGCGAACTCGGCTTCTCGCAATTTGAGTATCTGTCCACGCACGATTCGCGCGTATCCCACCCAACCGATTATCGATAGCGCTATGATGACGTTTTTGAGCCCTGGCCCGAGGGCAGCTGTCATGCCGATTGCGAGCAGTATTCCGGGAAATGCCAGGAAAATATCGGCAACGCGCATGACGATGCCGTCGATCATGCCCCCATAGTAAGCCGATAGGGACCCGAGAAATACTCCGCAAAGAAGAGAGAAAGAAACGGCCAGTATCCCGGCTGTCAGGGAAACGCGGGCTCCGTAGACGATGCGGCTCAGGATATCCCTTCCGAGCTTGTCCTGACCGAGAAGATGTGTTTGCGAGGGTGGGGTGAGGCTGCCCGAAAGGTCCTGTGCAAAGGGGTCGTGGGGCGCAATGACCGGCGCCAGAAGGGCCGACAGGATGAAGATTATACATATGGCGACTCCCGCGCGCACGGCGCCTTTTCTGGCGAAACGGAAAAGAACGCTTTTTCTCCCATGGATTGACCTACTCATATCGAATCCTCGGATCAAAGAGGGCATAGACGAGATCGGTTACGAGATTTACCAGAACATAGAAAAGAGCGATGAAGAGCACACATCCCTGCACCAGGGGATAGTCCCTGCTGTTGATTGCATTTATGGTGAGCCTTCCGATTCCCGGCCAGGAAAATATGGTCTCCGTTATTATGCTTCCTGCCAGAAGCGCGCCGAACTGAAGGCCGAGAACGGTAAGTACCGGGATCATAGAGTTTTTGAGGATGTGTAAGAGCACCACCCTTTTTTTGGTGACACCCTTCGCCACTGCCGTTCTCACATAATCCTGGGTGAGTTCGTCGAGCATGGAAGAGCGGATGAGCCTTGTCAGGATGGCAGCCATACCCAGCCCCATTGTAAGAGCGGGGAGGATGATGTGGAAGAATCCCTCTCTCCCTGAGACGGGAAGGAGATCGAGTTTGATTGAGAAAATCAGTATCAGAAGGGGACCGAGCCAGAAGTTGGGCATCGAGAGGCCGATCAGGGAAAAGAGCAGACTCCCGTGATCCAGAGAGGTATCCTTCTTTAATGCCGATAGTATTCCTGCGGGAAATGATATAAGGATCGCCACGATGATCGACGCTATCGCGAGCTCCAGGGTTGCCGGAAATCGTGTCATTATCTCATCGGTGACCGGCTTCTGGCTCCTTATCGAGGAGCCCATGTCACCCGACGACAGGCCTTTGAGGTACTCCAGGTATTGCACGTGAAGGGGGAGGTCGAGCTTGAGGTATTTGCGCAACTCCTCCTTCTGTGCGGGTTGTGCCATTTCCCCGAGCATTATGTCGACGGGGTCACCGGGAATGAGATGGGCAAGGAGAAAAACAGCTGTGACCACGCCGAACACAACGGGTATGAGCGAGAGAAGCCTTTTCAGTATGTATTTACCCATCAACTCTTGATCCAGGCGTCTTTGAGCGGCCGGAAGGATTCATCCGGTCGGAGGACAAAACCCTGAACCCTCTTGTCCCGCACCAGTATGTTTTTGTTGAACCACAGTCCCAAAACGGGGATGTCCTCGGAAATAATCCTCTGGATTTTTCCGTAGATTATTTTCCTCTTCTCCAGGTCAGTTTCCACTCTCCCTTTCTCGAGGAGCCCGTCCAGGGAAGGGTTCGCGTATCTGTTTCTGTTGGCCCCTCTCGGGGGGGTGCTGTTTGAGTGGAACGCATAATAATAGATGTCGGGATCCGTGATTCCCACCCACGTGAGGGAATACATCTGGAAGTTGCCGCTTTTGATATCGCTGAAAAACGTTCCCCATTCGAAGGACAGAATCCTCACCTGTATGCCGATATTCCTGAGCTGTCCCTGCAATACCTGTGCAATCCTTCTGCGCAGTTCGTTTTGTGACGTTTTGTACGTGAGGGTAAATCGCGGCTTATTTTCTCCTGCCGGTTCGATGTAACCCGCTTCATCGAGGAGCTTTTTTGAACGTTCCGGATCGTACTCGTATGTCCGCACGTTCCTTTCGTGGGCCCAGTAGAGGGGGGAAATGAGGGTGTTGTCTTCCTCGGCTTGCCCGAGAAGAATGTTATCGATTATCTCTTTTTTGTTGATTCCGTGGGCTATGGCTTCCCTGACTTTCCTGTTCTTGAGAATCGGGTCATGCAAATTAAAGCCGAGGTAGGAGAAATTGCTCCCCGTTGCCTCATCGATGGTAAGACGTTCGTCTTTCCGAACTTCCTCCAGGAGATCAGGGTCAACGCCGTTGATGACGAAATTTATTTCTCCTTTTTTGAGTTCCAGGAACCGCACGTTGTCATCGGGAATAATTTTGATTCGAATCATCTTGACCCTTGCCGGTCCCTCGAAGTAGGAGCCGAAGGGGACGAATTCACCCGATTCGTCAGGGGAATAGCTGATCATTTTGAAAGGACCAGTCCCGTTTTCCGTGTTTTTCAGCTCGCCTTTGTCCGTTCCCGATCTGACGATGGGAACGGTGAGAGCCGTGAAAAAAGGCGCGAATGGCTCTTTTAACAATATGGTGAGCCCGTATTTGCCTGCTTTTTCCATCTTATCGATATTGCTGAAGGTTTCCAGATAGGGAGAGCCCATATTTGGGTCTTTCAGAAAGGAGAATGTATAGATCACGTCATCGGACGTCAGTTCACTTCCGTCATGGAAAAAAACCCCTTCCTTTATGCGAACTTCGTAACGAACCTTCGATGCTATCGTAACATCTGCTGCGAGGTCGGGTACTGGTCTGCCGTCTGCGTCTTTTTTCAGAAGGCCGTTGTAGCAGAGTTCGATTACCTGATGGCTGTATGCATCAGTTGCATATCGTGGGTCGATGTTCGTTGGCGACCCGTTCAGTGCAATCGACAGGATCCCCTCGCTTGTTGGCGAAGGTTTCGTGCAGCTTGAGAAAATAAGGAGAAATATAGTCAGGACCGAAAATCGAAAACGCTTCATCGGCAATCCTCCAGATTAAACTAAATGAGGCGTGTCGATGTGTCAAGGGGATAACGCGATTGCCTTCTGTTTGGAAGCAACCGCCGATACTGGGTTGCCAAGCCGCTGAGGGACCCTCGAGACGAAAGTTCGACGGAACCGTTTAAAAGTGTGGTACAGGATCGAATTATCCCGTAAAATCTTGAAGTTGAATGTGTGGCGGTGCTGTTTTATTATTAAATGATTGTAAAAAAAAGCGGGATAAAGATGTCGTGAACGTTTATTTCCTGAGAATAGCCACAATTTTCTACCTTACCGGCAGCCTCCTGTACCTCTACTACATCGCGTTTATGCGGGAGAAAGCCGCCAGGTGGGGTAAGTACGTTCTCACAATTGGTTGTGGCATTCACCTCGCCGGTTTCGTTTTCCGGTACTTCGAGGCAGGCTACACGCCGATAACGAACCTCTTCGAATCCCTCTCCTTCTTCGCCTTATCCATAATGCTCATATTTCTCATCGTGGATAGGAAATACAAATTGAAGGTGTTGGGCGCTTTCGTAGCTCCTATAGCATTTATTTTTGTTCTCTTTTCCGCGTTCATTTCCGCCGAAATTCAGATGATACCCCCTGCGCTGCAGAGCTACTGGCTACCCGTCCACGTTACCCTGCTTTTCGTGGGAGATGCCATTTTCGCTGTTGCCTTCGCTGTGGGGATAATATACCTGATGCAGGAAAAACAGCTCAAAAAGAAGAAGCTGGGTCCGCTCATGAGAAGATTGCCGCCTCTGGATACGCTCGACGAGATAAATCATAAATGCTTGACCTTCGGGTTCCCCTTCCTGACGGTGGGGATCATAACCGGTTCGATCTGGGCAGAGTATGCCTGGGGGTCTTACTGGTCCTGGGACCCGAAGGAGACGTGGTCACTCATCACCTGGCTCCTTTACGCAGCCCTTCTCCACGGCAGATTGACAGTCGGATGGCGTGGAAGAAAAGCCGCTATTCTTGCAATCATAGGATTCGGGGCAATACTTTTTACGTTCCTTGGCGTAAATCTCCTTCTGCCCGGCCTTCATTCCTACTCAAGTTTAGCGAGGTAGGGTTATTCAGAAATGAGACTCGTTTTAGTCGGATTGAACCATAAAACCGCACCGATAGAGATCAGAGAGAAGTTTGCGATTCCTGAATCGGGGATGGGGTTTGCCCTGGCCGGTATGCTCGAGTATCCCGAAGTGATGGAATGCGCTATCATCTCCACCTGCAACCGGGTGGAGATCTATTCGGTCTCCGATGATGCCTATGAAAGTTACCGCCATATGAAAGAGTTTCTGGCCCGGCACAACTCCTCTACCGTTGAAGAGATCGAAAAATATCTCTATTCGTACCGGGGCCTCAACGCGGTGAGGCATATCTTCAGGGTGGCCTCGAGCCTCGACTCGATGGTACTGGGAGAGCCCCAGATTCTCGGCCAGGTCAAGGATGCCTACGAGTTCTCCCTGAAGTTCAACGCCTCCGGTCCGTTTTTGAACAAGCTCTTCCCGAAGACCTTCTCTGTCGCGAAGAGGGTGCGAACGGATACGAAAATAGCGGCAAGCGCCGTTTCGGTGAGCTACGCTGCCGTGGAACTCGCGAAGAAGATATTTTCCCAGCTCAATGACAAAACCGTGATGGTTATCGGAGCGGGTGAAATGGCGGAGCTCGCCTGCAGGCACCTTGTTTCTTCGGGGGTTACGAGCATCATGGTGACGAACCGGACCTTCGAGAGGGCTGTTAAGCTGGCAGAGGAGTTTCAGGGGAATGCCATAAGGTTCGAGGAGTACAAGGCGAACTTGAAGCGCGCAGATATCGTCATTAGTGCCACCGGAGCTCCCGGCTTCATCGTAACCAAGGCAGACATCACCGAGGTGATAAAGCAAAGACGAAACAGGACCATGTTTCTCATCGACATAGCAGACCCGCGAGATATTGACCCTTCGGCGAACGAGGTGGATAACATCTACCTCTACGACATAGATGATTTGCAGTCCGTCGTCGAGGAGAATATCGGCGAGAGGCAGGTTGAGGCGAAGAAAGCGGAGGAAATCGTACTTCTCGAAGTCAACCAGTTCCAGAAGTGGTTCGAGTCTTACCTCTCCGCTCCGATCATCGTTGAGCTCCGGAAGAAATTTGATTACCTGAGAGATGGGGAGGTTAAGAAAGCTCTTTCCAATCTGAAAAATGCCGATGAAAAGACCCTGAAAACCATCCAGGCTCTATCAAACGCCCTCATGAACAAATTCTTGCACGAACCCATAACGGTGCTGAAAAAGGGGGAACAGCTCGATAACGGGATGCATGCCGGTGAGGCGATAAAAAAGATTTTTCGCCTGGACGAGGAGGAAGAGGCTTCCCCATCCGAGGAAAGAGACAAAGTGGAAAGGTGATATGAGGAAGGAGATAGTCAAGCTGGGCACGAGGGGAAGCATGCTCGCCCTCTGGCAGGCCAATCATATCAAGAATAGGATCGAAAAAAACGCGCCCCGGGTATCGGTCGAGCTGGTAAAGATCAAGACGACGGGAGACAAGATCCTCGATGTCCCCCTGGCAAAAGTGGGAGGTAAGGCGCTGTTTGTCAAGGAGATCGAGGATGCTCTTCTCGATGGGACGGTCGACCTGGCCGTGCACAGCATGAAAGACGTCCCGACTGTTATTCCAGAGGGGCTGAAAATAGCCGCTGCTACCGAGAGGGAGGACCCCCGCGATGCGCTCGTATCGCCGGAGGGGAGAAAATTTGCCAATCTTCCCGAGGGGGCCCACATAGGCACCAGCAGCCTCCGCCGGCAGGCACAGGTTCTGAATCTCCGTCCCGATTTGAGGATAGAGGGTCTCAGGGGTAACCTCGACACCCGGCTTCGAAAGGTTTCCGAGGGAGCGTTTGACGCCATCATCCTTGCTGTTGCAGGGTTGAAAAGGATGAGGTGGGATGACAGGATAACGGAGTACCTTGACCCCACATTGATGATCCCGGCAGTGGGGCAGGGAGCACTGGGAATCGAGGTGCGCGAGGGCGACGCGAAGACGCAGGAGTTGATTGCTTTTTTGAACCACAGGCAAACTGCCGCTGTCGTTTCAGGAGAGAGAGCGTTCCTGGAAAGGCTCGAGGGAGGATGTCAGGTCCCGATAGGGGCCCACGGCGTCGTTGACGGCGAGAATATAACCATCGCGGGGTTCGTGGCGAGCACCGACGGGAAAAGCGTCATCAGGGGAGAGGTTTCGGGATTGATGACCGAAACTGTGAAATTGGGCCGGGACCTGGCGCAAGACCTTCTCTCAAGAGGTGCCGGGGATATCCTTGAAAAGATCTACAAGGAGGCGTGAGATAGGAAGCAGCAAAGGGGCTGATCTGGCAGGCGTCACCATACTCATCACGAGGGAAAGAGAGCAGGCCCGGCTTATGGCCAAAATGGTGACTCTCCGGGGAGGGAAGCCGCTGATATTTCCCACCATCGAAACCCGCTTCGCGGTTCCCGCCGGGCAGGTTGAAAGCTTCAAGAATGACTTATCATCATCGAGCTGGATTGTCGTAACAAGCGTAAGCAGCGCAAAATTTCTCATGAAAATCCTCGGAGACAGCTTCCAGCCTGTTCTCTCCAGGAAAAAAATCGGTGCGGTGGGAAGAAAAACGGCCGGATTTCTCGAATCGAAAGGGGTGTCCGTGCATATCGTACCCGAGGAGGCAAACAGTGAATCCCTCGGCAGGATCCTGGTCGAAACGTTGAAAAAAGAAGATGTGGTCTTTTTCCCCCGTGCAAGAGAGGGAAGAAGAGAGTTGATAGAGGCCTTCGAGGAAAATGGCTTACAGTACTTAGCCCCGATACTCTACGAGACCGCTGTTCCAAAGTACAGCGCGGAAGTGATTCGGGAAGTGCTGGAGACTCCCGTTGGTTATGCCTCGTTCACAAGCCCATCGAGCTTTCGCAATTTTGTTGAAATTGCCGGGAAAGAATCCTCTGATTCATTTTTCAAAAATGTTAGAATCGCTGTCATAGGGAATACAACCGCTGCCTGCGTCCGGGAGCTGGGGTTCCAGATTGCCGTTTTGCCCGAATACCCAATTATCGAGGGGCTGCTCGACGCAATATCCGCTGACATAGCCAGCACCGCCAAGAAAGAGGAGGGATGAACGATGTATTTTCCCGAGGCCCGGCCGAGACGGCTGAGGAGGACAGAGAAATTGAGAGGGATGGTCAGGGAAACGTCCCTTTCCGTGAATGACCTCATCTATCCCCTGTTCGCAATACACGGGAAAAATGTGAAGAAGGAAGTTCCATCCATGCCCGGTATTTTTCAATTGAGCCTCGAGCATCTTGTTCTGGAGGCGGGGGAAGCTTACAGCAATGGTATTCCAGCGGTCCTGCTTTTCGGTATACCCGGGAAAAAAGATTCCCTGGGAAGCGACGCCTACAGCGATGATGGCATCGTTCAGCAAGCCGTTGCAAAGATCAAAAAAGAGGTGCCGGACCTCATCGTCATCACAGATGTTTGCATGTGCGAATATACCGACCATGGCCATTGCGGCGTTATCGATGCAGATGGCAGTGTCAATAATGATGCAACCCTCGAGCTTCTGGCAAAGAGCGCCGTCTCCCACACAAGAGCGGGTGCAGATATTGTCGCACCATCGGACATGATGGATGGCAGGGTGATGGCGATCAGGGACTCTCTCGATGAGGAAGGTTTTATTAACACGCCCATAATGTCATACGCGGCGAAATACGCTTCCGCCTTCTATGGCCCCTTCAGAGATGCGGCAGAGTCGACCCCCAAGTTTGGTGACCGGCGTTCATATCAGATGGATCCGCCGAATGTGAGGGAGGCAATTCGTGAGGTTTCCCTCGACGTCGAAGAAGGTGCCGATATCGTGATGGTCAAGCCGGCACTGGCATATCTGGATGTTATTTCCCTTGTGAGGGAACGGTTTGACGTCCCTGTTGCCGCCTACAACGTGAGCGGTGAGTACTCGGTGGTCAAGGCTGCGGCCATGAAGGGCTGGATCGACGAGGAGAGGATCGTCATGGAGGTCTTAACGGGAATTAAAAGGGCCGGCGCCGACCTCATCATTACCTATTTTGCAAAGGTGGCGGCAAAGGTCCTCGGGGGGAAATGACCGTGGAAGGGGGCCCATACAAAGTAGTGGAATTGACCGATGTGACGGACCATGAGATAGAAAAGATCCTGAACGAGTGGTCTGTGCAAAACTTTACATTCGATTCCATCCACTTCGTGACCAGGGAAGGCTCCAGGAGGCCTGCGATGGCTTTCCTCTTTTTTACGAAGGGAGAAAAATTTCTGGAGGGGGACTGATGAAGCTCAAGTTTGGTATGGCCGTCCCTGATCAGGACAGGGTCAGGGCAGAGTTTATTCCGAGAGTCGTAGGAAAGGGCATCGATCTGATTATTGCCCTGTGTCTATGGCAGATACCGGGAGCGGCGGGTGTGGTGGCCGCAATTTTTTTCATCCTCATTGCCGACGGGTTTGTGGGGGGGAGAAGCCCCGGGAAGATGCTCAGCAGTCTCAAGGTGGTTCGTCTCGACGGGGAACCGTTCGATTACCTTTCCTCGATCCTCAGGAACATCCCCGTTGCACTGCCTTTTTTTCTTTACCTTTTCCCGTCTATCGGGCATTTCCTTGCCTATACGGTCGGCTTGGGCGTCCTTGTCGTCGAGGCTTCATTCTGTCTCTATAACGACGAGGGGATGAGGATAGGCGATACCGTCGCATCGACTGCAGTCGTATCGACTGCCGCGGAAATGATCGAGGAAAAAGCGGAAAGCGAAGAGTCGGCAGGCGAAGAAGAGACTTAAGTTTTCTATGAGCAGCAAAGAAAGATTCCTCATAGTCGATGGCAGCAATCTCCTTTACAGGGCATTTTACGCTCTCCCGAGGCTAACGTCATCGGACGGAACCCCGACGGGCGCGGTTTACGGTTTCGTGAGCAGCCTTCAAAAGGTGCGAAACAAGTTTTCTCCCCGTTACCTCTGTGTCGTTTTCGATGCGCCGGGTCCCACCTTCAGGGAGGAACTCTACGAAGGGTACAAGGAGACGAGGCAGAAGATGCCCGAGGATATCGCTGCTCAAATTCCCATAATCAAGGAGATCATAGATATTTCTGGGATAAAGAGTGTGGAGCTCGAGGGGGTCGAGGCCGACGACGTGATCGGCAGTCTTTCCAGGATAGCTGCGAAGTTGGATCTCGAGGTGGTGATCGTCTCTTCTGACAAAGATCTCTGCCAGCTGGTAGAGAAAAATGTGCAGATGTTCGATTCTCTGAAAGACAAGTTAGTCAAAGCTCCCGACGTGCTAAAAAAATTCGGCGTGGAACCTGAAAAAATCGTCGATCTTCTCGCTCTTTCCGGAGATCAAAGCGATAACATTCCCGGAGTTCCCGGGATCGGAAACAAGACGGCTGCTGCTTTGTTGCAGGAGTTCGGGTCGGTGGAAAACTTGATGAAAAACCTCGATTTCGTCAAGGGCAAAAGAAGGGAGCTTCTGCGGGAAAACCTGGAAAAAATAAGGATCTCGAGAGAGCTGGCAAAAATCAAAGATGACGTGCCCCTTCCTTTCCAGATGGAGGATTTCATCCCGAAAAAGGTAGATGAGTCGATCCTCACCGGTACCCTCAAAAAACTGGGCTTCAGGACCAGGAAGTCAGCGGAAGAAAAAACAGGGGAGGGAGTCCCGGAAGGGATCGGGTCGAGGCGCCCTGTGGCCTTCACTTTCATTCCCGACCTCGAGGCCGGGAGGGCGGCTTTTTCCGCAGCGAAGGATTCCCCGGCGGCGCTTGCGCCGGTTCTATCGGATCAGGATGGAGTCGTGGGACTGTCGATCGGCGAAAAGACCTACGCCGTACCGGTGGGGATCATCGAGCACGTTATCGATTATTTGGGCGATAGAGGCATGAGATTTGTCGGCCACGATCTCAAGTCTGCCGTCCGTGGCTGCGCCGCTCTCGAGAGTATCTTCGATCTTTCCTACGGCGACACGATGTTGTCTTCATACCTTCTCCACCCCGAGGAATCCTCCCTGGCCCTCTCCCGGATGGTCGGGCGGTACGTGGGTACCGAATTGGAGGCTGGTTTCGATACGGAGGAGGACAGCGCAGCTGCGCTGGCGGAAGCAACCCTTCTCCTCTGGAGGTCACTGGTCCCGGAGCTTGAGAAGGGGGGGTTGATAAAATTGTACGAGGAACTCGAGCTTCCCCTCCTCAGGGTTCTCTACGGAATGGAAATGAGGGGGGTGAAGCTAGAAAAGGGCAAACTGGAAAATCTTTCCGGCCGCCTCGCGGGTGAACTCGGGGAGATAGAAGAGCGAGTTGCGCGCTATTCGGGGGGGGAGGTAAACCTCTCATCGCCGAAGCAGGTATCCTTCCTTTTGTTTGACAAGCTCGGCCTTACGCCGCTTAAGAGGACGAAGACGGGATTTTCAACGGATATGGAGGTTCTCGAACAGCTGAGTTCGATTCACGAAGCCCCTGCCCTCATACTCAGGCACCGGATGCTGTCGAAGCTGAAATCCACATATGTGGATGTTTTGCCCCAGATGGTGAATCATCGCACGGGAAGGATCCACACAAGTTTCAACCAGATGCAGACGGCCACGGGGAGGCTCTCTTCCAGCAATCCCAACCTTCAAAATATCCCGGTACGGACGGACTACGGCAGGGAGATACGGGAGGCTTTCGTCCCCGATGAAGGATTTACCTTCGTGGGTGCCGATTACAGCCAGATAGAACTCAGGATTCTGGCTCATCTGGCAAAAGATGAAAAGCTTCTCGAAGTGTTCGAAAAGGACAGGGATGTTCACCGGGAGACGGCCGTGGCCCTTTTTGGTGTGGGGGAAGATGAGGTGACCCCCGAACTGAGAAGAAGAGCTAAAATCGTCAACTTCGGAATACTTTACGGTATGACCCCTTTCGGCCTCTCAAAAGAGCTGAAGATACCCCAACCGGAGGCGAAAAAGTATATCGATGATTATTTTGATAGATATCCGGGTGTTAGACTGTTTATAGACACCACGCTGGAAAAGGCAAGGGAAAGGGAGTTTGTGGAAACCCTTCTGGGGAGAAGAAGGTACCTGAGAGACATAAATAGCAGGAATCAGACTCTCCGCCAGGCAGCAGAGAGAATGGGTGTCAATGCTCCCGTTCAGGGAACGGCTGCCGACATTATCAAGATGTCGATGATAGCGCTTGCCCGTTTGCTGGAAAAGGAAAAACTCGATGCGCACATCATCCTCCAGGTTCACGATGAACTCATACTGGAGGTACGATCTGAAGTGGTCGAAGAGGTAGGGGCCCACTTGAAAAGGGTAATGGAGGGGGTTATTACCCTTGATGTGCCGTTGAAAGTCGATGTAAAGATTGGATTTTCATGGGGTGAGCTCTGAGAAGGACATGAATAACTTTCGGGCCAAGGCGTCAAATGGATAGGAAGAAAAATATATCCGACTGCGACGATCATGCTCTGATAAGGCGGACCCTCGACGGGGAAAAGGAGGCCTTTTCCGAGCTCGTGAGAAGATATCAGGGACGCGCATACGGGGTAGCCGTGGGGATAGTAGGAAACAGGGATGACGCTCTCGATGTGGTTCAGGAATCTTTTGTGAAAGCGTATTCGGCCCTCAAGGATTTTCGTTTTGACGCGAAGTTCTATACATGGTTCTACCGTCTCCTGATCAACAAGGCCATAGACAAAAAGAGGGAAGTGTCGAGAAATCCGGGGACGGCCTTCGATGAGACCTGGATGATGGCAGATGATGGATTTCCGACGGGAAGTTCCGAGTTTTACGAGAGGCCCGATGAGACAGCCGGCAGGCGGGAGCTGAGGGATATTATGCATGAGGCGATAGAATCCTTAACTGAGCATCACCGAACGGTCATCCTTCTGCGGGAGGTGGAAGGAATGAGCTACCAGGAAATAGCCGATGTTCTCGATATTTCGATAGGTACCGTCATGTCGCGAATCCATTACGGCAAGGAGAAACTCAGAGAACTGCTGTCGGAATATGTAAGGGGTAATCGATGATTTGCAGTGATGTCCGTAAAAGAATAGAGCCTTTCCATGAAGGCATTCTTCAGCCCTCTGAAGCGGGCGCTGTGCAGAATCACCTGGGTTCCTGTGAGGACTGCAAGAGGTATCTGGAAGAGACAGCCCGCATAGGGGAGCTTCTCAGAGAGTACGTGAGGGGCGAAGTGGAGCGTCTCCCGGAAAATGTGGTTCTGGGTAGAGTGGAGGCAGCGATGCAAGAGGCTGAGGAGAGCAGGAAAAGCTGGTTTTTCGAAAATTTAAAGTTTCTCGTCCCCGCTTTTGTCGGTGTTGTTGCTTTAATTCTCATTCTGGTTTATCCTTCAAAGGAAACGCACAAATTACGCCCTGAGATAAAATTTGCGGCAACGGTGGAGAGCATCGAGGCAGAAAACGCAACAGTCATGATCGTCGATAGGGGAGCAGATACGCCGAAAGTCATATGGATCATAGAAAGGAATGAGATATGAGTCGTTTCGCCAGTGTCGTCTTTCTTGTTTTTCTTGGCGCTACGCTCCTGTTTCCCCGTTACTCCTTCTGTGATCAATCGGTCTCCCTCGACGTTCAGGTGGTACACGCCTCCTCGGAAAGCGCTTTCGTCGATCCCACTCTCGTCAGCCTCAAAGAAAAACTCCTGAAGCTGTTCAATTACTCGTCCTTCGAGATCATTTCCAAGATGCGGAAGGAGGTCAAAAAAGGAGAGGCGGCTCGGTTTTCCATTCCCGGTGACAGGAGCATGGATATCGTTCACGTGGACTCTTCGGGTGAAGCGGTCAGGCTCGACGTCAAAATCGGAGGGGAGCGGAGCAGCGTCGTGAGAACCGCTCTCAAGATGGAGAGGGGATCGATAGTAATGGTGGGCGGCCCCGAGTTCAAAAGCGGGGTGCTGATCATTCTGATCTCTGCAGATTGACGAATAGTTTACTGAGGGGGCAGGCCGGATCCCCCCCGTTTTTAGTCACTCGCTTTTTAGCTTGAACTCGAGCCAGTCTTTCATCATCTGAATATTCTCTGCCATAAACCAGCGGCCATTCGCGAACACACCGTAGTCGGCCCCCGCCATTGCAGCGGCAAAGCGGGTCGAGTTTGCATAAAAGAGCCACTGTCTGACCCACATCTTCTCAATTTCCTCGTTAAAAATACTGTCATTTTTGTCGAGTCCATGCGCCGCACCCTTTTTCCATGCCTCGAGAAGAACCTTCGTCGCGGTGAGGGTCATTTCGTTCGTCGTCTTTATCGTATTTTCCAGTTTCGCGAAGTGTCCCTCAACCCACTCGTAACTGTGACACTGGGAGCATACCTTTTCCATCTCCTTCCGCCTTTCGACCATCTCCTCCTCATCGATCAAAAATCGGGATACGGGCTCTCCCGTCAGCTCTGTCGGAAGAGGAAGTCCCTGAGCGTTTTTCATGATCGTCGTGTCAGGAGATTCGGGGTGAGGATGGGCGTAGACGAGGCCGAATAAACGCCAGGGCAGCCTGTCGCTCATCTGGTGTGTCCTTTTCACCACAACCTCCCCATCCTCTGTGGCGAGCAGGCTTATGTGGCAAACGGCGCAGGTAGGCGCTGTGAAGTCTCTCCCGGCAACCCAGGGAACGTTTGTGAAGTTCCAATTTTTCGAGAGGGAATCGTAAATATTTCCGTGCTTGCTCACGGAGTATACCTTGTAAGCGGGCACGTCGGGCCCCTTATGACATGTCGAGCAGGTGGACGGCTTTCTCGCCATCTCCGATGAGAACTGGTGCCTGGTGTGACAGGGGGTGCAGGCACCCTTCGTTCCGTCAGGGTTTATTCTTCCCACGCCCTGGTTCGGCCATCCTGAAAGGATGGGAAATTCCATCTCTCCCATCACCGTGTCTCTCTTTCTCATGCCTTTGACCGAAACGACGGTACCGTGACAGGAGAGGCATGAGTCAGCGAAGGTCTCATCGCCCTCTTTCACGAGTGTCGTCTTCATGTCCGCAAAGGTCTGGATACCGTTTATCTGGTCCGCCAGGTCGTGGTAAACCGGGTTGCTCATGAGGTTGCCGTAGGCATTGGCCATGATGTTTTTGTCATATTCCGTCACTTCAACGGGATGGCAGGTGGCGCAATCCCCGGGTGAGACCACAACGTGGACGCTGTACCCGTTGTGATCGAACGTATCCTTGTGCTTTCCCGGGTTCATCGTATGGCACTCAGCGCAGCCGACAACGATGTTTTTCAAATTCTCCGGGACGGTATCAGCCGACATTCTCCTCTCAACTACTTTTTTTTCCATTCCTGTTGATGGGGTAACGGCTGCGTGAAGGCTTTTTTTCCAGTCCGCCACGATTCCGGGCGTCGCTTCGGTGTGACAGGCGAGGCAGTCGTCGGTGGCATCGCTGACAGGTGGCCCCGAACAGAATGCGGAAATGCTTAAAGTGGAAAAGGCGAGCGCTGCGAGCAACGAAATCAGGACTCTTCTCATCACATCCTCCTTCCTTTTTAACGATTAACTGCGAATCTTCGGATGTTCGAACAATCAAACAGTTTCTCGTGTCTCGTATATGGTTTTCGCTTTTTCTGCTCTTCTGTTGTTCTGATCTTCTGTTGTTCTGACGTTTGGAAGTTTCAATGTACTAAAGGTATAGCGTGAAGTAATATTTAGATTTTATCAAGGAGTAGTATCCAAATTTCGGAGGAACCGGTTTGTACCGTCTGCGGGAGAGAAATAGGCAGGTACGCGATATGTTCTCATCCATATCCGGCAGGTACGATTTCCTGAACAGGCTTCTGAGTTTCGGCCAGGACGTCAGGTGGCGGAGAGAGGCGGTAAAAAAAGTTCGCATGAGAGAAGGGGGAGTTCACCTGGACCTTGCCTGCGGGACGGCAGACATGGGCATAGAGCTGATCGGGCAGATTAAGGGCGCAGAGGTCATCGGGGCAGATATTTCCCACCGTATGCTCGAGGAGGGGAGGAGGAAAGTCGAGGGGAAAAATTTGGGCGGTCAATTCCGGTTCGTTGCCTGTGCCGGCGAATCGCTCCCCTTCAAGGATGGGGTTTTCGATTCAATTCTCATCGCCTTCGGGATCCGAAACGTCGTGGAGAGGGAGCTGGCCCTCTGGGAGATGGCGAGGGTGCTGAAAAAGGAGGGTGTCTTGGTTATTCTCGAGTTTTCGCTGCCGCGAAGCTCCCTCATGAGGAAGGGATACCTCTTCTACTTCCGGACACTCCTGCCGCGGCTTGCTGGGATCTTCTCCGACAGAAGTGCCTACGAGTATCTGACCGAGTCTGTCCTCGATTTTCCAGATCCGGAGGAGTTCAAGAATATGATGGCGCGGTCCGGCTTTGCCGGGGTATCGGCAAAGGCTATGACCATGGGAATCGTAACGATTTTCACGGGGAAAGCAATTTGATGGCGCTTTTGAAGCGAAATTGACGAAACGGTATCTTTCCTGCGCCAGGGAAGCCTTTTCATGGGAATGGATGGTTCTTTTGGATTTTCCCGTGAAAAAATATACGTCATAATAAGGAAAGAGAAAACTATTCTTTTGCTAATTACATCGTAATTGTTAGCCCTACTTGGCAAAATGCCGGAAAAGAACCTAAAAAGAGGAGAACAGTCATGGAAAAAGTGATTTTAGATTCGCTCTTGGTCCTGTCAGTCCTGCTGATGGCCCTTCCCGTACTCGCGCACTGTGAGATACCCTGCGGTATTTACGATGACGAGACGAGAATCAAGCTGATCGCCGAAGATATCACGACGATCGAAAAAGGGATCAACGAGATCCACAAGCTTTCGGGGGATACAAAGGAGAATTACAACCAGATCGTTCGCTGGGTGAAGAACAAGGAAGATCACGCCTTGAGAATTCAGGATACGGTTCACCAGTATTTTATGACGCAGAGAGTCAAGCCACCGGAGAGCCAAAAGGGTGATGAGCAGCAGAAATATGTGGAGAAGATAACGCTCCTTCACGAACTGCTCATTTACGCGATGAAGGCGAAGCAGACAACCGACCTGGAAAACGTTGCAAAGATGCGGGAGAAGCTTGAAAAATTCAGGACCGCGTATTTCGGCGCCTGATACTTCGAGGAAACGGAAAGGTGAGCGGGGGATCGTTGCAGGGAAAGCGCTTGCAAACCCATTTTCCATCCAATTTTCCGGTGTAGATTGACGTTTTTGCTCGGGGCCGGCGAGCCTCCCCCCTCAATTTTTACGTCTGCATCGGGATTGACGACTAAGGGTTTCTTTCCTGCCAAATGGGAGGGAGATTATTGGACCGTCAGGTTGAAAAGGCCCTTGAAGTATATTTCGGCCACGATTTCCGGCGAATCAAGCACGCTAAAGAGGTCTGCTCCATCGCTCTCAGGATAAACGAAGTGGAGGGAGGAGATAGGGATGTGGTAGCCATGGCAGCCCTTCTCCACGACGTGGGCATAAAGCCCGCAGAAGAGCTACATGGAAGCTCGCAGGCCTCCTACCAGGAAGAACTGGGCCCGCCCGTTGCAAGGGAGATACTTACCCGCCTCGGTGTCGGCGAAGACAAAATAGCCATGGTGAGTGAGATCGTTGCCAGCCACCACACGAGGGGAAAGGTGAAGACCCTCGAATTTGCCTGCATCTGGGATGCCGATATGATCGTCAATCTCAAGGAGAGCGCCGGGAAAGCTGGCGCGGAAAAGATCGGGGGAGTTATCGAAGATACGCTCATGACCGTTGAGGGAAAGCGGATCGCAAGGGAACTGCTCCTTCGATGAAGGGATTTTCGATGCATCTTCCTCTATTTCGGCTGTTTCCGGGTGGGAGGACATAACCGGACAGTGCTTCACACCTTTATGGTCTCTTCTTTTGCGGACAGTTCGTTCGTAAGCGCCCCGATTGCGCTGGAGAGTATTTCCATCATCTCGTCGATCTGCGTCTCGGTGATGATGTAAGGTGGCGCGATCAGCAGGTGGTCGCCGTTAACCCCGTCGTATGACCCGCTTCCCGGATATACGTTGAGACCCTTCTCCAGGCAGAGGCTGGCCAAGCGGCTGCTGATTTTCATTGTGTGAGAGAAAGGCTTCTTCGAACGCCTGTTGAAAACGATCTCGACTCCTGCCAGGAGGCCCTTGCATCGTACATCTCCGACGATGGGATGGCCTTTTTTCAGGGTGTTCAATTTCTTGATGAGATAGGCCCCGAGCAGGTTGACCCGGTCCAATAGATTTTCGCTCTTGATCGTCCTTATCACCTCCAGCCCCACCGCTGCCGAAAGGGGGTTCCCGGCGAAGGTGTGGCCGTGGATGAAGGAGCCCGAGGGAGACGCCTTGATGACGTCGTAGATTTCGTCGCTCACGATTATCGCGCCGAGGGGAGAGTAGCCGCTGCTGATACCTTTCGATATCGTGACGATATCGGGCACTGCCTCGTAGTGCTGGAATGCGAAGAACTTGCCGGTGCGACCGTACCCCGTCATCACCTCGTCGGCAATCAGGAGGACATCGAACTTGTTGCAGATGCTTCTGATCCTCCTGAGGTATCCGACGGGAGGAGCCACGGCGGGTGCCGATGCCCCGAGGATGGGCTCCATGATGAACGCCGAGATGAGATCGGGGCTTTCGGAAATAATCGCACGCTCAAGCTCGTAGGCGCACTCGAAGTTGCACTCCGGGGGGCCCGGGTGCTTCTTGTGCTCGTGGAATGGGCAGCGGTAACAGTAGGCGGGGGGTATGCGGGGAAACGATGCGAGCATGGGAGCGTATTTACTTCTCCTCCCGGAGTGTCCGCTTATGGAGAGGGCGCCGATGGTGGAACCGTGGTAGGAGATGAATCTGGATATCACCTTGTGTTTTTCTGGGTTCCCCCGCTCGACGTGATACTGCCGCGCAAGCTTAATTGCCCCTTCTACGGATTCGGATCCGCCGGAGGTGAAATACACCCTTTTCAGGGGCCGAGGTGCCATGGATGCGATTTCGTCTGCCAGCTTGAGCATCGGCTCCGACGAGAAGGCGGAGAGGTGGACGAAGGCGATCTTTTCGGCCTGCTCTTTCATTGCTGCCACGAGCTTTTTGTTTGCATGGCCGAGGCATACAACTGCGGCTCCCGAAGCAGCGTCGATTATCCTCTGCCCATCGCGCGTGTAGAGGTAAATCCCCTCACCGTGGGTAATGATGGGGTACTTCTTGTTTGGATTCCGGTAAAAAATGTGCCTGGTTTCCAACTTTGGCTCTTTCATTCTACGGCCTCGTCTTCCTCGGGGGGTGAAAAACGTTCAGGGTCCTTACTACCCGGGATTTCAATACTTTCGCCGAGTGGGGCTTGTTCGGAGGGATGTGGCAGATGTCTCCCTTTTTCAGTTCTATCTCCTCTCCATCAATGGAGAAGGTGATCTCTCCGGACTCGATGATGGTGACCTGCTCTTCGGGGTGTCTGTGCTCGGGAAAGTGAGCGCCCCTTTTATAGACGTACTCGACGATCTCCATGTTGCGAGCCTGAAACACCCTTCGAAGGACCTTCCCGTCGAAAAGCCTCTCAAGGGGAAGTTCATCGAGGGATGCGCGTTTCACCGTCTCGTCCATATAGGTTACATTATAGATTAAAAGATACTTACAGGAAGTACTGATTATACCCGCTCCGGAACATTTATCGATATGTTCGGTCTGAAATAACCTGAGGGACAGGTTTGTCCCGGCCCGTTTTCTCTTTTCCCAACAGACTGCGGTTGTATAATATCTTCAGGAGTGGGGGCTTGCTCCAACTGGAGAGAATAACTTGCTGTGAGAGAAACGATCCATGAGCATGTCAGGGAAAAAGTTTTGTCAATCACCCGTGAAGGGCTCTTCATCGCATGAGGCAGTGGCATTTCCTTCTGAGTCAG
Source organism: uncultured bacterium (assembly GCA_964347065.1). GTDB lineage: Bacteria > Desulfobacterota > Deferrimicrobia > J040 > J040 > WVXK01. The sequence goes on along the minus strand of CAYFXN010000010.1, from coordinate 2,576 downwards.
ATCCCCGTCAATCCTGGGTGGCTGGTGCCGTCGATACACCATTGGGCCCGGTCCCGCGTGCCTCGTCGGAACTTAACTTTTTTGACCGCATCGGCTCCTGGAAGGTCAGGTGGGGGATAGGACGGATGCGGTACCGGCTTGAACCGGGCCTCTTTGCCGCGGGATCGCCGGGAAATGATTCCCCGGTGCTCGTCACGGCAAACTTCAAGATGTCCTTCGACCGCGTGAGGTCCCACTTGGCGGGGATCGATGCCTGGATCCTGGTTCTCGACACGGAGGGGATAAACGTCTGGTGCGCTGCGGGAGGGGGGAAATTCAGCACCGATCGGCTCGTAAAAGGCATCGAAGAGGCCCGGCTGAAGGAGGTCGTGGCCCACGGGACCCTCGTTCTTCCCCAGCTCAGCGCCCCCGGTGTGTGCGCTCACGAGGTGAAAAGATTGAGCGGTTTCCGGATCGTGTACGGCCCGGTCCGGGCGAGCGATATTCCCGCTTTCCTGGAAGCGGGGATGCAGGCGACGGGTGAGATGAGGCGGGTCAGTTTCGATCTCGCCGAGAGGGCCGTGCTCATACCCGTCGAGATCGTCACATCGGCGAAATACGCGCTGCCTGCAGCTCTGTTTTTCTTCCTGCTGCCTGGGATCGGCGGCGGAGGGTATTCCCTTTCGCGCGCCGCCAGCGTTGGAACATTCAGCGTTGGGGTCTTTTTCTGGGCGTTCATCGGCGGTGCAGTCTTGGCTCCCCTGTTTCTCCCCTGGCTGCCGGGAAGATCATTTTCATTCAAGGGAGCCTTTCTGGGCGTAATTCTTTCCGGAATCTACGCCCTGTTTGCATGGGGCGTTCCCGGGTCTTATCTTCACCTCGCCACCATGGTTTCGTGGCTCCTCGTGATACCCGCGGTGACGAGCTTCCTGTCGATGAACTTCACCGGATCTTCCACCTACACGTCGTTATCCGGGGTACGCAAGGAGATGCGTTACGCCCTGCCTGTGCAGATAGTCTTCGCGGTCACCGGTATCGGTGTGTGGCTGGCAGGAGTACTGTTATAAATTCCCTGTCCCCGGGAGTTTTTTTGGGGGAGAAGAGATGGCTGGATTGAGATATTTAGATGGGGTGGTGACGCTGACATTTGATGCGCAGAGGTGCACGGGCTGCGGGATGTGCACGGACGTGTGTCCCCACGCCGTTTTTGTGATCAATGATGGCCGTTCCGCAGTTATCGACAGGGACGCCTGCATGGAGTGCGGCGCCTGCGCCATGAACTGCCCCGCTGGGGCCATATCCGTGAACGCCGGTGTCGGCTGCGCATACGCTGTCATCAAAGGGGACGTTACCAAGAGGGAGCCGGGATGCGGAGCGTCCGGCGGCCCACCCTGCTGCGAGTAAATCGGTCCAGAGTCCATAGTCCCGAGTCCCGAGAGAGTAACCAATAAAGAGCCCGAAGATAAGGTTCGTGAACCAAATGATTCCCTCGTCATTTCTCATCTCTGAACTATGGACTATGAACTATGAACTACCCATATTGTAACGGGTAGCCGGGACGTTTATGGCAGGCAAAAAAGAAAAGTTTTTCAGGTGTGATTGGGCAAACAGTAGTCAGTTGATGCGGGATTACCATGACCGGGAGTGGGGTGTGCCGCTTTACGATGACCGCGGGCTCTTCGAGTTCCTGGTACTCGAAGGTTTCCAGGCGGGCCTCAGCTGGGAGATCATCCTGAAAAAGCGTGAAGGTTTCAGGAAGGCATTCGACCGGTTCGACTGCGTGAAGATAGCGCGCTACGGCGAGAAGAAGGTGGAAGAGCTCCTTGCAAACAGCGACATCATCCGGAACAGGGCGAAAATCGAGAGCGCCGTGTCCAACGCCCGGGCTTTTCTGAAAGTCAGAATCGAGTTCCAAAGCTTCGACGCCTTCATCTGGGGCCTCGTAGGCGGTAAGCCGAGGAAAAACCGGTGGAAAAAGCTCCGGCAGATTCCGGCGATCACCCCCGAATCGGAGCTCATGAGCAAGGAGCTGAAAAAAAGGGGTTTTAAGTTTGTGGGCCCCACCGTCTGCTACGCCTTCATGCAGGCGGTCGGGATGGTGAACGACCATCTGGTAAGTTGTTTCAGGTATTTGGAGATAAATGAGTAGAACATAGAAACCATCATTTTTGCCGATTGTATAGTTTTTGTATAGTTGGGTTACCTTTTAGTTTCTCATCGAGCATTTCAACTGCATTGATCTTGTGACTTGGCGACAGGTGTGAATACCTCAAAGTATGCTTGATATCCTTGTGTCCGAGCAGCTCTTTTAGTGTTACGAGATCCACACCGGCCATTATCAACTGACTGGCGAATGTGTGTCTCAAGTCGTGAAATGTGAAATCCTTGATCCCCGCTCTTCTACATGCTGTTTTGAAAGAATTGCTTATATCCCTGTACCTTCTTCCTTCCCGGTCAGCGAAGACATAGGGACTGCCCAATCGCCGCTGGATTCCACGGAATGTTTCCATCAGTGTCTGGTTAATTGGAATCTCCCGTCTTTCATTGTTCTTGGTGTTGTTGACCTCCCCCCGATAGTTGTACCACCTTCTACTTAA
>CAYFXN010000009.1:40626-52345 GCA_964347065.1 uncultured bacterium | reverse complement strand
AACTGCAGGAGTACTACGATCGTGACGGGAAACCCGAGGTCCTCAGGGACAGGAAGATAGCCATAATTGGGTATGGCAGCCAGGGGCATGCCCATGCAAATAATCTGAAAGACGGCGGGTACGACGTCATCGTGGGCGAAAAAAAGGGTGCCCAAATCTGGAAGAAGGCGGAAGACGCGGGATTTCAGGTTTTCGAGGCGTCTGAAGCTGCTTCCCGGGCAGATGTCGTTATGCTCCTTGTTCCCGACGAGCTCATGGGTGACCTGTACAAGGAGGAGATAGAATCCAACCTGAAAGAGGGGGTCCATCTCGGATTTGCCCACGGATTTAACATACACTTCAAGGAGATCGTTCCATCGGAAAAGACCAATGTTTTCATGGTTGCTCCCAAAGGCCCGGGTCATCTCGTCCGCCGTCAATATAAACTGGGTCAGGGTGTTCCCACGCTCATTGCTGTGTTTCAGGATCCTTCGAAAGATACGTTGGGCCTTGCCCTTGCATACGCATGTGGAATTGGTTCGGGAAAGGCGGGCATTATCGAAACGACTTTCAAGGAAGAGACGGAACCAGACCTGTTCGGAGAGCAGGTTGTCCTTTGCGGCGGCATCACGGCCCTCGTCCAGGCTGCGTTTGATGTTCTCGTGGAGGCCGGATACTCTCCCGAGATGGCCTATTTTGAATGCCTTCACGAGCTGAAATTGATCGTGGATCTTTTGTACGAGGGGGGCATAACAAACATGCGTTACTCGGTGAGCAACACGGCGCAGTTCGGTGATCTGACGCGAGGGCCGAGGGTTATCGATGACCGGGTTAGGCAGGAGATGGTCAAGATACTCGGAGAAGTCCAGAGCGGCGAATTTGCGAAAGAGTGGATAGCCGAGAACAGGGCGGGCAAACCGTTATTCAACAGCCTGACGAAAAAAGGAGAGGAGCACCCTATCGAGAAGGTGGGGCTTAGGCTCAGAGCTATGATGCCCTGGCTTCAAAAAGACAAGCTTGTGGATAAAAGCAAAAACTAACAGTTCGAGAAATTGACCATGGCAAAAGAGGGGATACCATTTATCCTGTTATTCATAATCGGGGCGCTCGTTGCCCGGATGGTTCTCCCGGGAAGCAAGGCGGTTCCTATTATTCTCGTACTGCTGGCGGCCTTCTCGGCCTATTTTTTCCGTGACCCCGAAAGAGTAGTGCCAGTCGGCGAGAACCTCATAATCTCTCCCGCAGATGGGAAGGTGGTTTTTGTCGGCCAAGTCGATGACGCCCACTATTTTGATGGCCCGGCGAAAAAGGTGAGCATCTTCATGTCCCTCTTCGACGTCCACGTCAACCGGTCCCCCGTTTCCGGGAGAGTGCGGGATATCATCTATAACAAAGGGAGGTTTTTCAAGGCCAATTCAGACAAGGCCTCACTGGATAACGAGCAGAACTGGGTCATCATGGAAAAGAGCTCTCATCTCCTTGCGTTCGTCCAGATAGCCGGTTATCTGGCGAGACGGATTGTGTGCACGATATCCGAGGGCCAATCTGTCGGTGTGGGTGACAAGGTTGGCCTCATAATGTTCGGGTCCCGACTAGACCTGTACCTCCCCCTGGAGACCGCGGTCAAGGTGACGGAGGGGTTGAAGGTCAGGGCCGGCGAGTCGGTCATAGGTGAGTTATGAGAAGAAGAAAGAAGAGAAAAGATGATGCACAGTTAAAGGGGATATACATATTACCGAACCTGGTGACGAGCATAAGCCTCTTTGCTGGTTTCTATTCCCTCATAGCTACGTACGGCGGGCAGTTCAGGAAGGCAGCGATTGCCATAATCGTGGCGGTAGTCATGGATGGACTTGACGGAAAAATTGCCCGGGCCACACGCACCACGTCAAGGTTCGGAGTCGAGTATGACTCTCTTTCGGACCTGGTTTCCTTCGGGGTTGCGCCCGGATTTCTGATCTATGCATGGGCTCTCAGCCCGTACGGGAGGATCGGGTGGCTCGCTTCGTTTCTCTACGTCATATGCGGTGCGCTCAGGCTTGCCCGTTTCAACATCCAGGTGGATACCCTGGAGAAAAAGAAGTTCAACGGGCTTCCCATACCGGCTGCAGCGACGCTTGTCGCATCGATGATCCTCCTGTTCAATTACCTTGGGGGAATGGGAACGTACCGCCACATTGCCGTGGTCATCGTGATCTACGTTCTTGCATTCCTCATGGTGTCGAATATCAAGTACGCCAGTTTCAAGGAACTTGAACCTTTCAGAAAGAGGCCCTTCAACACCCTCGTGGTCTTTGTGCTCCTGCTGATTCTCCTCCTGTCAGAGCCCGAGATAATGATTTTTGCCTCCGCAATTATCTACATCATGTCGGGACCCGTCGTGAACATGATTCAGCTTTTGGAAAGAGACAAAACGAAGGTATTGGAACAGGTTCTGAAAAGGGAGAAAGAGGGAGAGAGCAGCAAAGATGGGAATGACGCTCACTGAAAAAATTATCGCCGCTCATGCAGGTCTTGACAGGGTGGAACCAGGTCAACTGGTTCTCGCAAAGGTCGACCTCGCTCTCGGAAATGACATCACGAGCCCGATAGCGATAAAGCAGCTCGAGTCACTGGGTATCGATGGATTATTCGATGTGAACAAGATAGCCCTGGTGCCGGATCATTTTACTCCCAACAAAGATATAAAATCTGCAGAGCAGGTAAAGATGATGCGTGACTTTTCGCGGAAATTCGGCATCGTCAACTTTTTCGATATCGGAAATATGGGAATAGAGCACGTTCTTCTTCCCGACAGGGGGCTCGTCGTGCCGGGTGACCTCGTAATCGGGGCGGACAGCCACACCTGCACCTATGGGGCGCTCTGTGCCTTTTCCACGGGTGTGGGAAGCACGGATCTTGCCGCCGCGATGCTGAGCGGAGAGGTCTGGCTCAAGGTTCCGGAGTCGATACAGTTCATTCTCGAAGGGAAACCGCCGAAGTGGGTAGAAGGGAAGGATATCATACTCTTCATCATCGGCGATATCGGTGTTGACGGGGCGCTTTACCGGTCCATGGAGTATGGTGGTCAGGGACTGTCACACCTGAATATGGCCTGGCGTTTCACCATGGCGAACATGGCGATCGAGGCGGGGGCGAAAAATGGGATTTTCCCCTTCGACAATTTGACGAGGGCGTATGTGGAAAACCACGGGAAGAAACCATTCAAAGTTTTTGAGGCTGATGACGATGCCCGTTACGTCGATGTGAAAACCTATGATCTGTCGAAACTCGAGCCCCAGGTGGCATTTCCTCACCTTCCTGAAAACACGAGAGACATTTCCTCCGTCGGGGATATCGAGATAGATCAGGTTGTGATTGGCTCCTGTACAAACGGCAGAATCGAAGATCTCAGGTCGGCTGCTTCTGTTCTCAAGGGGAAGAAAGTTCATCCGAATGTGAGATTGATCGTTATACCGGCAACCCAGGAGATATACCTCCTGGCGCTGCGGGAGGGCCTTACCGAGATGTTCGTCGCTGCAGGGGGCGTGGTTTCGACGCCAACCTGTGGCCCCTGCCTCGGCGGGCACATGGGAGTTCTTGCTGAAGGGGAGAGGGCCATCGCGACGACGAACCGCAATTTTGTCGGGAGAATGGGTCATCCGGGCAGCGAGGTCTACCTCGCGAATCCGGCGGTGGCCGCAGCTTCGGCGGTTGCGGGAAGGATTACCAGTCCGGAAGAGGTCGTCTGAATGTGGTTGCGCGGAACGGGCGATTTCCGCTGTTTCGCCTTTCCCTGAAAATTACGGCAATGTTCTATGGAGAGTGATGATGAAGATCGCAGGAAAAGTGTGGAAGTTTGGAGATGATGTAGATACGGATGTCATAATTCCGGCCCGGTACCTCAATACTTCGGACCCAGCAGAGCTCGCCCAGCACTGTATGGAGGATCTTGACCCCGAGTTTTCAGGCAAGGTTTCGCCGGGCGACATCATCGTTGCGGGAAAGAATTTCGGGTGCGGCTCTTCGCGCGAGCATGCCCCGATAGCCATCAAGGGAGCCGGGATCTCTGCCGTCGTGGCGCGCTCCTTCGCGAGGATATTTTACAGAAATTCCTTCAATATGGCCCTCCCCATATGCGAAGCCCCCGATGCTGTCGACAAAATATCTGAGGGTGACATCCTCGCCATTGATTTGGAGAATGGGGTGATTACCAACAGCACAACCGGCGAAACCCATGCGATAAAGCCTGTGCCTGCATTCATGAGAGAGCTCATCGATGCAGGCGGCTTGATGCAATACATGAGCCGGAGATTGAATAGGGGTGAATGATGCCGAAGATTGCCGTTTTCCCCGGCGACGGGATAGGAACGGAAGTCGTCAGGGAAGCCAAACGGGTGCTCTTGAAAGTGGGAGATCTCGCCGGGACATCCTGGGAGTTTGAGGAGGAACTGCTCGGAGGCGCTTCCATAGATGCCCACGGTATCCCCATGACGGAGAAGGCGTTGAGCGTCGCCCGGGCTGCTGATGCAGTTCTCTTGGGGGCCGTTGGAGGCCCGAAGTGGGACGTATTGGACTTCGAATTGCGGCCCGAGAGAGCCCTTCTCGGGCTTCGCAAGGAGCTCAATCTTTTTGCGAATTTGCGACCGGCAAAAATATTTGCGCCTCTCATCGACGCGTCGACGCTGAAGGAGGAATTCATCCGTGACGTTGATATCATGGTTGTGCGAGAGTTGACGGGGGGAATATATTTCGGGGAGCCCCGGGGTGTGATCATGGGTGACGGGGGAGAAGAGATAGGAATTAATACCCTCGTGTACACGAGGAGCGAGATAGAGAGGGTCGGCAGGGTTGCCTTCGAAATCGCACGGAAAAGAAACGGAATATTGACCTCCGTCGATAAGTCTAACGTCCTCGAAAGTACCGAGCTGTGGCGGAAAGTCATCACCGAGCTCCATCATCATTACCGGGATGTCCAACTGAACCACATGCTCGTCGATAACTGTGCGATGCAGCTCGTCCGGTATCCGCGTCAGTTCGACGTGATTGTCACGACCAACATGTTCGGGGATATTCTGAGCGATGAGGCGGCAATGTTGACGGGCTCCATAGGGATGCTCCCCTCCGCTTCTATCGGCGGCGACACCGGCCTATACGAGCCGGTTCACGGTTCAGCCCCGGATATCGCTGGGAAAGATGTGGCCAACCCGCTCGCCACCATCTTATCCTGCGCGATGATGCTGCAGTATTCTTTTCACATGGATGATGCTGCGGGAAAAATAGAAAAGGCGGTGAACGTCGTTCTCGAAAAAGGCTTCAGGACTGCTGATATCAAAAGCCCGGGTTCCACGGTACTTTCGTGTAGTGCCGTGGGGGACAGGGTTATCGATGAGTTGGAGTCGATCTATACGTAGGCGCATTTTCGGCAAACATCAAAACGAGAGGTAGGTACCATGAGCGAAAAAAGTTTCAACGTCGCGATTGCAGGGGCTACTGGAGCAGTGGGTCTAGTCATGCTCGAGATACTGGAACAGAGGGGTTTTCCGGTTAAAGACATCAGGCTTCTCGCTTCCGAACGGTCAGTCGGAAAGCGCCTTCCATTCAAGGGCGAATATATTATTGTTCAAAAACTCGATAAAGACGCTTTTTCGGGTGTGGACATCGCCCTCTTCTCGGCGGGAGCTTCAAGGAGTATGGAGTTTGCACCCCATGCAGTGAGCGCCGGAGCCGTGGTTGTCGATAACAGCTCTGCCTTTCGCATGGACCCCGATATACCTCTCGTGATTCCGGAGATCAACGGGGATGAAGCAGGCAGGCACAAAGGGATAATCGCAAACCCAAACTGTACAACGACCATTGCGATCATGCCGATAAAACCTCTCCACGATTTTGGCAGGGTCAAGAGATTTGTGGCATCGTCATACCAGGCTGTATCCGGCGCGGGGGCAAAAGCGATAGAGGAGTTGAGATTACAGGTAAATGATTTCGTCCATGGAAGGGATAGTGTCATAGAGGTCTTCCCGAAGCAGATATCCTTCAATCTCATTCCCAGAATAGATGCCGTCCAGGAGAATTATTATACGAGGGAAGAGATAAAGATGGTGAAAGAGACGCGGAAAATTATGGGAGACGATTCCATCGCCATTACCTGCACGACGGTTCGGGTTCCGGTATTCCGCGCCCACGCTATATCGGTGAACGTAGAGACGGAAAGGAAGATAACCCGGGAGAAAGCACGGGAACTCATCGATAATTTCCCCGGATGCGAAGTCATGGACGATCCGACAAATGACGTCTATCCCACACCCCTTTTCGCTACGGGAAAAGATAACTGTTACGTTGGCAGGATACGGGAGGATGAGTCGATCGATAACGGCCTGAATTACTGGGTGGTTGGCGATCAACTCCGGAAAGGTGCGGCGCTGAACGCCGTTCAGATTGCGGAGACATTGATTGCGAAGTTCATGTAGTCGATCCACACAGATGAGAAATATTCTTCTCCTTTTAACCTATGATGGTAAGGAATTCAGCGGATTTCAGGTCCAGAAGGGCAAGAGTTCGGTCCAGGGGGCCCTGCAGGAGGCTCTGCGCGAGTTGACGGGAGAAAAGGTGAGGGTCATCTCGTCAGGTCGCACCGACGCCGGGGTGCATGCCGTATCACAGGTGGTGAACTTTTCCACTTCGAGCCGGCTCGGGCACGAAACCTTTTTCAGAGCCCTCAATGCTCGGCTGCCATCGGCTATCCGGGTTCGGGGGGCCCGCGAGGTGCCTTCCGAATTTCACGCCCGAAAACAGGCAGTGAGGAAGATCTACAGCTATGTCATATACAATGCCCCTGTCCTTCCGCCTTTTTACAGCGGCTACGCTTGGCACTTGAGGGGCCCGTACCTCGATGCTTCCTCGATGGGAGAGACCGCCGGTGAGTTCTTGGGGGAGCACGATTTTCGCGCATTCATGGGGAGCGGCTCGCAGGTGAAAAGCACGGTCAGGAGAATCGAAAGTGCGACGGTCGAAAGGTTTGGGAAATGTGTCGTCATCACCTTTGCGGGAAACGGGTTTTTAAAAAATATGGTCAGGAATATGGTTGGGACCATGGTAGACATCTTCAGGAAAAAGCTATGCGATAGCAGCGTGGAAGATATTCTCCGCACAAAAGACAGGAAAAGAGCGGGGAGATGTGCTCCTGGAGGAGGTCTCTACCTTCTGGGAGTGGATTATCGGGAGTTTTCTTTTAGGGGAAACCTTCCATTTAATGTTGACTTTCAGCAGCATATCGATTAGAAGTATACATTTAGTTCGATGTAAGGTTTTTACTTATAAGGGGCAGTATGATGAAAAGAACGTATTACGCGAAGACCGGTGAAGTGGAGAGAAAGTGGTATATCGTTGACGCCGAGGGGAAGGTTCTGGGGCGATTGGCGGCACGGATAGCCGCAATACTCAGGGGAAAGCACAAACCGCTGTTTACCCCCCACACGGACACCGGTGACTTCGTTATCGTGATCAATGCCGAGAAAGTAAGACTCACGGGAAAGAAAATCGACGACAAGGTCTATTACCGCCACAGTGGATTCCCGGGGGGAATCAAGTCGATAAACGCGAGAAATCTTCTCAAGAAATTTCCTGAAAGGGCGGTGGAATACGCTGTGTGGGGGATGTTGCCCAACACCAGCCTTGGAAGGAAGCAGTACAAGAAACTGAAAGTTTACCGGGGCCCGAATCATCCCCATGAGGCACAGAAACCTGAAGTCCTGGAAATTTAACGGGAGCGGAGAAAATATGGTCGAGGCGCAATACTTCTACGGAACAGGAAAAAGAAAGACAGCCGTTGCCCGGGTTTTCATGAAACCGGGCACAGGCGTTATCTCAGTCAATAAGAGGGAGTTCGAGGAATATTTCCCCACGGATCCACTCCGTAAGGTCGTTCTTGCGTCACTTACGGCCAGCGGCAACGCGGAAAAGTTCGATTTCAAGGTGAACCTTCGGGGCGGCGGAATCAGTGCCCAGGCCGAAGCTGTCAATTATGGCATTGCGAAGGCTCTTTTGGCCTGGCAGCCGGAGTTGAGGGGTATGCTGAAAAAAGAGGGCTTTCTCACGAGAGATGCGCGAATCAAGGAGAGGAAAAAATATGGAAGGCCGGGAGCCAGGAAAAGGTTCCAATTCTCGAAGAGGTGATCACTTCCTTAATAAATCTTTCAATCAAAGGGGAAGGGGAATCCTTCCCCTTTTTTATTTCTGCCTCCGGGGGGAATAAATGGTTAACGTTGGCATCTTTGGAGGTACAGGCTACACGGGGATCGGCTTGCTACAATTTCTTGCCGGCCATGAGAAAGTTACTCTCAAGGCCGTCACGAGCGAGCAGTCTGCAGGCAGGAGGCTTCTCGAAGTTCTCCCCTTTTTCGAAAACTATACCGATGACGTTGTCCTTGTGAGCAGAAAGGAGGGGATGGACGCCGATATCGATGTGGCCTTTCTGGCACTTCCACACACTGTGTCGATGGAAACAGCGAAACCTCTCCATGATCGAGGAGTAAGGGTGGTGGACCTCTCCGCTGATTTCAGGCTGAAGGATGCAGGGTTCTACGAGAGGGTTTACGGGGTCCGGCACACCTGCAGCGAGCTTCTCGAAAAGGCCGTGTATGGCATTTGCGAGCTTAATAGGGATGAGATAACAGGCGCTTCCCTCGTTGCTGTTCCGGGTTGTTTCCCCATGTCCATATTGCTCCCCGCGTACCCGTTGTTGAAAGAGGGGATCGTTGAGTCCCGGGGTATTATCGCCGATTGCAAGACCGGGGTTTCCGGCGGAGGGAGGGAACCGAAACAACCGTTTCACTACCCCGAGGTGGAGGGAGGAATGAGTGCTTACGGATTTCCCGTGCATCGCCACACCTCGGAGATCAATCAGGAGCTGTCGGCCTGTTTCGGGGAGGAGGTGAAAGTTACTTTTATCCCCCATCTTGCTCCGATGGTTAGGGGGATACTCGCTTCTCTCTATATGATTCCCAAAGCCGGTGTGCGCGAAGCCGATGTTCGCAATGTGTATACGCGGTATTACGGAAATGAGCCTTTCGTGAGGGTTTATCCCGAGCTAGCCTTCCCCTCGACGAAGTATGTAAACGGATCGAATTTTTGCGATATCGGTTTTACCATCAGGGAAGATACCGGGCTTATTGTAGCGGTCTGTGCCATCGACAACCTTGTGAAGGGAGCATCCGGCGCCGCCATTCAGTGCTTCAACGTTATGTGCGGATTTGAGGAGTCAACTTCCCTGAGTGGTTGCGTCATATTCCCATAAAGTGAGGCTTTTGTGAGGTCGGTCGTTGTCATTCCAGCGAGGTACGGCTCGACGAGATTCCCCGGGAAACCGCTGGCGGACATCTGCGGGAGACCGATGATCTGGCACGTATACACCCGCGCCTTACAGGCTAAAAGAGTGCAGGATGTCATCGTCGCGACCGATGATGAGAGGATCTTGGATTCGATCCTTTCCCTGGGCGGGCGGTGTGTCATGACTCCCTCCGATATCAGGTCGGGAACCGACAGGGTTCGTCATATTGTATCGGGGAAAGCCTGGGACGTTGTTATCAACCTTCAAGGGGATGAACCTTTAATCGATCCATGTATCTTAGACCGGCTTGCCGAGCTCTTCGAGAAGGATGAAGGCGTCCAGATCGCCACAGCTGCCGTCAAGAGCACGAACCCGGAGGATTTTTTGCGTCCCGACGTCGTAAAAGTCGTGATCGCTAAAAGCGGGATGGCTCTCTATTTCAGCAGATCGCCGATTCCTCATCCTCGTGAAAAGAATTTTCGTTTCTTTTACCGTCACATAGGTGTTTACGCCTTCAGAAGGTCAGTGCTGGAAGCGCTGGAAGGGAAGGGAGAAAGCCTTCTCGAAGACACAGAATCTCTTGAACAATTAAAATGGATGGACTACGGTTATGGTATCAGGGTCCTCGAGGTCGATTACGAGCCTGTTGCTGTGGACACGCCTGATGACCTCGAAATTGTGAGAAAGAAAATGCTTCAGGTGGAGGGGTCCCGTGAAACCTAAATTTATATTTATCACGGGCGGGGTTGTTTCATCTCTCGGGAAAGGTCTTGCCGCAGCATCTATTGCCTCTCTTCTCGAAAGCAGAGGTCTGAAGATAACGATGCTGAAGCTTGACCCATATATAAACGTCGATCCGGGCACGATGAACCCCTTTCAGCACGGGGAGGTATACGTCACGGACGACGGAGCTGAGACGGACCTGGATCTGGGACATTACGAGCGGTACACATCGGCAACCATGTCGGCGAAGAACAATTGCACCACGGGAAAAATTTACCATTCAGTAATAACAAAAGAGAGGCGCGGTGATTATCTTGGCGGCACCGTTCAGGTAATCCCCCATATAACCGATGAAATTAAAAAGGTCATATACTCAGCGGGAGGCGGATACGACCTGATCATCGTTGAAGTGGGGGGGACCGTGGGCGATATCGAGTCGCTTCCGTTCCTCGAGGCGATCCGGCAGGTGCGAATCGAGAAAAACAGGGACAGCGTGGTCTACATTCACGTCACGCTGGTACCCTACATAAAAACTGCCGGGGAGCTCAAGACGAAACCGACACAGCACAGCGTTCAAAAGTTGAGAGAGATCGGCATTCAACCGGATATCCTTCTCTGCCGGACAGACAGGAGCCTTCCGAAGGACATCAAATCGAAGATAGCCCTTTTCTGCAACGTTCGGGAAGATGCTGTTATAACCGCTCGGGACGTGGATTGCATTTACGAGGTGCCGATCATATTTAACCAGGAAGGATTGGACAATAAGATCGTTCAATTCCTGAACATATGGACCCGGGAGCCGGACCTTTCCGTGTGGTTGAAGATCGTCGATAAGATAAAGAACCCGAAGGGTGAAATCACCATCGCCATCGTGGGAAAGTATGTCGACCTGAGGGAATCCTACAAGAGCCTCAATGAGGCCCTCGTGCATGGCGGAATTGGAAACAACGTCAAGGTCTCTCTCAGGTATGTCGATTCAGAAGCTGTTGAAAAGAGCGGGGCAGAACCGCTCTTGAAAGGCGTCGATGGCATTCTCGTTCCCGGAGGCTTCGGAAAGAGAGGGATTGAAGGGAAGATCGCGGCGGCCCGTTTTGCGAGAGAAAACATGATTCCCTATTTTGGCATATGTCTGGGGATGCAGGTGGCGGTAATAGAGTTTGCAAGAGGCGTGTGCGGTATGGAGAATGCGAACTCGAGTGAATTCGATGCCGAAACGGACTATCCGGTAATAGATCTGATGCCCGATCAGATAGAAATCGAGGAAAAGGGCGGAACCATGAGGCTGGGGGCATACCCCTGCTCCGTAAGTGAAGGGAGCCTCGCCTGGGCCGCATATGGAAAAAAAGATATTTCAGAACGCCACAGGCACAGGTTCGAGGTAAACAACAAGTTCAGGGAAGCACTGAAGGAGAAAGGAATGGCATTTACCGGCCTCTCACCCGATGGGCTGCTGGTGGAAATAGCCGAAATTCAAGGTCATTCCTGGTTTCTCGGGTGCCAGTTCCATCCCGAATTCAAATCCCGTCCCATGGATTGTCATCCCCTGTTCAAGGGCTTTATCAAGGCCGCGCTGCAAAATCGCATGGCCATCAGGGACGTTCCTCGGATTCAAGCGGTCCGCAGGTGACCCGCCGTCATGGTAAAATGACAATTTAAAACAAAACAGAGGATGATTCGTAAGCTCATTTTCATATTTGTGACGCCTTGACC
>CAYFXN010000009.1:0-40616 GCA_964347065.1 uncultured bacterium | reverse complement strand
CTCGGGTGCCAGTTCCATCCTGAATTTCAATCCAAGCCGAGCGCTCCGCATCCCCTGTTCAGAGAGTTTGTTGCCTCTGCGAAAAACTATGCAAAGGCGAACCTGAAAATCGCTTAGACGTATGCATAAGGTGAGATTGACCGATCGAATAGGTGTTGGAAACGGAGAACCGCTTCTCTTCATAGCGGGTCCCTGCGTAATCGAGAACCGTGAGGTTCTGTTCGAGGCGGCAGAGTTTCTGACGGAACTTTCGAAGCGACACTCAATCAACCTCGTTTTCAAATCTTCCTTTGATAAAGCGAACCGGTCATCTCTGTCTTCCTACCGGGGACCGAATATTGGCGAGGGATTGAAGATTTTGTCCGAGGTGAAGGAGAAATTTGGCCTTCCGCTCCTTTCCGACATTCACGAAAAATGGCAGGTAAAAGATGCAGCAAGAGTGCTTGATATCCTTCAGATTCCCGCCTTTCTCTGCAGGCAGACGGACCTTCTCCTGGCAGCAGGAGAGACGGGAAAGGCCGTGAACATCAAAAAAGGTCAGTTTATGTCCCCGGAAGATATGTTCAACAGCGTCGAGAAAGTGAAAAGCACGGGTAATGAGAACGTATTCGTTACAGAGAGGGGTACAACGTTCGGATATAATAACCTGGTTGTAGATATGCGCTCTTTCGCGGTCATGAGACGCTTTGTCCCCGTTGTGTTCGACGCGACCCACAGCGTCCAGGCTCCCGGGGGATTGGGGAATGCCTCGGGAGGGGAAAGGGAACTCGCACCGCCACTTGCCCGGGCAGCTGTCGCTGCAGGTGCCGACGGGATTTTCATGGAGGTCCATCCAGATCCGGACAGAGCTCTCTGTGATGGACCAAACAGCGTGAAACTGAGCGAAGTGGAACGGATCATCCGGTCCCTCGTTGCTTTGTATAGAGTACGCCTTGAGGAGTGAAGCGTGGCCCCCGAAGACATAATCGCATTGGCAAGAGATGTTTTGGCCTCCGAAGCGGGGGCGATACACGAACAGATCGACAAACTCGGTGACGACTTCGTTAAAGCGATCGAGATCTTGAAAAATTCCAAAGGGAAAGTCATTCTCACGGGGATGGGGAAGTCGGGTATCATCTGCAGAAAGATCGTTGCTACCTTCGCATCAACCGGGACTCCCGCTTTTTTCCTCCATCCCGGCGAGGCTATCCATGGCGACCTGGGCATGGTCATGTCGGATGATGTTCTGGTTGCCCTGTCGAACTCGGGGGAAACAGAGGAGATATTATCGATCCTTCCGGCCATAAAGCGGATAGGCGTCAAAATCATCGCGTTTGTGGGGAACTCGGCGTCAACCCTTTCCAGTCATGCCGATGTTGTCATCAACGTTGGGGTAACCAAAGAAGCCTGCCCGATGGGATTGGCCCCGACATCCAGCACCACCGCCGCCCTTGCAGTTGGTGACGCCATGGCCGTCGTGCTCTTGAGGGAAAAAGGATTTTCCCTGAATGATTTTGCCGTGTTACACCCGGGAGGATTTCTGGGCAAGAGGCTAAAGCTCGTCTCGGATCTGATGAGCATCGGCGATGATGTCCCCGTAACCCATATGGACACATCGCTCATAGACACCCTCTATGAGATCTCTTCGAAGCGGCTCGGCGTGACGGGTGTTCTCGACGAAAAGGGAAACCTTGTGGGCGTGATTACCGACGGAGATCTGAGAAGGGCTATGGAGAAGAAAATCGACATCTACCATGCGACGGCAAAAGATATCATGACGGAGAATCCCAAGAGCATCAAAGCGAACGAACTGGCCGCGAAGGCCCTCTCCATCATGGAACAGAACAAGATCACCTCGCTGTTTGTTTTTGACGAAAAAGGGGGAGAAATGGTTGGGGTGATCCACATACACGATCTATTGAGGGCTAAAATAACTTGAGAGATGCACGGCGTGAGAAAGCGAAGGAGATGACGAAGCAGATCGAGCTTTTTCTCATGGACGTGGACGGTGTATTGACGGATGGAAGGATCGTGTACGGTCCGGGAAAATCTGAATGGAAGTTTTTCGACGTAAAAGATGGCCACGGAATCAAATTGATGCAGCGGGCTGGAATCAGGGTGGGAATTATTACCGGGAGAAGATCTGACGTTGTGACGAGGCGCTCTTCCGAACTCGGGATAGAGTTCGTATTTCAGGGGCAGTTCGACAAGACCGATGCGCTGTCGAAGATTATGAAAAAAACGGGATTCGGATGGGAAAAGATAGCCTACGTTGGTGATGATATCGTCGATATTCCCGTGATGAGGCGCGTTGGCTTTGCTGCGACGGTTCAGGACGCCGCCCAGGAGGTGAAGGAGGTTGCACACTACGTTTCTCAAAAACCCGGCGGGCGGGGGGCAATAAGGGAAATCATAGAATACATATTGAAAAACAGGGGGTTGTGGGACACGTTGGTGTCGAAATACTTTGAGTGATCCATAAAGAGAAGGGGGATACCGCCCCCTCGTTTTGAGATGTGCCGGCCTTTTTCCGATTGGCAGTGACAGAGTTATTGGAAACCAGTCCTTGATGACCGGTCGATCCCGGGGCACCAACCGCTCCGTCCACCTTCGCGGTATGAAAAGATGCAATTATCGGGTATTTACCGGTCTAAGTACTGCAAAAAACTATTTTCAGGGCTCATTCAGTTTTCGATTTGCCTCTCACTCTGCCCCTGTTGAGAGCGAAATCCAGGCCCGTAATACATGAGAGTTACCGGTTATCCTCCGGGCTTATCTTTCTTTTAACCTTCTTACCATTAAGTGCTATTATAGGAGTCATGAAAATTTTTTTTGCATTTTTGTTGACGTTTTTGTGTGTGCATTTACTCTATTCCTGCTCGCGATATGATGAGGGAGAAACCTCTCTCCCCGGATCGGGGGCTGTCAAGATAGCGGCGATAACCCCCGATATGGTCATCGATCGTTTCGATTTCAGAGAAATTTCCCAAAAAGGCGTCGATGTGGAATTTGGCGCCAGGCGGGCAAAGTATTACCGATCTGTCGATTTTATCTCCTTTGAGGACGTAAAGGGGGTATTTCAGGGAGGGGAGGTTTCATACCAGTTCATGCTCCCTGAGGCAATGTATGACAGCGGAATACGATCCCTCGTTTCTTCGGGGAATGTCCTCATTACCGCTTCGGATGTGTTCAGGTTGACAGGAACCGGAGGAGTCTTCGATTTCGAGAAGAGGGAGGCCCGGCTGGAGAGTAACGTGACCCTTGTCTCCGGAACACTCTCTGTGATCGGTGAGGAAGGGGTGATGGATTTCATCGGCGAGTCCCTTGAACTGAAAAAAGTTGAAGCCACGATCTGGGACCTCGACAGGTTTCAGGAGGAACTAAGAGAGGTGGTGAAGTGAAAAGAGACGCTTTATGCCTCATTTTCGGCCTTTTCCTTGCGCTCTTTCCGTTGGCTCAGGTGATCGATACAGTCGCTCACGCACTTGATGACATTGAAAAATTGGATGCGAAAAGTCTTTCTCAAAAACCTATTGAAATAACGGCGAAAGAGCTTGTGGCAGAGAGACAGAAGCGCAGGGTGATCTTCAAGGGAGATGTTATAGCGGTGCAGAACAACCTCTTTATCTACTCAGATTCCCTCGTCGCGGAGTACGACGAGGAGGGAAGGACCGTTGCTAAGATAGAGGCTGATGGCAACGTGAGGGTGGTCCAGGAGGGGGTCAGGGAGGCCCGTGGGGACAAGGCGGTTTTTATCAATGCCGATCAGACTGTCGAGCTGAGCGGAAATACGGTTGTATCCGAGGGGGAGAGTCGGCTCCTTGGAGAGAAGTTGATAATATACATAGCGGAGAACAAAAGCGTCATCCTTGGAGGAGAGAACGGGCGGGTGAAGGCCATAATAAATCCCGAGGAGTTCATGAAGGAAAAAAAAGGAAAAAGAGAGATCGATTAAAGAGTGAAGACGTTACAGGCGAATAATATCGTAAAGAGCTATGGCAGGAGAAACGTTCTGAAGGGAGTTACGCTCAAGGCGAATACAGGTGAGGTACTCGGACTTTTGGGGCCGAATGGAGCCGGAAAGACGACACTCTTCTACGCGATCACGGGACTCATACTCCCCGATTCGGGAAATATACTCCTGGATGATGTCGACATAACCGCTCTCCCCATGTACAAGCGGGCCCGGCTGGGAATCGGGTACCTGCCTCAGGAACCTTCCATATTCAGGAAGATGAGCGTTGAAGACAATGTTCTGGCGATTCTCGAGACGCTGCCCATTTCACGCCAGAAGATGCGGGAGAATCTCGATACCCTCCTTGAAAAGCTGGGTATCGATCACCTGAGAAAGGCGAAAAGTTACTCCCTCTCAGGTGGTGAGAGAAGGAGAGTGGAAATTTGCCGCGCACTGACTCTTCTTCCCTCTTTTCTCCTTCTCGACGAGCCATTTGCAGGCATAGACCCCATAACGATAGCGGATCTTCAGAGAATTATCATGCAGCTGAAAAACCAGGGAATAGGCATTATAATTACTGATCATAATGTGAGAGACACTTTGAGAGTTTGTGACAGGGCGTATATAATAAACGAAGGAAAGATACTCGAAGAGGGAGAGCCTGCGTACATATTCAGTTCGGACATCGTCAAAGAAGTTTACCTCGGTGAGGAGTTCACACTCTGATGGCACTTGATATGAAACATAGCTTGAGACTGCAGCAGCAACTCAAACTAACGATAACCCCGCAACTCCAGCAGGCGATTAAACTTCTCCAATTGACGCGACTGGAACTTCAGCAGACCATAAAGAATGAGCTGGAGCAGAATCCGGTTCTCGAAGAGATCCTCGAAGAGGAAGAGGTACAGAAGGAAGGCGACTCCTCTGAGGGTGATGTGAAGGATGAATCGGATGATCCCGATTCCTTTCTCGATTCATTGAACCTTGAAGCCTTCTTTCCGGAGGATCAATACGGGACGTATCAATCGAGCCGGGGCAGGCCCGATGAAGACGGCAGGCCGTTATACGAGAACACGCTGAAGACCGAAGTCAACCTCAACGACCACCTCATAATGCAGCTTTCCCTGGACAACTTTACCCTCGAAGAGAAGCAGATAGGGACCTACCTGATCGGAAATATCGATGAAAATGGCTATCTCAAGATCGGTCTGGACGAGACGGCAGAGAAGTTTCAATGCAGCGTTGACCGGGTGGAAAATATTCTCCAAAAGATTCAACTCTTCGACCCGACCGGCGTCGGTGCGCGAAATCTGGAGGAATGTCTCACCATACAGGCAAGGGAGAAATTCGGGACCCGGTCTCTCGAGTTCCGAATTCTGATTGAGCACTTCGATAAGTTTATCAAAACCGACCTTTTGGGAGTCGCACGGGCGCTGAAGATCGAAAAAACTCGCGTTAAGGCGGCTTTCAAGAACCTCTCGGGATTGGACCCGAAACCGGGAAGGCGGTATTCCACCTCCGATGTGCATTACGTGGCACCGGATATCTCGGTTTTCAAGGTGGGATCTGAGTGGGTCATATCACTCAACGAGGATGGACTTCCCAAACTCAGGATCAACAAATATTACCGGGAACTCATAAAAAAGAAAGATTCCCTCTCAAAGGAAGAGAAGGATTATCTCAGGGACAAGGTAAATTCGGCAGTGTGGTTCGTGAAGAGCATATACCAGAGAAAAAGGACTATCTACCGGGTAATGGAATCGATACTCAAGCATCAGATAGAGTTTTTCGAATTGGGTCCGGGCCATCTCAAGCCGCTCACCCTCCGGGATATTGCCGAAGACATCGAGATGCACGAATCAACGGTTTCCCGCGTTACGAGCGGTAAATATGTGCACACACCCATAGGCTTGTTCGAATTGAAATACTTTTTTACCAGCTCCCTTTCAAGGAAGGATGGAGACAGTGTTGCCTCAGAATCGGTCAAGGAAAAAATTAAGGAACTGATTCAGGCAGAAAACCCGCAAAAACCGCTGAGCGACATCGAAGTGGCGAGAATTTTGAAGTCCCAGGGCATCAACATTGCACGCAGGACAGTTACCAAGTACAGGGAATCGCTAGGAATTTTGCCGTCGAACAAGAGGAAAAAGATTTTTTGAAACCATTGCTTTCGAGAGTTAGTTGGGTTAGATTGTAATTTGCTCAACTTTACCCATCACGCGCTTTGGGAGGTACATTGATGGCGATTAATGTTACTTTTCGACAGGTTGAACCCAACCCCACGCTTCGGAGTTATGCCATTGAAAAATTGAGCAAACTTGACAAGGTGATCAACCAGACGTTCGATGCGAGTGTCATTTTAAGCATCGAAAAATACCGGCATATAGCGGAAGTATTGCTCACCGCCAAGGGAATCTCGGTGAAGGCGATCGAGGAAACAGATGACCTGTTTTCCGCTATCGACCTTGTGGTGGACAAAGTCGAAAAACAGGTAAAGAAATTTAGAGAAAAGAGAAAAGAACATTCAAATTACGGCAACGTGAGCAGGAACAGAATCGGGGAATTGGCCGAGGTGGAAGACGTTTCGGGTTCCGGAGACGTTGATTTGGTGAGGTTAAATAACTGCCTGCCGAAACCGATGACAATCGATGACGCTGTAAAACACCTTGAGTTTTCAGGAAAAGATGTGTTGCTCTTTCTCAATTACGAGACGAATAAATATAACGTTGTGTGCATGTTGAAAGACGGCAGGGTAGGATTTATCGAACCATAAATCAAGCGAGGAAGGGACGTTGAAACTTTTCGACCTTCTTTTTCCAGAGACGATCATCGAGGAGCTGAAAGCTGGAAACAAGGAGGAAGTGATCAAAGAGCTCGCAAGCGTGGTAGCTGTCAGCTGTGAGGAGATAGCTCCGATGGAGCTTTCACGGATTCTGCTCGAAAGAGAATCTCTCGGCTCGACGGGAATAGGAGAGGGGGTTGCTATACCACACGGCAAGTACCCCGGAATAAAATTTCTCACCGGGGCTCTCGGAAGAAGCACAAAGGGGGTAGATTTTCAGTCCATGGACGGGAAGCCGGCACATCTCTTTTTTCTTTTAGTCGCCCCTGAGAACTCTGCGGGACTTCACCTGAAAGCTCTTGCGAGAATATCGAGACTTCTCAAAACTGAAAGGTTCAGGAAAAAAATCATGGAAGCCGGGTCACATGTTGAGATGATAGAGATACTGAGAGAAGAGGACGAAAGGTTATGAAAAAAGCTGCCGGCGGTTCACATGAGAACGATATCGGTAGAAAAACTGTTCAAAGATACCTTTGAGGAACTAGATCTCAGGTTTTATTCAGGGAAATCAGGGAAAACCCGCCAGATAACAACACCTAAGATTCAGAAATCAGGTCTTCTATTTGCCGGAATATTCAGGTCTTTTCATCCCCACAGAATCCAGATCGTTGGCGAGGCCGAGATAATATTTTTCGAAGGCCTCGACTCGAAGAAAGGACAAGAGGTGCTCGATCAGCTCTTTTGCTCTGATCTTCCCTGCATCATATTCACCGGAGGCGTAAAACCGCCGCAGGGAATAAAAAAGAAGGCTTCCCAGTTCCGCCTTCCCGTTTTCGTGTCAGGCCATGAAACTTCTGCGGTCATAGAAAAGATTATAAATTACCTATCCGTTGAACTTGCAGAGAGGACATCGATTCACGGCGTATTGATGGATATCTACGGCGTCGGCGTTCTTATCACCGGCCCGAGCGGGATCGGAAAGAGCGAATGCGCCCTCGACCTGATTAACAAGGGTCACCGGTTTGTTGCTGACGATGTTATCGAGATCGAAAAACGGGGCCACAAAACATTGCTCGGTATGGGAGCGGATCTCATCAAACCTTACATGGAGATCAGGGGCCTGGGAATTATCAATATTAAAGACCTTTTTGGTCTTTCATCGATCATCGAGTCGAAAAGGGTGGATCTCGTCATCGAGCTCGAAGAATGGGATTCCGATAAAAAATATGACAGGACAGGGATTACAGAGAGGTACCTGGACCTCTTGAATGTGAGATTGCCGAGCGTTCTTTTCCCCGTGAGTCCGGGCAGGGACCTGTCGACTCTGGTTGAGGTTGCAGTGAGGAATCATCTCGTCAAGCAGACGGGGGTATACTCGGCAGTCGAATTTGAAAAGAAACACCGGGCATCGATAAAGAGGAAAGATTCGAAAAGAAAATAAGGGAATAAATGAAACGTCCACTGGTGATCATCGTAACGGGAATTTCTGGTTCCGGAAAGAGCACCGCTCTCAAAATCCTTGAAGATATGGGTTTTTTCTGTGTCGATAATGTGCCGGTGATTATCATTCCGCGTATCGTGGATCTTTTGATCGGTGAGGAACTGGCGAAACAGAGGATTGCCTTTGGCATCGATGTGCGGGGGAAAGAGTTTCTCTCTCAATTTCCGGAACTGGCTGAATCTTTTCATAAAAACGATATTCACTTTCGTGTGATCTTTCTCGACTGCGACGGGGAGGTACTGGTGAGGAGATTCAGCGAGACCAGACGGAAGCATCCTCTTTCCGAGTCGGAATCCCCCCAGGACAGCATCGATAGGGAAAGGGAAATTCTCCAATCGATAAGTTCCTACGTGGACCTGTACATCAATACGACGGACATGAACATACATGATCTGAAAGAGTTCATCAATAAGGAAATGCCTGTCGATGAATTGAAGAAATTGAACGTAACGTTCTTGACCTTCGGTTACAAATACGGAGTGCCAGCTGAAGCAGATATTCTTTTCGATGTGAGATTTCTTCCCAATCCCCATTTCGTTTCCGGCTTAAAGGACAAAGACGGCCGGGATGCAAACGTGAAACAGTATGTTCTTTCGAGTGAGATTTCCCGCGAGTTCCTCGAGAAAGTCTCAGATTTGCTTGACTTTTTACTTCCCAACTTCATCCGAGAGGGGAAGGCATACCTCACGGTGGCGATAGGGTGTACCGGCGGTCGCCACCGGTCGGTTGTCATCGCAAGGGAAATTCTGAATATCATTGGCAACAAACACGCCAGTGCTGTTATAAATATTAAACATAGGGATATTACAAAAACATAATCTGGAGGAGGGAACAAAATGATTGGCGTCGTCATCGTGTCGCACGGAAACCTTGCTACGGAACTCTTGAAGACCGCTGAATTGATCGTGGGGAAAATAGAGAAGGCCAAAGCCATTGACATAGACCCGAAAGCGGCCGTGGAAAAGATCCACAACGATATAGAAAAGGCAATCAAAGCTGTCGACGATGGGGAGGGAGTCCTCGTCATGACGGACATGTTCGGCGGGACTCCGTCGAATCTCTCGTTATCGTTTCTCGGGCGATATAAGGTGGAGGTTATAACGGGGGTGAATGTGCCCATGATACTGAGAGTTCCCGCTGCCAGGGAGAAGGAGATAAAGCTTGAGGGTCTGGCTCTTTTCTTGAAGGATTACGGGCAGAAAAACATAACCATTGCGAGCGAGATACTGAAAAGGAGGGTAGGGAGGTCGTAAGTTTGGAAATCACTCTTTTCAGAATAGATTCCAGGCTTGTGCACGGTCAGGTTATTGAGGCCTGGATACCGTATACGGGTGCTTCCAAGATTGTCGTGGTGGATGACAAAGCTGCGTCAGACTTTTTGCTCAATGAAGTTATGAAAATGGCGGTTCCCTCCGATATCGAACTACAATGCTCGTCGGTTGAAGATTTTGTGTCGGGTCAGCGGACCCGGGAGGTAGGCGGCGGAAAGGTTCTCGTTCTCTGCAGAGACCTGAAAGTGGCAATTACCATAATCAAGAAGGTGCGGGGAATAATAAAGGTGAATGTGGGAAACCTTCACTACGAAGCGGGGAAGAGAGAAATTTCCCCTACGGTCTTTTTCGACTCAGACGATGAGAAAATAGTGAGAAAAATGAAGGAGCTCGGTGTCGAAATCGATGTCAAGGCAGTACCCACTGACAATAAGATAGAAATTGAACTGCTATAAGGGAATAAACGATGATGGAGTTAAGCCTGACCACTAAAGTGGCGGCCCTGATACTCCTCAGTGGATTAATTTACCTTGACAGGGTTGCTGTTGTACAGATGATGGTTCACCGGCCTATCGCCGTCGCTGTGATAACGGGAGCCCTGTTCAACAGGCTGCCCGAATGTGCTGCTGTGGGGGTATTGCTGGAAATGCTCTGGGTTTCCCGGCTTCCCGTTGGAGCTTCCGTTCCGCCTGATGATACGGGGGCAGCTCTTTTCGGTGCCGTTGCCATCGCATACCTTTCATTCGTGCGAGAAGTGGGGTTTGCCGATATTGCTCTCGTGGGAGCGGTGTCAGTTTTCGTCGGAGAACTTGGCCGGGAGATGGATATTCTGGTCAGGAGGCTGAACGGAAAGATCTCCCGATATGCAATAGCGGGTGTTGAACTGGGAGATCTCGGGACCGTGAGTTCCTGTCTCTACGCATCGATTGTTTTATGGCTCGTAGCGGGTGTGATCCTCTCCTTTTCATGTGTTGTGCTCGGAATTCTGGCAGGAAAGTTCCTCATACCCGGAATACCCGGGACCATCATCGCTCCTTTCCAGGTCATGTTTCTCATTATTCCTGCCACGGGGGCGGTGAGCGTCTATCAACACTGCAGGGTGAGCAAAAAGAGTGCTGTTTTCCATATGGCACTCGCTTCGGGGGCAATTGTTTTTATGATTATCGAGATGGGGGTTCTCTGAGCGTGCTGGATAGAAAAACAAAAATTCGCGTTTTCATGAGGACCATGCTCGTCCAGGCGTGCTGGAACTTCGAAAACATGCAGAGCGTCGGGTTTCTCTATTCCGTGCTTCCGGGGCTTGAAAAGATCTACGCCGGCGAGCCTGATAAGATAACGGCGGCGGCCAGGCGCCACATAGAATTTTTCAACACCCACCCCTATTTCTCTTCTCATATTGCTGCAATGGCTCTGGCATTCGAGGAGAAGATACAGAAGGGGGAAGTCGATCCTTCGGCGGTCAACTCAGCCAAGGTCGGGCTGATGGGATCACTCGGCGCTATCGGCGATTCATTTTTCTGGGGATCCCTCAAACCATTCGTTTCACTCGTATCGGTTCTTGCTGCGCTGATCAACCCGTATCTCGGGATCGCGCTTCTTTTATTTACCTACAACTATTTTCATCTGAGGTTGAGGATCGACGGGTTCAACAAGTCCCTCTCGTCACCAAACGGCATTTATCAATATCTGAAGCAGAGCAACTTCGCCGAGAAAAGCGAATATATCCGCGCCATGGTTATGATTTTCCTGGGTGTGTACCTGGGATTTTTCATTTCGCGAATCCTGCCGTCTGACCAGAAAATTATTTTCACAGTGATGCAGTTCTCCGTATCGGTGGGACTCATCGTAGCGCTTGAGTTCGTATACAGAAAGATTGCGGCCACATCCGAGATAGTCGTTTTTTCTGCAATGTTTGTTATTCTCATTTCTCTCGTAATGGGGTAGATCGATGAGCGACTCAGAAACGAAGGCCGTGAACAAAGTTGTTAAGGACCTGAAGATAAAAAATGAGCTCGGTCTGCATGCCAGGGCGGCTTCTGCTCTTGCCAATCTGGCGAGCAAATTCAGGTGCGAGATATCGATTTTCAAAGACGGAGTTGAGGTAAACGGAAAGAGCATCATGGGCATCCTCATGCTCGCAGCGCCTCAAGGGTCGGTTATTAAGGTTTCGGCAGTCGGGGATGATGCGATGGAGGCTTTAAAAGCTATCGAAGAACTGGTGAAGAGGAGGTTTGGCGAGAGTTAAATGCCCAGGGAAATGAAAAACATAATCGTGAGCGGCATACCTGCCTCTCCGGGCATCGCTATCGGGAAGGGGTTTTTTCTCGATAGGGCTTTGCCGAGCTTTATCAAATCCTATATATCCAGGGAAGAGGTGGAGGATGAGGTCGAGAAGTTTTTGAGTGCCGTATCGCGTTCAAAAAAACAGTTGCACAGTATTCGCGACTCCCTGCCCGACAGCAGCGGGGAGCATTATCAGATTCTCGGAGTTCACCTCTCCATGCTCGAAGATTCCATGCTCATCGATTCCACCATTCGGATGATTCGGGATAATTACTTCAAGGCCGAGTGGGCATTGGATAAAGTACTGCAGAATCTCATGGAGAGTTTTCACCAGATGGAAGATCTTTACCTGAAGCAGCGAGGGGATGACATCAGGCAGATTGCCCACAGGATTTTTGAAAACCTTGCCGGGAGGAGGGTAGATTCGATTTCAGAAGTGGATGAGGACGTCGTCATCATTGCCCATGACCTGTCGCCTGCCGACACGGCGCTGATGATGGACCTCCCCGTCAGGGGTTTTGCCACCGATATGGGGAGCACAACTTCCCACACCGCCATAGTAGCTCGATCTCTCAGAATACCTGCCGTTGTGGGCACGGGAAGTGTGACAAGCTATTTTTCCTATGACGAGATCTACATAATAGACGGCTATGAGGGGATCGTGATTATTTCTCCCGATCAGGCCCTTGTAACGGATTACCAGAAGAAGCTCGGCCGGATGGAGAAGAGGCGGCGCTCCCTCATTAAGTTTTCGAAGCTTCCCTCGGTCACGAATGACGGCAGGAAATTGAAAATCATGGCGAACATCGAGTTGCCCCATGAGGCGGACCATGCCCTCGAGCTCGGGGCGGACGGCATCGGTCTCTACAGAACTGAATTCATATATCTGAACAGGAGAGATATGCCTCTCGAAGACGAGCAGTTTGAAATTTACAGAAACGTCGTTGAAAAGTTCGAGGGAGATGAGGTGACGATAAGGACCTTCGACCTGGGAGGAGATAAATTTGTGAGCCACGTCGACCTGGCCGATGAGATGAACCCCGCCATGGGCCTCAGGGCGATCCGATTTTGTTTGAAGGAGAAAGAGATATTCAAAACCCAGTTGAGGGCCATCCTACGCGCGTCCGCACACGGTCAGGTCCGGATCATGTTCCCGATGGTCTCCTGTGCCTGGGAGATAGAGGAGGCGAAGAAGATTGTAGAAGAGGCGAAAGGAGACCTGTCTCGAAAAGGGCTATCCTTCGACGAAGAGATCAAGGTGGGAATCATGGTGGAAGTTCCCTCTGCAGCAATAATAGCCGACATTCTTGCCGGGATGGTTGATTTTTTCAGCATTGGCACAAACGACCTCATCCAGTATTCTCTCGCCATTGACAGGGTCAATGAATCTGTGACCTACCTGTATGATCCTCTTCATCCTGCCATCATCCGCATGGTTAAATTCATCGTCGACTCTGGTCACAGCGCGGGAATCGATGTGGCCATGTGTGGTGAAATGGCGGGGGACCACCTGTTTTTACCCGTCCTTCTTGGCCTCGAGCTCGACGAGCTGAGTATGAATGCAGACGCGATCCCGCTGGCCAAGACGATTATCAGAAAGTCCAACTTCGCCGAAGCGAGAGCTTTTCTTGAAACCATCAAGTCGCTTGCCACGGGAAGGGACATCACCGAGTCCCTCCGCTTTAGATTTGAAGAGCTCTATGCTGAGGAACTGGGCAAGAAATATTGACCCGGATGGGATATAATCCTTCAAATGCTTTTTTAAGGTATCTTTGCGAGAGGTTGAAACGATGATTGAGAGGCCCTACCTTTTTACTTCGGAGTCGGTTACGGAAGGGCATCCTGACAAGGTTGCCGATCAGATATCGGATGCGATACTCGACGATATCATCAGCAGGGATTCCGATGCAAGGGTTGCCTGCGAAGCGCTCATAACGAAGGAGATGGTCATTCTTGCAGGGGAAGTGACAACGGGGGCCGATATCGATGTGATCAGGACGGTGAAAGACACCATCAAGGGGATCGGTTATACGAATTCTGAATCGGGATTCGATGCCGATGCGTGCAGTGTGGTTCTTGCATTGAACAGGCAATCACCTGATATCGCAATGGGAGTTGACCGGGGCGGACCTGAGATACAGGGGGCAGGAGACCAGGGGATGATGTTTGGATACGCCTGTGATGAGACCCCCGAACTCATGCCTCTTCCCATCACGCTGGCACAGAAAATATCGAAAAGGCTCGCCGAGTGCAGAAAAGAGGAGATCCTCCCCTTTTTAAGGCCGGACGGGAAGTGTCAGGTGACCGTTCAGTATGACAAGGGGAGACCGATCGAAGTGATAACGGTCGTCCTGTCCACCCAGCACACGCCGGAGGTGAGTGATGATGAGCTGCGGGAGCGGGTCTTAGAGGATGTGGTGAAAAAGGTCGTTCCCCCCGAACTTATCACCTACAGGACGAATTTTCTTGTAAACCCCACGGGGCGCTTTGTGACCGGCGGCCCGAAAGGGGATACGGGGTTGACAGGCAGAAAGATCATCGTCGATACCTACGGCGGCTCGAGCCGGCATGGAGGAGGTGCCTTTTCGGGGAAAGACCCCTCGAAAGTTGACAGGAGCGCATCTTACATGGCCCGGTACATCGCGAAGAATATCGTGGCGGCGAAAATAGCGAGAAAATGCGAGATCCAGATCGCCTATGCGATCGGAGTGGCGAGCCCCGTTTCGGTGGCGCTTGATTTTTTCAACACCGGGATTCTGCCGGAAAAAGAGGTGGAGAAAGTCATTCCCGATATTTTCGACATGCGGCCGGGGATGATCATCAATAAACTCGACCTGCTTCGGCCTATTTACAAAAAAACGGCTGCATACGGGCACTTTGGAAGAGAAGAGGAACAATTCCCATGGGAGAACAGAGACGGGGTATTTGCCCTGAAAGACCTGTTAAAGCTGGGGGGTTGATCTTTTTTCTCTTTCGAATCGTGGTCCCGCAGCAGGGAACCCCATCTGATTGAGTGAGATACCTATCGAGGAGGAGTGATGAAAAAACCCCATATTGCGAACGTGAACCTTTCCCGGACAGGTGAAAAGCGAATCGAGTGGGCAGCCATGGAAATGCCGGTTCTTCGAAAGATTCGGGATTCCTTTAAAAAGGAGAAGACCCTGAAAGGGGTCTCTATCGCCTGTTGCCTCCACGTTACAACGGAAACGGCAAATCTCGTTGTGGCTCTCAAAGATGGCGGCGCAAGGGTCAGTCTCTGTGCCTCCAACCCCTTGAGCACGCAGGATGACGTGGCTGCTGCCCTGGTGAAAAACCACGGTATCTACGTTTATGCGATAAAAGGCGAAAACCGAAGCGTCTATTACCGGCACATTTTGAGCGCCCTCGAAATCAAGCCGAACATAACGATGGATGATGGCGCGGATCTTGTCACCGCCATCCACCAGCGAAAAAGGGAATATCTCAGAGATGTCCAGGCAGGGACCGAAGAGACGACGACAGGGGTTATTCGGCTGAGAAGCATGGCCGCATCGGGGGTACTCGATTATCCGATTATCGCCGTGAACGAGGCAAATACGAAACATATGTTCGATAACAGGTACGGGACGGGACAGTCAACCATCGACGGGATACTCCGCGCTACGAATCGGCTACTGGCCGGAGCATCCTTCGTCGTTTCCGGTTACGGATGGTGCGGAAGAGGTCTCGCCATGAGAGCCAGGGGGATGGGGGCGAGCGTTATTGTCACGGAAGTGGATCCTCTCAGGGCTCTCGAGGCTGTGATGGATGGGTTCCAGGTCATGCCGATGCCCATGGCTGCCAGAAAGGGAGATATCTTCTGTACCGTAACGGGGGATATCAACGTCATCGATGAGAAGCATTTTACCCTCATGAAGGACGGGGCGATGGTGTGTAACTCCGGCCACTTCAACGTTGAGATAAATATCGATGCGCTCGAAAGGCTCTCGGTGAAGAAGAGGGAGATAAGGGAGTATGTGGTCGAGTACACGCTCCCAACCGGAAGACGCATATTTCTTCTGGGGGAGGGAAGGTTGATCAATCTGGCCGCTGCAGAGGGCCATCCGGCAAGTGTCATGGACATGTCTTTCGCAAACCAGTCTCTTTGCGCCGAATACATAGTCAAATCAGGCGAAAAAATGGCGAAAAAGGTGTACAGCGTCCCACCCGAAATCGACAGGAAGATAGCGCAAATGAAGCTCCTTTCCATGGGAGTGAAAATAGACAGGCTCACAGCGAGACAGAGAGAATATCTAACGTCCTGGCAGGAGGGAACCTGAGAACATAAGAAAACCAGCCCAGAGTCTATAGTCCATAGTCCAGAGGAAAGCCGGATTCCCGTTTCCCGGTAAACACCTTGTAAGAAGCCTAAGGTCTGTTGCATACTACTAATTCCCAGCACCAATAATACAAACAAGCCCCAATAACCAGGTATCGATGGCCAAAGGGATAGCATTAGGAGGGGAAAATGTGATACATAAAAGGCTTTTTGGTCATTGAGAATGAGATCGATGTGGTTTGTTTGTCGTTTCTTGTTTTGTGCCAGGTGCTTACCCGTAATGCTCGGGGTGTTGAGGTTTCTTCAACTAAGTATATTCCGAGTTTTTTTTTTCAGAACCGGAACTTCTTGTAAACGTAGAATGCCACAATCGCCAAGATGATATCGGGCGACCAGGACGCGATGAGGGGATTCAGGATACCCTTTTTCCCGGTGGCGGTGAAGATTGAGAAGAGTACCCAGCAGGCAAAACCGATGATCACTGCTAACAGAACGCTCGTTATGAGTGTGCCTTTTCTCGGGGTAACGATGGAAAATGGCGCTGCGAGAAAGATGATGATCATATTCAGTGTGAGGTAGGAAAAACGGGAGTGAAAGTCAACCAGGTAACTGCGGGCGTCATAGCCTTTGTGCTGTATCTCGCTTATGTATTTTCTCAGTTCCCCCGAGTTCATATCCGAAGGGGACTTCTGGGAACTGAAAAAGGTATCGAAAGTTGCCGGGAGATCCAGGGTTATATTTGACTCTTTCCTGACTACGGGAATTCCTTCCAGATCAAGGATATCCACGTTCTTTAAGTTCCACGCTACGTTGTAGGATGCCTCGTGGGCATCGAACCTCTTCGTGAGCCTGCCCTGCTCGTCGAGAACGAGATATGTGAAGCCGAGGACGGTTCTCTTTTCTTCATCCAAGACATGGGCGACGATCACTCCGTCTTTCACCCGGAGCCAGTACCTGTTCTGGAAAAACCTCGCTGCCCTCTCTTTTTTCTTTATGTAGTTTGCCTCTATGTCTCTCGCTGCGAGGGAAGTCCTCGGCACCACGATTTCCGACGTCAAAAATGAGAGAAACGCGAAGATTCCAGCGATAATAACGATCGGTTCTATGAGGTTAATGAGGCTCAGCCCGGAGGTGAATACTGCGATGGTTTCATTGAATCTCGACCGGATGACGAGGAGTATGACAGCGGAAATAAGAAGGGCGAAGGGGAGAAAGGAGACAAAAAATTCAGGGGTTTTCAAAAGGTAAAACTTCAAGATGATGTTACTTCCGGCTCCATAGAGTTTGAAGTTATCGAGGTGGTCCATTAAGTCGATGATGTGGAAGAGGGCAATGATAAAAAGGAGAGTGATGGAGAGGATTTTCAGGTATTCACTGCTAATATATCTCTTCAATATCGGGATCAACCCTTCCTCCTTATCCATTTTACATACCTGTCGGGAAATGCAGGGTCCTTTTCCATTTTGGCGAAAATGATTATCGTCAACATGCCAAAGATGACGTTCGGGGCCCAGATTACCCCGATAAACAGTGCTATGGATTGATTTTTAAAGCTTTTCGCTATACCGAGAAAGAGATAGTAAAGGAAAACAATCAACCCGGTAATGATCAGGGACGAAGACCTTCCCCTGCTTCTTTGCATCGATCCCAGAGGGACAGCGAAAAAAGCGAAGATGATACACGAGAAGGGAAGTGAGATCCTCCGGTGGAGAGAGAACAATAGGTCGCCAAATCTGTTTCTGTTGATCTCTTTGCTGCGAATCGCGCCGAGCAATTCCGGAATTGACATCTCTTTTGCCTTTTTCGTTCTCAGCGATGCTTTCGCGCCGGGGTTGCCCAGGTTGAAGGTGAGGTTGTCGAAATTGACCACGCGGTGGGTGTTTCCGCCATCGATTTTCTGGTCCATGTTTCCATTTCGCAACAGAAGGCTTGCTGCTTCATTGTCCGGCGATTGGATTGTTTCTCCATTTTCTGAAGTTATGATGATCGGCTCATCGAAATTCTGCTTTTCCGAGACCATAATTCCATTCATTATCCTCCCCTCAGGGCTCAGGTTGTCCACGTAAATCAGCGTGGTCTCGGTAAGTTTGGTGAAAATCCCCTCTTTGATGATTTCCCTGGACCCGTAGTAAGATATTTTCCGTATTGTCGTGTAGAGATTATTGTAACCTGCTGCCGCGCCGAAGAGCGTCAGGTACAAAACAGCCAGGAAACCGGCAAGGGAAGTCACGATTACGGGAGGCAACAGCTGTTTGATGCTCACTCCTGATGATTTCAGGGCCACGATTTCACTGTCGATGGAGATCCTTGAGAAGGTGATCGTAACGCCGAGAATTATCGACACGGGAATGCTGATTTCGAAGAAAGCGGGGAGTGAGTAAAAGATGAGCTTTCCTACTTCGAGAGGGGGAACTCCCCCGGCAATGATATACTCTGAGATCCTGATGAGTTGCTGTGTTATCACGATGAGGGTGAAAATGACGATGCCCACGAGGACCGAAGGGATTATTTCTTTTAATAGCGAACGGTTTATCTTTGTCATATATTATTGTGGGAGAAAATAGTATCAGAGTTCATAGTAATACAAGAAGGTGAAATCCTCAAGATTGGGAAACGTTTCGGGAAAGAGAAGAGCAATAATTGTCGTTCTCGACGGAGTGGGTATCGGCAGTGCGCCCGATGCCCATCTCTATGACGATGAGGGCGCAAACACCCTCGCTCACGTCCTTGAGCGGACAGAGGTTCACCTCCCCAATCTCTCCTCTTTTGGCCTCGGGAACCTGGGGATATTCAAGGGGTTACCGCCCGTTGAGAAATCGCGAGCCTGCTACGGCTCTCTCTACGAGTCTTCTGCAGGAAAGGACACGGTGACGGGTCACTGGGAGATGATGGGAATAATGGTAAAAGAGCCGTTTCCCGTATTTCCCGATGGCTTCCCGAGGGAAGTCATGCAGTCCTTTGAAAGAGCGACGGGATACGGATATCTATGGAACAGACCGGCCTCCGGGACGGAGATCATCAAACGGCTCGGGAAAAAGCATCTGGATACGGGAAAACTGATTGTCTATACGTCAGCAGACAGCGTGTTTCAGATAGCAGCCCACAAGGAGGTGGTAGGGGAAAAGGACCTCCACGAGATCTGCAGGATAACCAGAGAAATTGTGAACCCCCTTCGGGTGTTGAGGGTCATTGCGCGGCCCTTTGCGGGGCCACAGGGAAGCTTTTACCGAACGGAGGGGAGAAAGGACTTTCCCCTCGAGCCGGAAAGGGAAACGGTGGCCGATATGCTCTCGGGACAGGGCATCGAGGTTGTGTCCGTTGGGAAAGTGGGGGAAATGTTCTCGGGGAGAGGTTTTTCCCGCAGCATCAAGACCGTGGACAACCGGGATACGACGAAAAAGCTGATCGCATGTCTCGGTGAGCAAAACCCCGGGCTCTTTTTCGCCAATTTAAACGATTTCGATACCCTGTACGGACACCGGAATGATGTGGAAGGATTCGCCGGGGCGCTCGTTGATTTTGACAGGGCCCTGCCGGATATTATCGAATTGATTACTGGCGAGGATCTCTTGTTTATAACAGCGGATCACGGCAACGACCCCACCTATCCCGGGACGGACCACACCCGTGAGATCGTTCCGGTGCTCGTGTTAAGAAAGGGAAGGGAGGGGAAATACCTTGGAGTTAGGAGAACATTTGCCGTGATAGGTGCGACGATTTTGAAATTTTTTCATCTTCCTGTCAAGTTTTCCGAGAGAGCCTATTCTGAGGTGCTTTGACAGATGAGGGTAATTCGTGAAGTTCAGAACCTGGATAGTATCTCCGATGACGTTTTCGTCACCATCGGGATCTTCGATGGGGTACACTTAGGCCATCAAAAAATACTGAAAGTATTGAAGCAAATGGCAGGAGCCGGCGGGGAAACCGCCCTTGTGACTTTTCACCCCCATCCCGTTAAGTTTTTTAATCCGAAGGGAAGATTCTATGAGATCTCGACGGTGGAGAAAAAAATCGAGCTCGTGAAACCTTTCGGAATAAACTTCTTCGTCATTTTTCCCTTTGGGGAGGATATTGCGAATATGGACGCTGAGGATTTTGTCAGGGATATCCTGGTGAGGCGGTTCCGGCTGCGCGGTGTGGTCGTCGGTTTCGATTTCTTCTTCGGCAGAGACCGTCTGGGAGATACGAAGATGTTGAAAAGGCTGGGAGAGGCATTCGGTTTTGCGACGGAAGTGATTGAACCCGTGTCCTTTATGGGATCGATCGTGTCTTCGACGAGGATACGGGAGTTGATCCTTTCGGGAAAGGTGAAAGAGGCCACACTTTTTCTCGGGAGGCCCTTTGATGTGTGCGGAAAGATCATCCACGGAGCGGGGAGAGGGAGGGGTCTCGGCTTTCCCACGGCGAACATCGATTTTCGAAGTGATCTCATCCCCCTTCCGGGGGTGTACGCGGTAATGGTGGGAATAGGTGGCAGCCGATACATGGGGCTCACAAACGTCGGCTTCAATCCCACATTCGGCGAAAAGACCCTCAGGGTTGAAGTATACATACTCGACTTTTCGGAAGATATTTACGGTGAGGAGATTTCATTATATTTTATTGATAGAATAAGAGATGAGAGAAAGTTTGCTTCCGTGGAAGACCTCGTGGCGCAGATGAAAAGGGACGTCAAAAGAGGCAGGAAAATTCTGGAGAAATAAGATGAACCGCAGGGTTGATGGGAGAATATTTGCGAAACGGTCCTTCTCATTATCCGCTCTCCCTGTTTTGTTCGCACTGTCCCTCGTCCTCGTATCCGGTTGCGACCGGGTAAAGGAATGGGGCTCGAGTGAGAAAAAATCCGGGGAGGTTGTCCCCCGTTCTCCCGTGACTTCAGGGGAGCTCGATGTGCTGAGAAATATGGAGAAGGCTTTTGTTGAAGTTGCAAATCAGGCCGTTCCTTCTGTGGTAAACATAAGCACAACCCCCAGGATCAAGCAATCAGATAAACCGGATAAGAAACCTTTTTACCACGAGTTCTTCGAGGATATATTCCCCATGATTCCCCCCCACGGTTCCGAAACAAGCTTGGGCTCAGGAGTGATCGTATCCGACAAAGGCTATATCGTCACCAACGATCACGTCATCAGAGATTCGGGGGAAGTTACCGTGCGGCTCTTTGATTCCAGTGAATACAAAGCGAAGATCATCGGGGCGGATCCGAAAACGGACATAGCGGTTTTAAAGATTTCGGCGAAAGAGAAGCTCGTTCCCGCCAGGTTGGGTGATTCATCGCGGTTGAATGTTGGCCAGTGGGCGATTGCAGTCGGCAATCCCTTCGGGCTCAATTCCACTGTAACCGTGGGGGTGATCAGCGGCAAGGGAAGAACGGATATCGGAATCGAAACGTATGAAGACTTTATTCAGACCGATGCTTCGATCAATCCCGGGAACAGCGGTGGCCCCCTATTAAATCTGGAGGGGGAGGTTATCGGAATCAATACGGCGATTATCAGTTCGGGGCAGGGTATTGGCTTCGCCATACCCATACTGCTGGTAAAGAACATAATGGGGCAAATTATCAAGACCGGCGGAGTGAAGAGGGGATGGCTCGGGGTCGGGATTCAAGATTTAACGGGTGACCTGGCGGCATCCTTCGGCATTTCGGATCAGTTGGGAATACTGATCAACAGTGTTTTCGAGGGTTCACCCGCCGAGAAGGCAGGTATCATGCGGGGAGATATCGTCTCGGCTTTCGACGGTAACCCCGTTCGTTCAGTGAGGCATTTCCAGCGACTGGTTGCCACCTTTGAAATTGGGAAGAAAGCAAAGATAGAGGTCATTCGGGAGGGGGAGAAAAAAACGCTGGTGGCGATTATTGCAGATAGCCCCAAGGAAACAGATACCTTCTCGTTCAAACAGCCGGATGTGGATATCCTCGGCCTCGTCGTAGGAAATATTCCCGATGTGATTCGGGACAGCATGGGAATAGAGGGGGGAGTGAGAATTGAAGCAGTTTCCCCGGATGCCCCTGCGTATGAGGCGGGGATACGGAAAGAGGATATTATCATCGATCTGAATCGGAAAAAAGTGCACGACATCGACGAGTATCGGAAGGTCATAGATTCTCTCGAAGTGGGCGATATGCTGTCCGTACTGGTGCAAAGAAAAGGGAATACTCTTTATTTGGCATTGAAAATAAGGTAAAATCCTCATTTAAAACCGGAGGTAGTGTTTTGGAAAAGGTCAAAGACCCTGAAGTAGCGAAAAGGATTGCGAGAGCCGTTGTTTCCGATATCACCCTCTATAACGCCGCAAAGATGGAGGAGGGGATAAAGAACGATACCCTGTTTCAGGTTTTGAAAGACGAAATTGAGGAGGGCAGGCAGTATTATGAAAACAGAGTCGATCAGGAGATACTTGAGAATTTCAATCTCTTCGAGAGGGCCCTCGTTGATATTCTGGTGAAGCAAGCTCCGCGAATTCCATCGAAGATGTGGTAAGATGCCCAAATTTTTTTCTTTTCTCGTCACCGGAGAAGAAAAATCTTCAAGACTTGACATATACCTGCTGAAAAAACTTCCCCACTTATCAAGGTCATTTGTAAAAAAGATAATCGAATCGGAATGCGTGAGCATCAACAAAACCATCCCGAGGAAGGCCGGAGAGATAGTCCGCGTAGGAGACGAGATATCTGTCCTCATTCCCGAGCCCGCAGCCCCCGAATTGATACCCGAGGATATCGATATCGACATACTCTTAGAAGATGAATCAGTTGCGGTGATCGTAAAGCCCGCCGGGCTCGTCGTTCATCCCTCTTATGGCCACCCCTCCGGGACCCTGGTAAATGCTCTTCTTGCCAGGCTGGACCGGCTCTCGAGTGAAGGGGGAACCAACCGTCCCGGTATCGTTCACAGGCTCGACAAGGAAACCTCGGGCATCATGCTGGTGGCGAAGAACGATAATGCGCACAGAAAACTTGCAAGACAGTTTTCCCTCCATACCATCTCGCGAAAATACAGGGCGATCCTCTTCGGCACATTGAGGGCAAAGGAGGGTGAAATTGTGACGTTTGTCGGCAGGCACCCAAAAAACAGGAAGAAGATGAGTGTCCTAAAAAGCGGGGGCAAGAGGGCAGTTACGATGTACCGGGTAGTCGATGAGATGTCCCACTTTTCACTCGTGGAGTTCACGCTGAAAACGGGAAGAACACATCAGATACGAGTGCATGCAGCCTCTTTAGGGCATCCCGTCGTCGGTGATAGGGTGTATGCGAGCCGGAGCAGAATGGTGAATGTGAGAAACAGGCTGGGAAAAAGGGAGTTTGCTGTGAACCGGAATCTTCTGAACGCTTTTCACATCGGTTTCCGGCATCCCGAATCTGATGAGTGGATGCAATTTTTCATCGAAGATCCAGACGAGTTCAAAGAATTCTGGGATTTTCTGCGGTAACGATGGGCGGTCTTATCATATATCAATCCGAAATTCTCAACGGCGTGAGGGGGCTCGTGCACGCCTTCGGATCCAAGGGACTCGATACTTCGTCTCCCGGTGAAGTTCCGCAAGACCTCAGGTTTCTCGGTATTCCGCCGGACAGGATAGTTACCCTCCGTCAGGTACACTCCTCTCGCGTTCTGATAGCGCGGGAGGGAGACCTGAAGAAAAAAGGCAAGAGAGAGGGAGATGGCGCTGTCTGCCTTACTCCCGGCCTGGGAATGGGGATCCTGACGGCAGACTGCCTCCCCGTGATCCTCGCTTCTGATTCACCATCCGGCTTTGCCATGATCCACGGCGGGTGGAGGGGACTTAAGGAAGGGATTGTAGAATCCGGCCTGAATCTGTACCGCAGGCTCACGGGAGCACACCCCGAATCGATTAAAGCGGCCATAGGTCCGGGTGCATCTTCCTGTTGCTATAAGGTTGGATGGGATGTGGCGAGGCTTTTTTCTTTCGGCTACCCGGAATGCCTGAAAGAATCGGCAAAAGACAGGTTTTATCTCGACCTGAAAGGGGTTTCCGCGAAACAACTGGTATCATCGGGTCTCTTGAAGCATAATGTAGATATGATGAAAGAGTGTACGATCTGTGATGATCATTTCCACTCAGTCCGCAGAGAAGGCGGAATTAAACTCAGGCAAATAAACGTTGCATTCTTGTCGTAGAGGAAAGGAAGGTTGACGGTGGGCAGACACCTCCGTATGCTCACAGAACTTTTCAAAAGGGGCGAGACGGGATTCAACGAGGAGGAGCAGGTCAACCATATCGTTTACCAGTTTGCCGATCAGTACAACCTGAAGAGTATCGCCGTGCTTTTTTTTACCGGAGATGATGATGCTTTCGAGGTCTTCGCCCATCGGGGACTTTCGAGAAACTTCATCAAGCTCCTCTACTCGTCCGGTGAAAAAGAGATTATGCGGGCGGCGAAGAAGGGTGCGGTCGTGGTGAAGGAGGGCGACCCTGAGATCTCCATGCCGGGTTACACCTTCGAACACGATACGGCCTATAGATGCGCCGCGCCCCTTAAATATCTGAACGAGACATTGGGCGTCCTCTTTCTCGATGGCGACGATAGTGAGATCATCGCTGAGCCCATATTAGAAGAGTTTTCATTGGCCGCGGGCGTCATCGCAGCTTATCTGAAGGTGAAAAAGTTGAACGCGCAGATATCAAGGGTCTCCGATATCGACCCCCTGACAGGACTTTTCAGCTTCAAGTTTTTCCACGAGGCTCTTTTCAGGGAAATAACCAGGTCTGACACGATGATGCACCCCATGTCCTTGCTCTTCATGGAGATCAGAAACATACGTGAGATGAACCGGGTCTACGGCCACATAAAGGGGGACAATGCGATAATGGAGCTTTCCCGCAGGGTGAAAGAAGCTATGAGGGAGATCGATATAATTTCCCGGTCGGGAGATAATTTTTACATAGTCGTTCCCGAGCTCGACGCTGATGAAAGCAGGCTGATTGCAGAAAAACTCGTGCAATTGCTTGGTGGGAACCCGGTTAAGATTGGAGAGATCGAGCTTCACCTCTCCATGGGACTGGTGTCGTTTCCCCGGCACGGAGACAACGAGAGAAAGCTGATCAGCGAAGCGGAAAGGCTCG
This sequence comes from uncultured bacterium, assembly GCA_964347065.1. Classification (GTDB taxonomy): domain Bacteria; phylum Desulfobacterota; class Deferrimicrobia; order J040; family J040; genus WVXK01. The sequence continues at coordinate 15,458 of CAYFXN010000009.1, read as the reverse complement.
TCCACGAATCAAAGAGGAAAGGGGGGAATGCTCTTACCCTGCCGGATGATTAACAAGGTGACATTTTTCTTGACTTTTGTGCGGTAAGGATTGAAAATATCACTGTACTTAAGCGAGGGACCCCCCGAGGTATACCTATTCTTTTAAAAACTCTCGGCAATTAACTCATTGATTAAAATCGACATACAGGTATGAAGGAGTAATTTTATGAATCTGAAAGACCTGAAAAAAATGCGCATCAGTGAACTTACGGAAATTGCAAAGCAGCTTTCCATCGAGGGAGCGGCCGCACTCAAAAAACCCGAGTTGATCTACGCTATTTTGCAGGCCAGCCAGATTTCAGACCAGGAAGAGGTCATCGTTCAGGGCGAGGGTGTGCTCGAGGTACTCCCCGATGGCTACGGGTTTCTCAGGTCTCCCGATTCGAATTACCTTCCGGGTCCAGATGATATCTATGTCTCACCTTCCCAGATACGAAGGTTTGCCTTAAAAACGGGAGATACCGTTACGGGCCATATTCGGGCTCCCAAGGGGGAGGAAAAGTATTTTGCTCTCCTGAAGGTTGAGAAGATAAACCACGATGACCCTGAAATTGCAATGGATAAGATTATCTTCGACAACCTGACTCCCCTTTATCCGATGGAAAAATTCAGCCTCGAATACGATGCGGAAAATATTTCGACCAGAATTATCGACCAGATCGCTCCTATCGGAAAGGGTCAGCGGGCCCTCATAACGTCCCCCCCGAGGGCGGGCAAAACGATTATCCTGCAAAATATAGCGAACGCTCTCACCAGTAACCATCCGGAGATCGTCCTGATAGTGTTGCTCATCGATGAGAGGCCCGAAGAGGTGACCGACATGCAGAGGAGCGTTCGGGGGGAGGTTATCAGTTCCACCTTTGATGAGCCCGCACAGAGGCACGTGCAGGTTGCAGAGATGGTTATCGATAAGGCCAAAAGGCTCGTGGAGCATAAGCTGGATGTGGTGATTCTGTTAGACAGCATAACCAGGCTTGCCCGGGCGTACAATGCGGTTGTGCCTCCTTCGGGAAAGGTCCTCTCGGGTGGTGTGGACGCCAACGCCCTCCAGAAACCCAAGCGTTTTTTCGGGGCAGCAAGAAACACAGAGGAAGGGGGGTCCCTCACAATTATAGCAACCGCGCTGATTGAGACGGGGAGCAGGATGGACGAAGTCATCTTTGAAGAATTCAAGGGGACAGGGAATATGGAGTTGGTTCTCGACAGGAAGATTTCCGAGAAGAGGATATTCCCCGCCATCGACATCAACAAGTCCGGTACGAGGAAAGAAGAGCTTCTCATCGACAAGAACGACCTCAATAGAATTTGGATTCTCAGGAAATTCCTCTCGCCCCTTTCTCCCGCCGAAAGCATGGAGTTCTTGATAGATAAAGTGTCCAAGACCAAAACCAACAAGGAGTTCCTCGAATCAATGAATCAGTAGACTCTATCCGTTCTGCCATCTACCTTGAAACGTAGAAATCATAGAATAAAAGATTCCGGAGGATTATCATGAAAAAGGACATCCACCCGAAGGTCCAGAAGGCGGTGGTAAAATGCGCCTGTGGAAACACCTTCGAGACGCTCTCGGTTCTCTCTGAGATCAAGGTTGCTATTTGCTCAAACTGTCATCCCTTCTTTACGGGGAAGCAGAAAATTGTCGACACTGCCGGGCGAGTGGAGAAGTTTCGCAGAAAATACGGGCGGACGGAAAAGAAACAGCAATAATCCGGGAAATTCATGTATGTTGAACTTTTAAAATATACAAACGACCCTGAGAGGGTTGTCGCGCTCGCTGCCCGTCTCTGTTACACAAAGTCTTCCATAGGTGAACTGAAAAACAATCTTTCAGACGAATATGTAAACAGGCTTGTTCAGAAGATCATATCCCTTGGACATCTCTCGGTTCTGGAGCATGTCAGCTTCTCCTTCGGTATCGAAGGGATATCGAGGGCAACGTCCCATCAGCTCGTGCGGCACAGAATCGCATCCTATTCTCAGCAAAGCCAGAGATATGTGGAATACGATAACCTCGAAATAGTCCTTCCCCCTTCGATTGCCGCAGACAGCGAGGCCTGCGGCAAGTTTAACGAGGGGATAGGGATTATAGAAGACCTTTACCGGTGGATGATAAGCAGGGGAGTTCCCGTCGAAGATGCCCGGTACATTCTTCCCAATGCTGCAGTTACCCGCATTATCGTTACGATGAACGCCAGGGAACTGAACCACTTCTTTCAGTTGCGGTGCTGCAGAAGGGCTCAGTGGGAGATACGGAATATGGCAAAGGAAATGCTGGCAAAGGTCAGGAAGGTTGCTCCTGTCATATTCAACAAATCAGGCCCGGGGTGTCTCAGGGGACCGTGCACCGAAGGTGAATTCACCTGCGGCAAACCGGATGAAGTCAGGGAGGAGTTTCAAAAGCCGTGATTCAACCGCTTGATATAAATGCAGTTAATTGCCGGGATCTCATGTAAATTGATAAGGATGTCGGGGAAGAAATAAAAATTCCTGTTTTTCAATATAATTTCCGCTCCCGGATTGTGGGTCCAGAAGATCACGACGAGGGAGCCGGATATTGACCAGGTGGAGGTTGCCCTCGCCTCATTGAACGCTCTATCGGGGAACATCACCTGATTGGAGAGACACACCATGCTCGACAGGCTGGAAACGATACTGGAAAAAGAGGTTGAGCTTCAGAAGATACTCTCTGACCCCGAGGTCATTGCCGATCAGAGGGTTTTCAGAGATTATTCGAAACAGTACGCCGAGATAAGCGAAATAGCCAGCCTGTACAGAAAGTATAAGGAGACAACCGTCGAGCTCCGGGAAGCCAGGGAGATGTTGGACGAAGAGGAGGATGATGAGCTCAGAGAGATTATCAGGGAAGACCTCGAACGGCTGGAAAGGGAACAGGAGAAGCAGGAGAAGGATCTCAAGATTCTGTTGTTGCCGAAAGACCCGAGTGACGATAAAAACATCGTTCTTGAAATAAGGGCCGGGGCTGGGGGCGAAGAGGCGTCTCTTTTCGCTGCCGATCTATTCAGGATGTACTCCATGTATGCGGAAAAAAGGGGATACGCGATAGAAACGTTGAGTTCCCACCTGACGGGACTCGGTGGGTACAAGGAGATTATCGCTCTTATTTCGGGGAAAGGGGCATACAGTCTGCTCAAGTACGAGAGCGGTGTCCACAGGGTGCAGAGAATCCCCGAGACGGAAGCCGGGGGAAGGATTCACACTTCGACGGCGACGGTTGCCGTCCTTCCCGAGGCGGAAGAAATAGACGTTGAGGTTAACCCCGATGATCTCAAGGTGGAGGTGATGCGGTCTTCCGGCCCGGGAGGACAGTCGGTAAACACGACGGATTCCGCGGTGAGGATAACGCACATTCCATCTGAAATTGTCGTCTCCTGCCAGGACGAGAAGTCGCAGCACAAAAACAAGGCAAAAGCGATGAAGATACTGAGGGCGAGGATTTTCGAAAGGGAACAGAAAAAGCAGATGGAAGAGATATCAAAGATAAGAAGATCCCAGGTGGGTACGGGAGACAGAAGCGAGAGAATTAGGACGTATAACTTTCCCCAGAACCGTGTGACGGATCACAGGATCGGCCTTACCCTCTATAACCTTTCAAGCGTCCTCAATGGCGAGCTGCATGAAATGATCGATCATCTGATAACGTACTACCAGACGGAGATGTTGAGGCAGGTCAAATAACGATTCCTATGAAAATATCACAGGTATATTCCCATGCCCGCTCGGAGCTTCACCTGATGGGAGTTGAGGACGCGGATTCGGAAGCCAGGTTTATCACATCGTGGGTCTGCAAAGTACCTCCAGGAAAGATGGCGCTCACAGGGGATGTGGAAATCGAAGGCGTTTTTCAGCACCTGGAAGAGATTCTGTCGAGAAGGAGAAAGAGGGAGCCTCTCCAGTTGATTTTGGGGAGGTGGGAATTTTTCGGCCGTGATTTTTTTCTCGAACCCGGTGTTCTCGTTCCGAGACAGGAAACAGAAGTCCTTCTTGAGGTTTCCCTCCAGCGGCTCAGGGTATTCGGTGAAAAAAAGCTGACGGGTCTCGATGTGGGATCGGGCTCGGGGGTGATATGCGTGACCTTGCTCGCCGAGATGGACAACCTGCAGATGCTCGCTGTTGATGTGGCTGAAAAGGCGGTGCAGGTTACAGAAAAAAATGCCAGACATTACGGCCTTTCGAACAGGTTGCGTATTTATCGGGGAGATTTCAGAGTTACAGCCGGCTGGGAGAACATGGTGTTTGATTTTATCGTCGCAAACCCACCCTACCTGTCGAAGGAAGAGCTTGTGACGGCGATGCCCGAGGTGAGGGATCATGAGCCGCAGGAGGCCCTCGTCGGGGGGGAGACGGGAACGGAGCATATCGAAGACCTCGTCCGGTTCTCGGGAGACCGCCTTGTGCCGGGAGGCTTTCTCTTTTTTGAGTTTGGTTACGACCAGAAAGAACGGGTGGTGGAAATAATCGAGGGTGATGGCAGGTTTGAAAAATGTGAAATAATAAGGGATCTGGCCCGGATTCCCAGGGTGGCCATTGCGCGAAAAAGGAGAACTGCAGGTGGTGAGACGGGATAAATACTCTTTCATTGTCAAGGGAGGCTCCACGCTTCGCGGGGAGATTCTTCCCGGGGGAGCGAAAAATGCCATCTTGCCCATGATGGCTGCTTCGATCCTCTCCGATACATCACTCCGCCTTCGTAATGTGCCCGAGCTGGAGGATGTGAACGTATTCGGGAAAATATTGCAGCAGCTCGGCGGTTCCGTAGAGAAAGAAGGGGACATGCTCACTTTGGATCAAACGGGCGTAAATGCCTTCGATGTACCCTATGGTCTTGCGACAAAGCTCCGGGCATCCGTTCTGCTTCTCGGCCCTCTTCTGGCACGCTTTGGAGTTGCCGACATACCCATACCCGGCGGATGCGACATCGGGGATAGGCCCATAGACCAGCATCTTAAAGCGTTGACCGCAATGGGTGCACGTTGTGTGAAAGAGCATGGAAAGTGGCATGTTGCTGCGGCCGCGCTCAACGGTGCGAGGATCGATTTTGATCTGAAAACGGTTACCGGTACGGAGAACGTGCTGATTGCCGCCTGCTGTGCCCGGGGGGAGACGGTTATCAATAACGCTGCTCTGGAGCCCGAGGTGGTTGACCTCGCGCGCTGCTTGAAGAATATGGGAGCCAGAATCGAGGGAGAGGGGACGTCCACGATTCGCGTCGAAGGAGTCACTTCACTCAATGGAACTGACTATACCGTTATGCCTGACAGAATCGAGGCGGCAACCCTTTTGCTGGCCGGAGCTCTGACCGGCGGAGATGTGAAAGTCCTCCATATCAGCCCGGAGATTTTGGAATCCCTCCTGGGCAAACTCAAGGAATCGGGGGCCGACGTATCGTGGGACGAGAAGGGGGTACGGGTCATTCGAGGGGACACGATACGAAGCGTCAATGTGTCTACCAACCCCTTTCCGGGGTTTCCCACAGACGTGCAGGCGCAGTTTATGGCTTACATGTGCCTGGGTGATTCGACCTCGACGATAGAAGAGAATATTTTTGAAAACAGGTTCAGACACGTGGCGGAACTGAGAAGGCTGGGCGCGGACATTTCCGTTTCCGGCAGGGTGGCCGTCGTCAAAGGAGTGAGGGAGCTTTCAGGGGCACCCGTAACGGCAACGGATCTCAGAGCTTCGGCATCTCTCGTTCTTGCCGGGATCGTGGCAGATTCTGAGACGCTCGTCAAGGACATTGAGCATCTTGACCGGGGATACGAAAAGCTCGAAGAGAAATTAAACAGTCTCGGGGCATCGATACGGAGAGTGCCCGAGGAGGATGAGTGTGAAGTTATATGCTGAGGGGACGGTCAAATTTGATAGAGCGCTGTCTGGATCCGTTGCAAGGGATGAGGACATTTCCGGTTCGGTGAAGAACTCCGTTGCCGGGATCATTGAAAGAGTGAGATCCGAGGGTGACGCTGCGCTGATTGATCTCACGAGAAGGTTTGACGGTTTTGATCCGGGAAAAAAAGGGCTGGAAGTGGAAAGAGATGAGATGCAGGAGGCCTTGAAGCGGGTAACGGCAAAGATGCGGAAGTCCCTCGAGAAGATGGCGGGGAGGATACGGGATTTTCACGAACCGCAAGTGGACAGGGGATATACGCTATTTAACGAGGCGGGCGGCCAAATATCCCTGCTGAGTATTCCTGTCCAAAGGGCGGGTATCTATGTGCCCGGAGGGAAGGCAGCCTATCCATCGACGGTCATGATGACGGCAATTCCCGCTAAGATCGCCGGAGTTCAGGAAGTTTTCGCTGCTGCCCCGTCGCCGGGGGGGATTCTTCAGGATGAAGTCCTCGCTGCGTGTTATCTGTCTGGCGTTGAAAGGCTTTTCAGGATCGGAGGCGCACAGGCTGTGGCCGCTTTCGCTCTGGGTACCCGGCTGGTACCGAAGGTGGACGTGATAGCCGGCCCGGGCAACGCTTACGTAACGGAAGCGAAGAAACAGCTCTATGGCACCGTCGGGCTGGATATGCTGGCAGGCCCATCAGAACTGGTGGTTCTTGCCGGTGCCAAGGCAAATCCGGAGTATGTAGCGTATGATCTCATTTCCCAGGCGGAACATGGTGAGGACACCTTTGTTGCTCTCGTGACCGATTCAGGCAGTGTGGCCGGAGATGTTATGAGGTCGGTGGACAGACTTTCGCGAAAGGAGAGACGGTCGAGGATTCTTTCTGAATCACTCATAGATGCGCCCGTATTCCTCACAAGAAACATTCAGGCAGCTGTGAGGGTCGTCAACCATATTGCCCCCGAACACCTGTCGGTGCAGGTGGAAAACCCCGGGTCCATAATCCACGAACTGAGAAACGCGGGGACGATTTTCGTGGGGCCCTATTCGCCCGTTGCGGCGGGCGATTATATTGCCGGCATCAATCACACCCTCCCGACGGGTGGTTCGGCGCGGTTTTCCTCTCCTTTGGGTGTGTATAATTTTATGAAAAGACTGAACGTTGTTTCCTACGATCCCGTATCGTTGAAAAAGGATCTTGCAGATATCGTCGCTTTGGCAAGACGGGAAGGGCTCAACGCCCACGGCAATGCTGCTGCTGCCAGGTACGAAAAGGGGAGAAAAAGGAGGGGATAATGGGCAGAAAAGGAGAGTTCAGCAGGAAAACGAAAGAAACCTCGATCGATTTGACGATAAACATTGACGGGACGGGGCAGGATGACGTTGAAACGGGCGTTCCCTTTTTCGACCACATGCTCGTTCTTTTTTCGAAACACGGCCTGTTTGATCTGCGGGTTAAAGCTGAAGGAGATATCGAGGTCGATTACCACCACCTTGTCGAAGATACCGCAATCGTTCTTGGGGCTGCGATGAAAAAGGCCCTCGGTGACCTCAGGGGGATCAGGAGGTATGGTTTTGCTGCCATACCCATGATCGAGGCGTACGCTGAAGTTGCCGTTGATATCAGCCTGCGACCATATCACGTATTTCGGTGCGATGTGAAGAGTGAGAAGGTGGGGCAATTTGACACGGAGCTCGTTGAGGAATTTGTGAGAGCCTTTGCGCAGTCATCCGGCATATGCGTCCACGTCAACGTCCCTTACGGGAGCAACACCCACCATACCGTTGAGGCTATATTCAAGGCCCTGGGCAGGGCCCTGGATATGGCGACAATGATTGATGAGCGTGTAGGCGGTATCCCATCGACCAAAGGAGTGATGTAAGTGGTGAAGGGGTTGTTTCTTGGGATCGTTGATTACGGAATGGGGAACTTGATGAGTGTCTCGCGGGCTTTCGGGTCGCTGGGTTACGACGTTCGGATCACTGACCGTATCTCCGTTCTCGAGGAAGGTCGGGGCCTGGTTTTGCCTGGAGTGGGGGCGTTTAAAGATTGTATGGAGAATCTTGAAAAGAGGGGCCTTACGCGTTTTTTGAAGGATTGGGTCCTCTCCGGGAGGCCGTTTCTCGGAATTTGCCTCGGGCTTCAGATCCTCTTTACCGAGAGTTACGAATTCGGCACACATGGTGGCCTGGACTTGCTGAAAGGGAAGGTGGTGAGGTTTCCCGGAGATATGAAGGGCGTCATCGGTCTTCCCGATGAGGAAAGGGAAGTGCCGCTGAAGATACCGCACATGGGTTGGAACAGTGTCGGCTTTCCGAATGAAAACAGATTCTTCAGTGGAATTCCGTCCGGGTCATACTTCTACTTTGTCCATTCATATTATGTGATCCCGGAGGGTGACGTGGATACCTGCAGGACGGTATATGGCATAGAATTCGCTTCCGGGGTCATGCAGGACAATATCCTTGCTGTTCAGTTTCACCCCGAGAAGAGCCAGAGAGTGGGCCTGCAGCTTCTCGATAATTTCGGAAGATTCGCTGTCAGAGAATATGATGGGAGGCGCTGATGGATTTCCTGGTTATTCCGGCGATCGATATCATCAAGGGAAAGTGTGTTCGTCTCAAACAGGGAAAAAAGGAGGAGATGACCGTTTTTTCCGACGATCCGGTTCTCGTTGCAAAGCGGTGGGTACAGCTGGGAGCCGACGTGATTCACGTCGTAGACCTCGATGGAGCCTTCAAAGGTCAACCCGTCAACTTTGAGGTCATTGAAAACATAGTTTCCCGGTCGGGGGCAAAGATACAGGTGGGAGGAGGGATAAGAAACTTCGATATCGCGACGAGATACTTGGAGGCAGGCGTTTGGAAGGTAATACTTGGAACAACCATTGTCAGGGACAGAGAGGAGATCAAAAGGATAACCGGTGAATATGGAGACAAAGTCGTCGCGGCGATCGACGCGGTGGGAGGAGCGGTTGCCATCAGGGGATGGGTTGAGGTTACCGGCATTCGTGCCGTCGACCTCGCCCGGGATCTTGAAAGAAGCGGTTTGCATTCTTTCATTTACACGGACATAACGAGGGATGGAATGCTTGAAGGCCCGGATTTTAATGAGATCGAGTCATTTGCGAAGGCCGTGAAAGGACAGATCGTCGCATCGGGGGGAATATCGGGAGTTAACGATATACTGAAGATCAAGGAAATATCTGAGAAGAGGGCATACAACAGGATCACGGGCGTGATCGTCGGGAAGGCCCTTTACTCCTCGAAAGTCAATTTTGCCGAAGCCCGGGATGCCGTGTCGGGTTCGGGCACCTGATGCTTACCAGGAGGATAATACCGTGTCTGGATGTTCACGACGGCCGTGTCGTCAAAGGGGTGAATTTTGTCAATCTCCGGGATGCGGGCGACCCCGTTGAAATAGCCGAGCGCTATGATGATGAAGGTGCTGATGAACTCACTTTCCTCGATATAACGGCTTCCCATGAAAACAGAAACATCATTGTAAACGTCGTGAAGAGAACCGCCGAGAGGGTTTTCATGCCCCTTACGGTGGGAGGCGGAATCCGGACGCTTGATGACATTCGTGACCTTCTTCGCGCCGGGGCGGACAAAGTCTCGATCAACACGGCTGCGGTCCTTGCCCCCGAATTCGTCGAGAGGGCATCGAGGAGGTTCGGAAGCCAGTGCATCGTCGTTGCCATCGATGCGAGGAGGGTCCCCGGAAAGCAAGGGCAGTTTGAGGTCTACACCTACGGCGGACGAAAACCAACGGGAATCGATGCGGTGATGTGGGCCAGGAAAGTCTGCGAGCTTGGCGCTGGCGAGATTCTTCTCACCAGCATGGACAGGGATGGGACGAGAGACGGATACGATATAGAGCTGACGCGGGCCATTGCCGATGCGGTTGGAATTCCCGTGATAGCGTCCGGGGGGGTGGGGAATCTCGAACATCTCTATGATGGTATAGTTTTGGGGAACGCCGATGCAGTTCTGGCTGCGTCCATTTTTCACTACGGTGAATACACCATCGGTGAGGCCAAGATGTATCTCGCGCAAAAGGGTGTGCCGATGAGGACGGTCGAAGTCTGAGGCGGAATGGGGGTACGCCTTGTTATCTGCTCGACCCCGGCTTCAGTTTCATCGCGATAAGCTCGGAGGGAAGAAAAGGTAGTACGTAGGCCTGCTGGATGAGCACCAGATGGTATCAATTCTCTATACGTGGGAGGTTATACGGATGGTTGTCGAAGAGCTCTTGACCCGGATAAAGTTTGACGAGTCAGGCCTGGTTCCCGTCGTGGCCCAGGATGTTTCGGACAATACCGTATTGATGGTTGCGTATGCAGACGCGGATGCGATCAGAAAGACGTGGGCCAAAAAACTGGCGCACTATTTCAGCCGATCGAGAAACCGGTTGTGGTTGAAAGGAGAGACTTCGGGAAACCTCCAGGAAATCGTCGATATTTTCTACGATTGCGATCACGATACCCTGCTCTACCGGGTAAGGCCGCGGGGACCTGCCTGTCACACCGGTGAAAGGACATGTTTTTATAGAAAAGTGGTGTAGTTTCATATAAAATGTTCACATTTTCATCGCAGGAAAGAGAATACTGCTCACAAGGAGGATAGGAGTGGTTGATTGCGTTTTCTGCAAAATAGTTCAGAGAGAGATCCCTTCGACGATAGTGTACGAGGATGATGAACTGATTGCATTCAACGATATTAACCCCGTTTCCCCCGTCCACCTGTTGATTGTTCCCAAAAAACATCTGGTCAATCTGAACGATGTCCGGGAAGAAGATACGGGTCTGCTCGGGCGGATGCTCCTCGTCGCTTCCAAACTTGCAGGGGAGAAGGAGCTCCACGGGAGGGGGTACCGCACCGTCATCAACAATGGTGCCGAAGGTGGCCAGATCGTTATGCACCTGCATCTTCACCTCATCGGAGGAAAGAAGCTCGGCCACAAGATGGGTTAATCTGCTTGACAAATTGTCTATAATAAGTATAGTATTAAAGATTAGCCATATTGTACAAAACGAGGGGTTGAACATATATGCCAGGTGTCAAAGTAAGAGAAAATGAGTCTTTTGAGATGGCCCTGAAACGCTTCAAGAAGCAGTGTGAGAGGGCCGGAATTCTCTCAGAAATCAGAAGAAGGGAACATTACGAGAAACCGAGCGTGAAGAAGAAAAAGAAGATGATTGCTGCGAAAAAGAGGGCGCTGAAGAAGATGAGGAAAATGATCGGTTGAGGTCATATGTCCCTGAAAGAAAAGATAAGACAGGATATGGTAAGCGCTACGAAATCACGTGATTTGGTAGCGCTTTCCACTTTAAGGATGCTTCTTGCTTCCCTAAAAAACAGGGAAATAGAGCTGCTCAAGGAGGCGGATGACGCGGAGGTCATGAAAATTATCGCAACGAGCATCAAACAGAGAAAGGAATCGGTGGAATTCTACGATAAAGGCGGCAGAAAGGACCTCGTGGAGAAGGAGACCCGTGAGATAGAAGTACTGGAAGCGTACCTGCCTCCTCAAATGAACCGGGAAGATCTTGTTTCGCTCATAGAGGAGATCATCTCAGAGGTGGGGGCACTGGGCGTCAGGGATATTGGCAAGGTTATGAAAAATCTCATGCCCAGGGTGACCGGGAGAGCCGATGGGAAAGAAGTCAGCGATCTTGTCAGGGAAATTCTCTCTAAAGAATAACGTGGCGATAGTTCACCTCCTATGTTCCGTTTTCCGTTATCAAAAGAGAATCAATAGTTTTTATCAGTATCAATGAATGGGAGAATATCCAGAAAGACGTTAGAGGAACTCAGGTTAAGAGCGAGTATCGTGGACGTCGTTTCAGAGTACGTTGAGCTGAGAAGGGCTGGTTCGAGCCTGAGGGGCCTCTGTCCATTTCACCGCGAAAAGACACCGTCTTTTTTTGTGAGCAGCGAAAAGGGGGTTTTTCACTGTTTCGGATGCGGTGCCGGAGGGGATTTCATTTCCTTCGTGATGCAGTATAAAAAGGTTGACTACAGGGAGGCAGTAGAGGAGCTGTGCGAGAGGACCGGCGTCGAGGTCATCTACGAAGGTGGCGGAGGAGAAGCTGACGTATTAAAGAGGTTGTTCGATGTGAACCGCTTCGGAGCCGATTATTACCACAAGGTGTTATTTCAAAAAGGTAATCCTGCAAGAACATATTTGAAAAAAAGGGGGATCGAAGAGGATACGGCCCGCTCTCTGACCATCGGATACGGAGGAGGCGGAAGAAGGGGGCTTGCCAGGGAGATAAAGGTCGAAGGGTTAGACGTGGAGGCTGCAATCGAATGCGGCCTTCTCTTCCAGAGGAGAAATGGTGAAGTTGTTGACCGGTTTTCCGGAAGGCTCATATTTCCCATATTCACGACAGCCGGAAAAATTGCCGGATTTGCGGGTAGGTCCCTCGACGATTCTGAGCCGAAATACATAAACAGTTCTGAATCGAGGATTTATAAGAAAAAAAACCTTCTCTACGGTCTGAACTTTTCCGGCAAGTTTGTCAGGGAAGAAGGCAGGGTCTACGTTGTGGAAGGTTACATGGATTGGATCATCATGTGGCAGGCAGGAATAAAGAACGTCGTTGCAACCTGCGGAACGGCAATGACATCGAATCATTTCCGCGCCCTGAAAAAAGTTACCGACAAAGTGATACTTTTGTTCGACGGTGACATGGCCGGGAGAAAGGCGGCAGTGAGGTCCATGGAGCCGGCGTATGAGGCGGGAATTTCTCCTCTTGTTTTTTTCCCCCCCAAAAAACGCGACCCTGATGATTGGATTCGCGAAGTGGGGGTGGAAAGCGTGAAGGATGCTCTCGGTGGAGCAAAACTTCTCATGGAGTACATCATAGACGCGGCGGCGAAAAAATTCGACCTGAACAGCATTTCCCAGAGACTCGACTATCTGAAACTGGTGGGTAAGTACCTGAAAAACGTAAGAGATCCGGTGGAGAAAGAGATGTTCGTGCAGGAAATAGCGGCGAAACTGAACCTGACGGCCGACGATATCAGGAAGTGGACCGCCAAACAGGAGGGGGACGTCATAGCCGCCCCCGGTATTGACAGTGCAGAGAAGGCGCTGAAGATCAAACCAGAGGAGGCGATGGTCGGATTTTTGCTCAAGCACCCACGGTGTGCCGCAAGAGAAGACGTTAAGATGGCGATCAGTGCCATCGAGGACACAGAACTTGCGGAAATAGCTTCGAAACTCACGAATGAGCCGGATGAATCTGGAACGATTCTTGAATCGTCTATTAATAGAGAGGGAGAAAAGCTTGCTTCGAAACTTTCCAAGGCTGTCCTCCTGTACGAGCAATTTTTCCCTGAAGAAAAGGAAGGGGATTTAGAAAAGATACTCGGTTTCATCGCACTGAGAAGGAAAGAAGATGAGCTTGCCCGGATCATTTCAGCCTTCAAGGAGGAAGGGGACAGAGCGAAGAGAGAAGAAATGCTCCGCCTCCAGATGAAACTGAAAAAGGATATTGAAGAAACAAGAAAAAATTTGTAAAGAGGTGAATTTTATGGCAAGAAAGCGAGATGCTGATTCCATCCAGGGATTGATCAAGAAAGGGAAGAAGCAGGGATATATACTCGTTGATGAGTTGAATAATGCTATACCGAGAGATGTGGTTAACCCCGATCACATTGAGGATATCATGGAAATTTTTGGTGAAAACGATATCGAAATTGTCGATTCCGTTCAGAACCTGAAGATACCTTCCCTGAAGCTTGCATTCGATGGAATTGCTGAGGAGCAGGAGGAGGAGCAGCGCGTGGACCTGGGAGGGATCAAGAGCAATGACCCTGTCAGGCTCTATCTGAAGGAGATGGGATCGATTCCCCTGCTGAACAGGGAGGGAGAGATTGAGCTTGCAAAGAGGATAGAAGAGGGGGAAAGAGAGATAATTTCCGCTGTTAAGAGCTGCCCCATCGCCATGGAGGAGATCCTCGAGTTCGGAGACAAGCTCAAAGGGGGAGCGATAAATATCAGGGAAGTTTTGAAGGATCTCGATGAAGACTCTTCCGCAGAGGAGGAAGACGAGTGTTTCAGAAAAACCCTCGACACTATCTCAATTTTAAGGAGAAAATCGAGGCTTGTGGATAAATACCAGAAGGAGATGTCGTCAAAGCGCGTCAGCAAAAAGGAGAAGGACAGGATCGGGAATAAACTGTTCAAGACGAATGAAGAGATAGATGATTATCTGAACTCCATTCATCTCAAAGATAGAAAAATCGAGGATATATGCGGAAAGATAAAGCGCTATGTAGGTTCGATTGAAGAGAACGAATCTATCTTGAGAGATTTCAGCCTGAGCAGGGGTATGAACCCGGAGGAGTTTTTGAAGTTGATGAGGCAGGCCCACGGCCGGGAAAAAGGAGTCGGCAAGGTGGCCATGAGGCTGAGGATAAAGAAAGAAGAGCTCGTCAACATGGAAAGAGAGATCAAAACGGCGATCGACGAGATAAAGAAGATCGAGGATGAGAGCGGTACGAGCGCCGAGGAGTTGAAGAGTATCCTGGAAAAAGTCGAACAGGGCGACAGAAAGATCAGCAGTGCCAAACAGGCCCTCATCGAGGCGAATCTACGCCTCGTGGTGAGCATAGCGAAAAAATATACCAACAGAGGACTTCAGTTTCTCGACCTGATCCAGGAGGGGAACATCGGCCTCATGAAAGCGGTCGATAAATTTGAGTACAAGAGAGGGTACAAGTTCAGCACATACGCAACCTGGTGGATTCGGCAGGCGATAACGAGGGCCATTGCGGACCAGGCGAGGACGATAAGGATCCCCGTGCATATGATTGAGACCATCAACAAGCTGATCAGGACTTCGCGGTACCTCGTGCAGGAACTCGGCAGGGAGCCTTCGCCGGCAGAGATCGCCAGCAGAATGGACATACCGCTGGAAAAGGTGAGAAAAGTCCTGAAGATCGCCAAAGAACCGATTTCCCTCGAAACTCCCATTGGTGAGGAGGAAGACAGCCACCTTGGAGATTTCATAGAGGATAAAAATTCCGTTTCCCCCACCGATTCAGTCATCAACCTTGATCTTGCTGATCAGATCAGGAGAGTGCTGGCAACTCTTACCCCGAGGGAGGAAAAGGTGCTGAGGATGCGGTTTGGAATCGGTGAGAAATCGGACCACACACTCGAAGAGGTGGGGCAGGATTTCGATGTAACCCGGGAGAGAATAAGACAGATTGAGGCGAAGGCGCTCAGAAAATTACGCCATAAGACCAGGGCGAAGATACTCAAGACCTTCACGGAATGAGTAACGGTTGTGCACGTTGTGTGCTGACAGGCGCCAATGCATCTCTCCTTTTTCCGGACAAAGGGTTTCGGGGTCAGGTATCTATGTTGAGGGTGATCTTCAGGCGGCCAGAGGGAGGAAGATCCGCAAAAAGAGAAAAACGTTGACTATGGTAGGCAAAGATTCAATAATAAGAATTTGTAACAAGGATTTGGGCCCATAGCTCAGTTGGCAGAGCCACCGGCTCATAACCGGTAGGTCCCTGGTTCGAGGCCAGGTGGGCCCACC